>JAITOY010000071.1 GCA_031289775.1 Synergistaceae bacterium
TCGCCCCATCAACACCCGCAATTTGGGAGGGAGGTGACGCCAGATGAGTCGAAACGCCGGAAGCGCCGAAAGGCATTAAAAAAGAGCCACCCACGCCGTCGTTGGTGGGTAGCTCTGGTGCTAAAGCTCGTCTTGCGGTGGTACCGATAAACCGGGCTTTGAAACTCGGTCAAGGTGCCAGCCTATGACCGAAAAGCCCTAACAATTACCGGGGCCATGCTTATTATATCACACTGACACCGGAATTGTCCTCACATTGGGCCAATCAAATCGCGTCGATCGGCGCGGCGGTCATTTCGTCCCGCTCCCTTCGAGGTTCAGTTCCTTTTGCCGGGCAACCCTCGCCCTGATACCCATGCGGCCACGCTCAAGGCAGTATTGACACCGCTTTGAACGTTTCTTCGGGGCGCAGTCTTTGCCTATGCGCTCGTAAAATTTCTTGAAGCACTCGTTTGAAGCCGCTTGTAGCCTGTCAATCTCTTCGTCCTCCGGCGATCGCTTAGGCTTAATAACTACCGCAAGCGCGGCCTTCCTCGCCGCCGATCGCGCGGCCCGAATGTCGAAGATGAACCGGACAGCCACGACCTTGCGCTTGCCCTCTTTGACTGGTTCCCAGTCAAACTCAAGTCCCGTTTCGGCGTTTATCTCCCTATGGGCGACCTCGAGGACACGGATGCGGAGGCTCTTGAAATTTTTCCGGAACGATGGCGGTGTCGCAAGCGTCTCGTGGAGCTCCGCCAGTGAGACAGTCGTTTCCGGTTCATTGCGCCACGAGTTCAAATAGCGGTATAATTTTTGGCTGTAGGTGCTTGATAATGCCTGAAATTCCGGCAATGACCTCATGGCGAATTGCTTCCTGAGTTCGAGGTAATGTTCTTTCAAGTCTGGATTGAATTTGCCCGTGACGGAGCCATCTTCAAGCCCAATTTTGGCGAATATCGGATAGTTCATAAAGTTCCCGTTCCGGCGCAGAACTTGAAAATACGATCGTGTAAGGCGGGTTATCGCTTTTTTAATTTCCCGGTATTGCGAGGTCGAGAGGCCGTCCGGGGTCGAAAGCTCCTTGACGTCGACGATGTGTTCCCGAAACTCTATCTCATCAGTCCTGTTCCGTCCGGCGATAGCCGCGATTATGCGCTCGTCCCAAAGGCTACCCGTTTCTGGCATGAGCCGTGCCCGTGCGATAGCGTTAGATTCCTTTACGATGTGATTTGCTCTTTTAGGCATAAAGTCGCCTCCAATCAGGGTTTACGGTGTACGTCTAATCTGTTGGACTATTCTTATAAAAATACCCGCGAGTTGTTGATAAATCTGGAACAGCGAGGCAATGTTATCATTAGTGGGACATATCAGTCAATATGTTCCACTAAAATCGCGTCTAATCCGTCCCGCTAGATACCTTTTTTGAGGTCTGATTCGTCCCACTAAAGGGTCTAATTCGTCCCACTAAGTGAAAAAAAATGCAGTGATAGCAAGCCCTGGCACCCCCCTAGAAAAGAGAAAAGATATAAGAAAAGATAAAAAAGCTGAAAATCAACGTCAAGAACCACTTCAAATCCCAGCGTTGTTTTTCCCTCCGTGACTGTTCTTAGTACACATGCCCAGAGTCACAAGGCACAACACGGACAAGGCGACGGCTACGCCGCCTAAAGGTATTGCCGGGACAAGCCCGGCGATATTCTAAAAACTATAACCCGCAACGACACACGGGGAGCAAAACATAAATTCAAGATCAAGGTCAAAATCACTTTGAGCGGAAAAACTTCACCACATTTCGCGTGTCACATGCGAAATTGCCCAACAAATCACAGTTAATGAGATCAAAAAATCCCATAGAATATTGCAATTGCAGAAGATTCCTGTTTAAAATCATAGGCGCATAAATGTCTGTTATTGAGTAGTTTATCGAAGCTGTATTTTATAGCTGCCTGCGGTCAGCGTCGAACAGGCGCCATAGCCGCTTTTTCTATCTCGCCGGACGTTTAATCATGCTCGCTGTGCTTTTTCATTTTGTCTCGCTCCTTTCGAGGTCGAGCCCCAAATCTTTCTGCCGGAACCTCATTAATCCGCGCTCGCTGTTACAGTATTTACAACGCGGCGAGCGTTTTTTTGGCGTACATTCTTTTTTGAGTTGCCTGTAATAGCTGAGATAGCAACTGTTCGCCGCGCTCCGTATCTCTTCGGCCTTGTCTCGTTCCTGTCTTGCGGCGGCTTCGGTGGCGCGTTTCTCCTGTAGCCGTACCTTAACGATATTGAATACGAATCGAACCGCCACGGTCTTGCGCTGGCCCTCTTTGATTGCTTCCCACTCGAACTCAAGAGTTTTGTCGCTGGGTGTTCTTTGGGCGGCATCGTTTATCTCCCTGTGGGCGACCTCTAGGACGTACTTGCGGAAACTCCTGAAATCTTTCCTGAACGACGGAGGTGTGTCGAGCAGGATGTGAAGCTCCATCAACAAAACAATCTTTTCATCAACACCACTCCATGAGCTGAGATAGCGGTATAGCTGCTGACTGTAAATGCTCGTCAGCGCCCGAAACTCAGGGAGAGAGAGCAGGGTAAATTCCCTGTCAAGCTCCAGATAGTGCGATTTCAGCGTGTGATTTATTTCTGCTTGAATGTTTCCGTCGTCGTCAATATCGATTATGGCAAATATGGGTATGACGCCTAATCCGCGCTTGCCCGTCCGTATTTCTACGGCGGTATGCCCGAGCCGGGCAACCGCCTTTTTAACCTCCTGATATTGGACGGTGGAGAGCCTTTTTTCATTGGCAAGTTCCTGAACGCTGATTCTATGCCGAGCGAACGCCGTATCGTCCATTCGGTTTTTAGCCACGATATGCGATATGATACGTTCCTCCCAAACGCTTGTAGGCTGCGGGACGACTCTGGCCCTCGCAATCTCGTTCGATTCTTTCACGATAATATCAACCTTTTTCGGCATAAAGCCGCCTCCAATCATGCTTTACGGTGTGCGTCAAATCCCTCCGACTAATTCTTTGACAATACCGCTGGTGCCTTAATAATTCACGAATGACACGACGACGCTACCATTAGTCGGAGTGATTGTCAACCAACTCTGATTAATTCATCGTCAAATCCCTCCGACTAACCGGCCTTTTTTGCGTCAGATCCCTCCGACTAATGCGTCAAATCCCTCCGACTAACGGCAAAAAAATCCAGGAATTACAACGGCTCAGCCATGCCTAAAAAGAGAAAAAGAATTAATAAAAAGACAAAAACAACACAAAATCACAACCCGGAGAACCATAACCCGCAATGACACACGAACGGCAAAACACAAATTCAAGATCAAAATCCCTTTGAGCGGAAAACTTTCACTCCATTTCGCGTATTGCACGCGAAATGGCCCAACAAACCACCATTTTTCGATACTCTAGGCAGCCTCTCCAATATCTACCAAAACCCCCCGCAAAATAGCTCTAAATAATGGTATCATAAATCTAAATATTATTGAGTGACTCGTAAATGAGTATATGGGAATATTTACTTCCTTTTGCATAGAGGATATACTAAGTATATACGTTATACGAGGGAGGAAGTTCACATGATAACTACTGTGGCTAAATGGGGAAATAGTCAGGGTGTGCGTATTTCACGCGAAATTTTGGATATTGCCAATATCTCAAACGGCGACCCAGTGGAAATTATCGCGGGAAAAAGCTCCATTATCATTAGGAAACATCATAAGAAAAAAACCATTCAGGAGTTATTTGAGAATTTTGATAGCGCTTATGTACCGGAAGAAATAAGCTGGGGCAGCCCGGTTGGTGATGAAATATGGTAAGCCGGGGAGATATTGTCAAGTTGAATTTCAACCCCCAGAGCGGCCACGAACAGGCGGGATACCGCCCCGCATTAGTTATAAGCAATGATTTTTTCAACAACAAAACGAATTTGGCTATTGTATGTCCTATTACCAATACCATGAACAGTTTCCCGCTACATGTTAGGTTGGATGAGCGTACGCGGACAACAGGAGTAATAATGTGCGAACAGATTAAATCTTTGGATATCAAACAAAGAAACTGCTGCTTTATAGAAAAATTACCCGGAGATATTCTGGACGTAGTGATAAATACAGTGTTTGCGGAAATCGAATGAAAATCGGATACGCGAGAATCAGCACCTACGATCAGAGCGCCGATCTCCAGCATGACGCTCTTCGGAAAGCCGGATGCAAGAGGCTGTACACGGACGTGGCAAGCGGAGCCAAGACCGCGCGTCCCGCGCTCGATGACATGCTCGCCAACACAAGGGAGGGCGACGTCATAGTCATCTGGAAGCTCGACCGGCTGGGGCGGTCACTGGCGCATCTCATCGAGCTTGTGGCGGAGCTGTCGGCAAGAGGCATTGGGGTGAAAAGCCTGAACGACCCCATCAACACGACGACCGCGCAGGGGCGGCTCATATTCAACATATTCGGGAGCCTCGCCGAGTTCGAGCGGGAGTTGATCCGCGAACGGACACAGGCCGGGCTCACCGCTGCCCGCGCCCGCGGGCACGTCGGGGGAAGGCCAAAGGGCTTATCCAGCAAGGCCGAGACTACAGCGGCGGCGGCCGAGACGCTGTACCGCGATGGCAAATTAAGCGTAATGGCGATATGTGAGAAGCTCGGCATAGGCAAAAACACACTCTATCGCTATTTGCGGCATCGGGGAGTAGAGCCGGGGCCGCAAAAAAAATCCAGCAACCGGCAGCGCGCGAGCGTTGAACAGAGAGTCTCGGTTGAAGAGGCCAAGCCGTTGACGCCAGAAGTGCCGAAGCGCAAGAGGGGACGGCCCCGCAAGGAGGTACAGGCCGCACAACCCGAGGTTATGGACACGTCGGAGACGGAGAAGCAAAAATCGGTTCGGACGGCGAAAAAGAAACAGGCGAAGCCGATCCCAGCGGGGCCGGCTGTTGCGGAAGCCATTGAACCGGTAGCCTCTGTCGAAGAAGCAGGGCCGTTGGCGCCAGTTGCGCTGAAGCGCAAGAGGGGACGGCCTCGTAAGGCGGTATAGACCGTGCAACTATCCGAAAAGGTTCGGGCATAATGAACCGTTGCGATCGAGGCGGAACCGCTCGGTCATCGTACAGTCTAGTGCGGACCATTAAGGAGAGCGGCGAGTTCCCCTGGCGAGTCGATTATGTGATCGGCGCCGTTTTCGAGCAGTTCCTCCTTTGTACGGAAGCCCCACGTGACGCCGACGGCGATGCAAGCGGCGTTTTTGGCTGTCCGCATGTCCACGCCGGTGTCGCCGACAAAAAGCGTCCTGTCTGGGGAGACACCGAGCTCATTGAGGGCCAGGACGGCGATATCCGGGGCGGGCTTGAGCTTCAAACCCTGTCTGTTGCCTACGGCGAAGTCAAAGCGATTGGACCCGAAAAACTGCGATACAGTGTACTGGGTCTGGGCATCCGGCTTATTGGAGACGACGGCCATCTTGACGCCGGCTTTTGCGATGGCGCCGAGCATGTCCGTCACGCCATCGTACGGTCGCGTCTTATCCACAGCGTGTGCCTGGTAATGCTCGACGAAAGCTTTTCTCACCCGCTCGATCTCATCGGGTGAGCGGGCAGATTCCGGCATTATCCGCGTCACGAGGTTCACGACGCCGTCTCCGACGAAGTATTTATAAGCGTCGGTCTCGTGCGTCGGCCAGCCGCTCAGCGACATCACGTGGTTGCCGCTGTCCGCAAGGTCGTCCAGCGTATTCAGGAGCGTTCCGTCGAGGTCGAACAAGACAGCTTCGATCATGTCAAATCCCCCCATGTGTTTTCAAGAATTTTTCCCGCCGCGGCCGGCCAAAAGGAGCGTGCCTTTGCGGTATCAAACCGCGACGATTGAGAATATAACCCCTGCGGGCAATAAACATAAGATACGTCGAAACCCGGATTGGCGCTTTGCCTCCCACACACCGCTCGCTTATCTCTCAAAAAATGGAGCGGGTCCGCTTTAGCCCGCTCCATTTTTTCGGGCGCCCGAAAAATTCCGCTTCAGACCTCTGACGTTAGACCGGCCTTTTTTAGAATACGCGGATCGGTATCTCAGCCGGCTCGTTCAGAAGCGACTCGATCTCGCTGTCGAGCTTGAGGAGCGTTAGCGAGAAGCCCTGCATTTCGAGCGACGTGCAGTAGTTGCCGACGTAATTCTTCACTATCGTGAGACCCTTTGCTTCCGCTTTCTTCGCGGCGAGGCCGTAGAGCAGATAGAGCTCGCTGATCGGTGTGCCGCCCATGCCGTTGACCATGATGGCCACGCGATCGCCCTTCTGGAAGGGAATGTCGTCGTGGACAGCCGTGAAGACTTCCTCGATGATCTCGGAGGCCGAGCGGATCTTGTCGCGGCGCCTGCCTGGCTCGCCGTGGATCCCGATGCCGATCTCTATTTCATCGTCTCCGATGTCGAAGATCGGGGCGCCTTTCGCGGGCGGCGTGCAGGACGAAAGCGCGATACCCATGGAGCGAACGTTCTTGTTCACCTTCTCGCCCAGGGCGACGAGCTCCTCTAGCGACTTGCCTTTGGCGGCGGCGGCGCCGACCGCCTTGATGACGAAGAAGTTGCCAGCTACACCGCGGCGCCCAACGGTGTAGAGGCTATTCGTGACGGAGACGTCGTCGTCTATGATCACGACGCCGATCTTGATGCCGTCAGCCTCGGCCATCTCACGCGCCATGTCCCACGCCATGCGGTCGCCCTGGTAGTTGTTGATGAGGTGCAGGACGCCCTTGTCGTTGGCGATGAGCTTCGTGCACTCGTAGACGTAGTCCATCGGAGGCGCGGCGAAGATGTTGCCCGGACAGCAGGCGTCGAGCATGCCCGGCCCGACGACCATGGAGTGCGCCGGTTCGTGGCCGGAGCCGGAGCCTTGCATCACAACGACTTTGTCCTTCGGGAGGTCGGCTCTGTAGAGGATGTTGTACTCGGGAACCCACTTCAGCTTGTCCTTGTTCGCCAGATAAATACCCTCGAACATCTCTTTGACGAAGTTTGCCGGGTCATTCACGAATTTTTTCAACAGCAATTCCTCCTTATGTATGTATTAAATTTGGCGGTGAATTTGAAAACAGCGGTATTTTTCAGGAAAGCGCGGCGACTATAGCTTTCGACATATCGCCGATGGCGACGATCCCAGGGTCGTACGTGCCGATGCTGCGGTCGCCCGTAAAAGATTGGCGTCCCCTCTTGGCGACCCAATCCTTCGTCGTCTCGCGCATCTCTACCGCCGCGTCCGACGCCTTCCTGAACGCTTCGAGCAGGGGCGTATTGTCGGCCACGGATTTTTCGAATGACTTGACTATCGCGTCAAGCGCGTCGATGAGCGTCTTATCGCCGATCTGCGCTCCTCCGCGCTTCATGATGCCCTCGATAGCGCTCTTGAACGCCGCGATAATCTCGTCGAGGCTTACATCAGCCTTTCCCTTGAAGGCCATGCCGCAACGCATGAAGAGAGTTCCCCACACCGGGCCGGAGCACCCGCCCGTGTTGCCGGTAATCTCCTTGGAGACGCTCAGAAGAAAGCTCCCTATCGAGGACATATCAAACTTATCCCACTGAGCCAACACCGCCTTAAACCCACCGGCGAGCGAAACGCCGAAGTCCGCGTCGCCCATCACAGCGTCCAGCTCCGAGAAATAAGCCTCGTTTTTGATGGCCGTTTCCGCCATCGTCCTCACAATAAGCTCCACTTGCTGCTGAGAAAGCTTATCCATCTAATCCCTCCTTAAATATTTTTACAATAACCAACCAGCGTCCGTCATCCTCAAACGAACCAGACGACACGACAAGAATGATCGCACTGCTGCCAATCCTACTCCGGCGCTTAAATTGCTTTTGAAACCATCGAATTTACCCGGTTGAATCCGGACTGTCCTCTGAACGCTTTTAGTATAATCGCAAAAAACAGAAATTGCAATTAGGAATTGTATATATATACAGTGGGCGGGTTGTGGTCATGGACAATGCCACATTGCGAAGCCGGGAGTAATATTATGCCACAAGATGAAGACGGGGTAAGACAAACAAAGATAAATAAAGACAATGCGGCCGCCGAAAGCGGACGCTTGAAACAATAAAACTCCGGCCTTATTCAGACCGGGACGCGCAAAAGTTAAGAGTTTAGACGCCCGCGAAAAAAACAAAAACACCCACAGCACGCGGGCGTCACTCCTCCCAAGCAAGGCGCAGCTTCAAAATGATCCCCGTTCCGCAGCGCGTGCGGAGCGGGGATCATTTGTCTTCTCAGGTTTCGGGCTCAGCTATCTCGCGGAAGAGATGGATGGCGTACCTGTCAGTCATTCCAGATATCCAGTCGACAGCCTCGCGCGGCTCCATGAGACTGCCGGCGAGCGCGTGCTCGAAGAGCGTGCCGATGACCCTCGCGACCTTCGGCTCCTCTTTTTTTACCGACTCGTGGGAGTAGACGGACACGTAGAGAAAATTTCTCAGGTTCTCGATCTGCTCCAGAAACGGCGTGCTGAACTCTATGCGCCCCCCGTCGCTGTTCGCGACGACGTCGCGCACAAGCGAGTCGATTCTGGCGCCATGCGAGGCGCCCAGAACATTTATGATGCTGCCCGGTATCTCCTCCATGCTCAAAAAACCGGCGCCCAGAGCGTCGTCGAGGTCATGGTTCAGGTACGCTATGGAGTCGGACACTCTGACGACCCACGCCTCGACTGTCGACGGGCTCTCCAGGTTGAAGCCGTCCCTCACGTTGACCTGTCCCTTGGAGTGCTGAATTATCCCCATGCGCACCTCCCAGGTGAGGTTGAGCCCCCTGCCGTCGCGCTCGAGGATATCCACGACGCGGAGGCTCTGCGCGGCGTGGTGAAAGCCGGGAAGCCCGTGCGCCTTCGCCAGCTTGCGCAGAGCCCTCTCGCCCGTGTGCCCGAACGGCGTGTGGCCGAGGTCGTGCCCCAGCGCTATGGCCTCCGTAAGGTCCTCGTTCAGCCGGAGCGCGCGCGAAATAGTGCGCGCGATCTGGGCCACCTCGAGGGTGTGTGTCAGGCGCGTCCTCGTGTGGTCGCTCTCCGGAAGCGAGAGAACCTGCGTCTTGTGCTTCAGCCTCCGGAAGGATTTGCTATGTATGATCCTGTCGCGGTCGCGCTGAAACGCCGTCCGAAGCGGGCATAGCGTTTCCTCCCGCTCCCTCCCCCGGCTGTTCGCCGACGCGCAGGCCCAGGGCGCCAGCCATTCCAGCGCACGCCTTTCCCATACCTCCCTCAGCACAACACCGCCCTCACCCAAACTCAAGGCTGAAGAACCTCCTTTGTTTGGTGTACTGCGCCGTCACTCGACGATCTCGAGCCCCTTTAACACACCGTGCCCATTGAGGACGCGCACGTCCGCCAGGACTTTACCCTCTCTTACGGCCAGCTCGAGATCACGGCCCGTCCCCTCCGGGACGTAGTAGACGCCGAGGCCGTATTCGATCGAGTAGGATGATCTCCATGAGTAATCTGAATAATCCAGGAAACCCTTTAGATACAGCCCGTCCGAAGGACGCGAGACCGAGATGGCGCTGACGGTTCCGATCCCGTCGGCGTCCCTTGCGAGCGACACGCAGACCTCTATTGTGCCTTCGTAGCCTTCCAGGGATTTCAGGGATTTCAGCGGAATATTCTTGTCCACGTCCGATATTTTATAGTCGAGCATCACGTAGTCACCGCGCAGAAAATCTCTCGGGTCGACCGGCTCGGTCTCCAGCAGCACCCGCTCGCCGAGCGCCAGTATCGTGAAATTTTGGAGCGGTGAGTAAAAGAGGGCCAGCAACGGCAGAGCTACGATAGCCGCGTACTTCAGGGCCGTCGATTTCAGGAGCTTCTCAATCATCGCTCTCACCGCCTTCCCTCTTATCGTCAGCCGCCGCTTCCCTGGCGTCGCGGATTTTGTTCCATCGCCTGTAGGCGAAAGCCACGAGCAGCAACAGAATCCCGCCAGTCACGAAGAAAAACGACTTCGACCTGAAGCTGTGGTACATGTCGAAGTACCATCGGGCAAGGAGCGCGCAGAACAGGAAGACAGTGAACCCTCCGCCGCGCCGGCGGAGGACGATGCGGTACACGAGCCAGACACCGAGCGCGACGCTCGACAGTATCGGGGCCGCGAGATAGCTGCCCCCGCGATAATAAGCATCGCCCGTGCGCCAGATCCAGGGAAAGGATAGCGCAATGCCAGACGCGCCGACAAACAGCAGACACTGCCAGTCGAGGTCCGCCGCGTCGAGCCAACGCGCCATGACGCCTATGAGCGCGCCTATGACGAGCACGCCGAACACGTAAGGCATTAGGTTCTCATGTGTGCTGTTGATTACGCACATCCATGTGAACCAGTTCAGAACCAGAAAATTGCTCAGGAAAACTCTCCTCGTCGAGCCCCCGACGAAAAACACTTTTATTTTTGAGTCGTTTGACTCGTCCAATTCGCCCGGTCCACCCCCCGAAACCGCCCGCGCGCGCCACCAGGTCCACCAGGCGAGCCCTACGAGCAAAAACAGCGGCAGATACGGCTCCCACGGCCCGAGAATGAGATCGGGGTTCTCTCTGACCCGGTACCTGTAATCGAAAAACGCGGCGTATATTATATTGATGTAGATGACCGCGACGATCTCGTACAATACATATATCGAAATGCCGCGCACGAGCAAAAACGCAGGGGCGAAAACGACGAGCCAGGTCGCGAGCAGTCCCGAGGCGCTCCCATCGATGTGGAAGATTTGCGATATAAGCACGAGTCCCCCCAGAAGCAAAAAGCCCGACAGAAACAGCGACAACTCCGACGCGACTCGCCGCCCCCTCGTCTCGAAGCCATACGCGCCGCCCGCGCTCGCCATGTACGAGCCTACGATAAGGGCGATCTTCAACCAGTCCGGTATGCCCCGCCAGTTCGCCGCTATGAAGCAGAGGATGCCGATGCCGATCATCGAGACGCCGAGCGTCAAGACTATCGCCGGCAGACGTCTCGCGACAGTGTAGCACTCCAGGATGCCGCCCCGCTGGGACTCCGATATCAGCCCACGCTCCACCCAATCTCGCGACTCGTCAGCCAAAAACCTGCGCTTTGCCTCGGACACCCGGCGCTCCATAGAACGATCACTCCTTGGATGAAATAAGCTTATGATGCGTGTTCTCAAGTGTAAACCCGCAAAATTATATCCCAAAAAATACTTTTATGCACAGAAAAACGGAACGCAGTATATATAATTGGTGGAGGCATAGGAGGCTGAGATGACAGAGTATACGAAACACGCGAATGGCAAAAGGCGCCGTGTCATTGCCGCGATAATTTTAACCTGCGCCGCTGTGGCAGCCGTCGCGCTCCGCGTTCCGGGGTTCGGTATGAACTCGCGGTCGAGGGACGGCGTCGCCATGGACACACTCGTGAGCGTCTCCGTTCACTCGAGAAAATCCGCCGACGAGCTCGACAGGATACTCGACGGCGCCTTCGAGCTGATCGCGAGCCTGGACAAAAAGCTCTCCATGCACGACGCGTCGTCGGACATCTCGCGCGCAAACGCAGGCGCAGGCAGCTCTGGCGTGAGTGTCTCACCAGAGGTCTTCGGGCTCCTCTTCCAAGCTCTTCGGATAGCGGAGATATCAGGCGGCGCGTTTGACCCAACGGTCGGCCCCCTCTCAGTGCTCTGGCGCGCCGGTGACAGGGACAATCCGCGCGACGAGCCGCCAGACGCCGCAGAGATAGCCTCAGCCCTTTCGCTCGTCGGCTGCGGAATGCTCTCGCTCAGAGCGCCGGACGAAATCAGCCTGGAAAAAGCGGGGATGAAGCTGGATCTCGGCGGCGTCGCGAAGGGGTATGCGTCCGGCGCCGTCGGTAATTTTCTGAAAAGAAGCGGTGTCGAGTCGGCGCTCGTCGACCTCGGCGGGAACGTACTCGCGCTTGGCGGCCGCCCGAATGGCGAGCGCTGGAGGATAGGCGTACAGCACCCGCTCAGGAGGCGAGGCGAGCCGATCTGCTCCATAGAGATAGAGGACTCGTCCGTGATAACCGCCGGGGTCTACGAGAGGTTCACGGAGATGAGCGGGAGAAGGTACACGCACATCTTCGATCCGCGCACCGGTCGTCCGGTGGAGGGAGAATTGCTCTCCGTCACTGTCATAACCGACGACCCGACAACCGGGGACGCGCTCTCCACCGCTTTTATGGTGATGGGAATGGAGAGAGCGATGGCGCTCGCGGACGATCTGGGCGTAGAAGCGATATTCCTGTCAGCGCGGAACGGCGCAGAAGTCGAGCTCACGACGACAAATGGGCTTGACGGCAGGGTCCGGGTGATGGACGATGAAGCCGCTCCCGTCACGCGCTCTCCCTGACCGCCTCCGGAATCGGGATCAGGTAACCTATGCATTTGGCCGGGCACTTCGCGAGACATGCGCCGCAGTTCGTGCACTTCGAGCCGTCAATGAGCGCGATGTTGCGCTCGACCGTTATCGCGCCGGCTTGACAGTTCTTAGCGCACAGCCCGCAGCCTATGCAGCCTGCGGAGCAGACCCTCTTCACGTCCGGGCCCTTCCAGTTGGAGTTGCAGAGCACCTGGACGTTCGAGGTTTTCGGCGAGAGCGCCAGGACGGACTTAGGGCAGGCGGATACGCACGCCCCACAGCCGACGCACTTGCCGGGGTCGACCGCGGCGAGACCGTCAATCATGCTTATCGCCCCGAAGATGCAGACCTTGACACAGGTGCCGAAGCCTATGCAGCCGAACGGACATGCTTTCGGCGACCCGCCGGGCAGGATTGCCGCCGAGCGGCAGTCGTCGATGCCCTCGTAAACCGCGATTTTTTTCGACGCGTCCGGCGAGCCCTTGCACTTGAGAAACGCGCGCATAGGCGCCGAAATCTCGCTCTCAACGCCCATTATCTTCGCTATGCCGCTCGCCAGATCAGCGCCGCCGGCGGCGCAGAGGTTCGTCTTCGCGCCGGCGCTCACGATGCCGTCCGCATAGCCGTCGCAGCCCGGGAAACCGCATCCCCCGCAGTTGGCCCCGGGGAGGATGGTCCTGATCATGAACATTCTCTTGTCCGTCTCGACGTAGAACTTTATCGAGGCGAACGCCAGGAGCATCCCGAAAAGAAGGCCTAGCGAGCCGAGCACAAGAACCGGAAATATCACTCTCGCGAATGAGATCATGACTTCGTCACCGCCCTACTTGATGATGCCGGTAAAGCCCATGAAGGCTATCGACATCAGGCCGGCCGTTACGAGCCCGATGGGCAGCCCGTGCAGGCACTCCGGTATGTTCGTGTTGCGCTCGATCCGCTCGCGGATACCGGCCATGAGCATTATGGCTATGAGAAAACCGATGGACGACCCGAGCGCGTTGACAATGGACTCCGCAAGCCCGTACTTCTCGTTCATGTTTATGACGGCGACGCCGAGGACGGCGCAGTTCGTCGTGATGAGCGGGAGGAATATGCCGAGCGACTTGTAGAGAATCGGATTGATCTTCTTGAGCGCCAGCTCTACGAACTGAACGAGGGCCGCTATGACGAGGATGAACGACAGGGTGTACAGATATTGAAGGCCGAGCGGGATGAGAACGAAGTTGTAGACGAGCCACGTCATCACCGCCGCCATGACCGTCACGAACAGGACCGCCGCCCCCATGCCCTTAGCTGTCTCGATCTTCGTCGAAACGCCGAGAAAGGGACAACAGCCGAGGAAGCGCGAGAGCAGGATGTTGTGGACGAATATCGACCCAAAGAATATAAACAACAGGTTCATCTCGCGCCACCTGTGAGTCCGCCCAAGCCGGGAAGCTTCGCGCGCCCGGACTCCGCCGATGCAGCCACGCCGCTCCTCTCCTGCGCCAGGTCCGCTCCGCCCGCGCAGAAGGAAGCCGCGCCGCAGCCGTCGCAGCCGTCCGAAGCCTCAGGGACGGGGACGCCCCTGCGGTCGGCCGACCAGCGTTGGTAGACGCGGAAGAGCGCCATGAACGTCCCCAGGGCGATGAAGCCGCCCGGGGCCAATACCATGAGCAAAGCCGGCTGGAAGCCGTCCGGTGTGACCTGGATGTTGAAGACTGTCCCGTTGCCAAGTATCTCGCGCACGGCTCCGAAGAGCGTCAGCGCGAGGGTGAAACCAAGCCCCATGCCTATCCCGTCCGCCGCCGAGGCGAGGACGCCGTTCTTGAAGGCGAATGCCTCGGACCTCGCGAGAATTATGCAGTTGACGACTATGAGCGGTATAAATATGCCGAGGGCCGCGTCGAGCGCCGGCGCAAAGCCGGAGATCAGCAGCTGCACGACCGTGACGAAACCGGCGATGACCACGATGAAGATCGGAATACGTATCTCGTCCGGCACAAATTTACGAATCGCGGAGACGGCCACATTCGAGCCCAGGAGAACAGCCGTCGCGGCTATCCCCATGCCGACGCCGTTTACCGCGCTCGTCGAGACGGCGAGGGTTGGGCAGAGACCGATGCATTGCACGAGCGTTGGATTCTCGTCTATTATCCCGTTTTTGATGATCTTTATAGGATTCATGATTCAATTGCCTCCTTTGAGATTGTCGCGCCAGTACTCGAGCGCCTTGTTCACTCCGAGCGTGACTGCGCTCGACGTGATTGTTGCGCCGGAAATTGCCTGTATCTCGTTCCCCGCCGACGGGGGCGTCTTCACTACCACGAGCTCGTCGGACGCCTTGTTGTCGTACTGCCCGGAGAACCGTGGAAGGGAGGCCTCCGCGCCAAGGCCCGGGGTCTCGGACTGACTGAGAATCCGAATTGCCCTCACGCTGCCGCTAGGGGTTATACCGACGACAATTTCTATTGGGCCGGCGAAACCGCTCGGCGCGACAGTGACGCAGTACCCAGCGGCCGACCCTCCGCTATACCCCGCCTGAACGTCCTTTATGATGGGGTCGGCGCTGCCCTCCAGCTCGACAGTCTCGAACTTCTCCGCCTCCGGCAGGGCGCCCGCTAGAGCCTCATTGCGGAGGCGCTCCTGCGTAAGCCGTATCGGCTCGGCCGTTATCTCGTTCACGACGCCCAGCACGAGGCCTGTAATGGCGGTCACAGTGAAGAGCACAACTCCGAGCTTTATGATTTTTTTCGTGCTATTCCCATTCGTGGAGGAGGATTCGCTATTTTGCGCCATTATTTTTTCGCCTCCCCAAGTATCTTCGGAGCCGTTGCCCTGTCTATGAGCGGGACGGTCAGGTTCATAATGAGGATCGAGTACGACACTCCCTCGGGATAGCCGCCGTAGGCCCGGATCAGTGAGGCTATGACGCCGCAGCCAATGGCGAATATCACCTGCCCCTTCGGGGTCAGCGGCGATGTGGCGTAGTCCGTAGCCATGAAAAACGCGCCGAGCATCAGCCCTCCGAACAGCACCTCGTACACTGGCCCGGCCGCGCGGCCGAGCAGGAGGGAGGCGACGGCCACCGTCGCTATGTAAATCACCGGAATCCTCCACGAAATGATGCCCATCAGGATGAGAAAGACGCCGCCGGCGATGAGCGCCACAGCCGACGTCTCGCCTATGCACCCCCCCATCCTGCCTATAAGGGCGTCTGTGAGCGACGGCAGATCAATGACGCCACTGGCCGCCTCCGAGGCGGTGAGACCCTTTATGAGGCCGAGCGGCGTAGGGCCGCTCACGCCCTGCACGGTCCACGTCGCCATGGCGGCGGGCCAGCAGATCAAAAGCATCGCGCGACCGGCGAGCGCCGGGTTCATGATGTTCTGCCCCACTCCGCCGAAGAACTGCTTGACGAAGATTATGCAGAAGGCCCCGCCGATTGCCGCCATCCAGAGCGGGATCGCGGGAGGCAGATTGTACGCGAGGAGCAGCCCGGTCAGAGTGGCGGAGAGGTCCGAGACCGTGACGGCCTGCCTCGTACACATCTGCCAGATCGCCTCCGACGCGACGCAGGCGATTACGCAGACGGCGATTACGAGAAGCGACCTTGTCCCGAGGAAGTACGCGCCGGCGGCCCCAGCCGGGAGAAGAGACAGTATGACGAGGCCCATTATTTTTTTCGTGCTGATTTCTGATCTTATGTGGGGCGAGCTCGCCACCACAAGAAGACGGTTCAATTGCATTCACCCCTCACTTTGTGCTCTGCGCTTTTCTGCGCGCCGCGGCCACGGCGGCCTTTCCATCCCTGCACGACTGCGTGATGTGGCGGCGCGACGGACAGACATACGTGCAGCAGCCGCACTCTATGCAGTTCATCCCTCCGGCGGAGTCGAACTCTGTGTACTCCCTGCGGCGAACCAGGGAGTCGAGCGTTGTCGGGAGCAGCCCTATCGGGCACGACTCTATGCACCTTCCGCAGCGTATGCAGTTCGACTCCGGCGAACAGAACACAGCGCGCGAGGAGAGCGCCAGTATGCCGGACGTCCCCTTCACCGTCGGGACGTCGATGGACCTCATTGAGACGCCCATCATCGGGCCGCCCGAGAGGATCTTCGCCGGCTCCTCCGTAAAGCCGCCGGCGGCGTCGATCAGCTCCCTGACCGACGTACCCATCGGGGCGGAGATATTCTTCGGGTTCGCTATCACGTCGCCGGTAACCGAGACAATCCTCTCGACAACCGGGATGCCCTCCGCGACGGCGAGCCAGATGTGGCTCAGCGTGCTCACGTTCAGGATGATGCACCCCACGTCGGCGGGCAGGGCCCCGGGCGGTATCTCCTGGCCCGTCACAGAGTAAATCAGCATCTTCTCAGCGCCCTGGGGATATTTGACAGCGTGCGGGACGACGCGTATGCTGCCGCTGCGCTCAGAGAGCTCGCCCTCCATTCTCCTGATGCTCTCCGGCTTGTTGTTCTCTATAGCGATTATGCCCTCCGCCTCCGGAAAGATGCGCAGACAAATTTCAAGCCCTCCTATTATGGGCTCCGGATGCTCCATCATCAGTCTGTTGTCGCAGTTGAGAAACGGCTCGCACTCCGCCCCGTTCACTATGAGCCATTTGATTTTTTTGTCCGGCGGAGGGGAGAGCTTCACATGGGTCGGGAACGTGGCGCCACCCATGCCCACGAGGCCCGCCTCGCGGATGATGCGAAGGTACTCCTTCGAGTCGAGGGACAGATAGTCGCTGTGCGGCAAAAGCTCGGCCGCGTGCTCGTACTGGCCGTCGTTCCCGACCACGACGCACGTCTCCATGGCGCCGGAGACCGTCATCCTCGTGCCTATCTCCTTCACCGTCCCAGAGACGCTCGACAGGATCGGGGACGAAACGAACGCCTCCGAGTCGGCTATCTTCATCCCGACAAGAACCCTGTCGCCTTTCTTGACGAGGGGGGAACAGGGGACGCCGAGATGCTGAGACATCGGATAGACAAGATCACCCTGCGGGTGATAGACCTCTATCTCCTTGCTCTTTGTCAGGGCCTTACCGTCAGGCGGATGTATACCGCCCCGAAAAGTGGGCAATTTCATGACCGCTTCCTCCCAAGTTTTATTGAAAATTCTCATTGCGGAGATTGTATCAGAATAAGCGAAAAATTGGGGATGTCTTTGGATAGGGGACGACGCCGGCAGCAAATTGGAATATCTGCCACAAGAAAATCGGAATATTGTCGCGCTCGACTGACGCAGGCAAGCCGCTGTATAGGCGCGGACGTCCTTCCAGACGCCCGCGCCGCGGAACCTCGCTATTTTTTATCGGATTCGGCGAACTCCCCTGAGTTCTCCGCTGTGATGGGCGCCCATCCGCCGCCCAGGGCCTTGAAGACGCGCACTACGTTCGAGGCCCTCTGTCCGTCGCTTGCCGCCTCCTGCTCCTGGAGGGAGAGAAGGGCACGCTGAGCGCCGATCACGTTGTTGAAGTCGGTGAGACCGCTCCGGTATTTGTCCTCCGCGATTTCGAGCGCCGCTTTCGCGGCCCCGACCCCGGCCTTGAGCGAACCGCTCCGCTCCTCCTCCTGGGCGATGGCGACGAGCGCGTCGCGCACCTCGGCCGCGGCGCCCAGAACCGTCTTCTCATACTCGGCCAGGAGCTGCTTCTCCCTCTCGCCCTGAACCCTGATGTTGCTCCTTATGGCCTCGCCGTGAAATATGGGCAGTGTTATCCTCGGCCCGAAGCTGAAGCCGAAGCTGTCCGAGGAAAAGAGATTGCTGCCGTGCAGGGATTCGAGTCCGATCGAGCCGAGCAGATAAAACCTGGGCAGCAGATCGGCCTCCGCCGATTTCCGGCGGGCGACCTGCGCGGCGAGCCGGCGCTCAGCGGCGCGGATATCCGGCCTCTGACGGAGCGAATCCGCCGGTATCCCCGCGAGGATGGCCGCGTCCAGCCCAGGAAGCGGCCTCGGCTCGCCCAGCGTCTCCCCGAGGCTGCCGGGCATAGCGCCCGCGAGTATCGCTATGCCGTTCATGGCCTCCTCT
The DNA here is from genome assembly GCA_031289775.1 of Synergistaceae bacterium. GTDB lineage: Bacteria > Synergistota > Synergistia > Synergistales > Synergistaceae > JAITOY01. The sequence continues at coordinate 18,361 of JAITOY010000071.1, forward strand.
ATGCCGGCCCTTATCGGCGGAATCGCGGACCTAGTCTGTTCAACAGTGTAGCGGGCCTGGCTAATGGCGAGGGCGTCGGACAGCCCCGCCTCGTACCTCGAGTTCAGCAGATCGAGAGTCTCTATCTGGAGCGCGAGGTTCCGCTCAGATATGGCGAGCCGCTCCTGAAGTGTGCGAAGAGAGAGGTAGTTCAAAGCGACCTCGGAGGAAAGCGTCACCCACGTCGAGTGCAGCGCTGCGTAATCGGCCTCCAGCGCCGCTACCCCCGCCGCGATATCCTGACGGCGGCCGCCGAATATGTCGATCTCCCACGACGCGTCGACGCCCAGGCGGGATATCTCCTGCCTCGCCCCCGCGCTCGTGGAGTTATCGGACGTGTCGCTGTGAGTCCAGCTGTCGGTGTTGTCGAGCCAGGGCAGCAGAGCCGATCTCGCGATGCCGAGCGACGCCCGCGACTCCATAACTCTCGACCGGGCTGAGACGAGGTCCCTGTTGTTCCAGAGCGTCCACGTTATGAGATTTGTGAGAGTCTCATCCTCGAAAGCGTCCCACCAGCTCGCGAGCAGGGCGGGATTCGGGGAGGCCATCTCCGCCGAAGGATCGTAAGCGAACGGGTTTGGGCGCCTGGCGGCTATCTCCACCCAATTCCCGGCTTCGAGGTACGCGTCCCGCGAGACCGGGGCATTTTCGGGGAGCTCCGCCGCCGACGCGCACGGGACGACAGCCCCAGGCGTCAGCGCCAAGACGAGGGCAAGGGCGAGCGGCGCGAGTCTCTTTTGTGTTATTTTCCGATTTTTCATGACCGCGCCTCCCCGTTCCCAAAGAATATCCTCTTCAAAATCGCTTTCGTCCTCTCGCGGTTTTTCTGCAAAACGGCGTAGACGCCCGGTATCAGAAATATCCCGAACACCGTAGCCACTCCCATCCCGAAGAACATCGTCGTTCCCACGTGAATCCTGCTCTGGGCGCCGGCGCCGCTCGCGAAAAGCATGGGCATGACACCCAAGACGCAGGTGAAAGCGGTCATCATGACGGAGCGGAATCTCTCTCTTCCGGCCTCCGCCGCGGCGTCCAGTATCGAAAGCCCGTAGACCTCATGCTGCTCCTGGGCGAACTCTATTATCAGGATGCCGTTCTTCGCCACCAGCCCGACCAGGAGGAGGATTCCCAGCTGGACATATATGCTTATGGAGAGCCCCATGACCTTTATCCCGACCATCGCGCCGAGGAGCGCCACCGGCATAGAGAGGATGACGCCCAGGGGGACGGTCCAGCTTTCGTACTGGGCTACGAGAAACAGGTATCCGAACGCGAGAGCGACGATTATGATCATCACAACCTGCCCGCTCGCCTCCATCTCCTGGTATGTCATACCGGTCCACTCGTACTTGTAGCCGCTCGGCAGGCGCTCGGACAGCTCGTCCACGCGGGCTATCCCCTGGCCGGTCGAGAATCCCGGCTTCTTGTAGGCCGTTACAGCGGCCGCCGGATACATATTGTAGCGGGCGATGGAGCGGGGCTCCAGCACTTTTTTGATCGTCACGAAGCTTTTGAGCGGCGCCTGGGCGCCGGCGGCGGTCATGACGTGGATGTTGTCCAGGCTCTCGGGACCGCTCCTGAAAGGCCAGTCCGACTGCAGAATGACTTTGTTGACCTGTGTGCCGATGTTTATGTCGTTTATATACGCTGTGCCGAAATACGTCTGGAGCGTGCCGAAGATGCCGCTCAGCGGGATGCCGAGTACTTCGGCCTTCTCTCTGTCTATTTCGAGATACAGATGCGGCGTGTCGGCTGTATAGCTGCTGAACGCGAACTGAATCTCAGGGGACTGGAACATACCGCCCATGAATTCCATCATCACCCTCTGCAATCGGGCCGGGTCGTTGTCCATCGTCGCCTGGAGCCTCAGCTCCAGCCCGCCGGAGACGCCCATTCCCTGAATCGCCGGCGGTGTGACGACGTTTATGGTCGCGTCGGGGATTGTTGCCGCTATGGCGCGCGCTCTGGCCGCTATCCCCTGTGAGTGCATCCCGGGCGCCTTGCGCTCCGACCAGTTGTCGAGCGCCATCACGACCATACCCACATTTTCGCCCGAGTCACCAGTGAAGCTGAAGCCCTCTACTGCCATGATGAACTTCACGCCCGGCGCCTTCAGCAGTTGGGAGGCGTAGTTCGAGAGCACCGACTTCGTCCTGCCGAGCGACGCGCCCTCAGGAAGCTGAATCAGCGAAATGACAGCCCCCTGATCTTCATCCGGCACAAACGTGGTAGGTATCCCGCTGATTATCGTGTACGAGGCGATGACTATCAGGGCGAAGAGCCCTATCGTCACGATGGACTTTCTGGCGATCCACATGGCCCCCGCGACATAGCCCCTCCTGCTCGCGTTGACAGCCTTGTTGAACCAGGCGAGCGGCCCTCGCGTCTTCGGCCTGACGTCCTGGAGCATGTGGGCGCACATGGCCGGGCTCAGCGTGAGCGCCACTATGAGCGAGAAGACGACGGAGAAGGAGATTGTGACGGCGAACTGCCTGTAAATTTCGCCCGTTATCCCGCTCATGAACGCCACGGGGACGAAGATGGCGAGGAAGACGAGTGTCGTCGCGGTCATCGGGCCCGTGACGTCCTTCATTGCCTGGATGGTCGCGTCGGTGGAGTTCGAACCGTCCCTCTCCATCACGAAGAGCACTCGCTCGACGACTATTATGGCGTCGTCGACGACCGTCCCGATTACGAGCACCAGACCGAACAGCGTGAGGATGTTTATGCTGAAGCCCATGATGGAGAAGCCGGTGAATGTGGCAAGCAGCGAAATAGGTATCGCGGCCACCGGAATGAGCGTGACGCGCCAGTCCTGAAGGAACAGGTAACAGACGAGCACGACGAGCGAGAACGTGAGGAGCAGCGTGTTTATGATCTCAGCGATCGTCTCTCTCACGTATTCAGTGGAGTCGTAGCCTATCTCGAACCGCATGTCGTCCGGCAGGCTCTTCGACATCTCGTCTATGGTTCTTCTTATTGTGCGCATGACGTCGAGAGCGTTGGCGTCGGAGGCCTGGGATAGGGCCATCATGGCGGCCGGGGCCAGATTGAGCGACGCCTCCATGTTGTACGACTCGGCCCCCAGCTCGATTCTGGCGACATCTTTCAGCCTCACGAGCCCTCCCTGCGCCGATGTCCTGACGATGACGTCCTCGAACTCGCGCACGCTCGCGAGGCGGCCTCTCGACGTCATAGAGTAAACGAGCGGGCTTTTGTCGTTGCCCGGGCTGGAGCCCACCGACCCGACTGACGCCTGTCTGTTCTGGCTCTCTACGGCCGAGGCCACGTCAGAGGCGCTCAAGCCGAGCCCGGCGAGGTGCTCCGGGTCGAGCCAGATGCGGATGCTGTACCTCGCGCCGAAAACCTGGACGTCGCCTATCCCGGGGACGCGGATGAGCGCGTTTCGTATGTTGCTGAAGGCGTAGTCCGCGAGAGCCATCTTGTCCCATGTGCCGTTCGGAGAAGTGAGCGCGAGGAAGCCGAGCGTGTCCGAGAAGCTCGTATTCGTCGTTATGCCCCTCTCCGTCACCTCCGTCGGCAGAAGCGGCGTCGCCTGCTGCACTCTGTTTTGAACCTTTACGAGCGACATGTTCGGGTCCGTCCCGGTTTTGAACGATATGGCGAGAACATAGGTCCCGGAGCTGCTCGACGTGGAGCTCATGTAGATCATATCGTCCACGCCGTTGATCGCCTCCTCGAGCGGGGCCGCGACCGTGTTGGCGAGCGTCGCGGCGTCGGCGCCCGGGAAGCTGGCGATGACGCGTATCTGCGGCGGCGCTACGTTGGGATACTGCCTGACCGGCAGATTGAAAGCGGATATTATGCCCGCCAGGGACAGCACACAGGCTATCACCATGGCGAACCTCGGTCGATTTATAAAAAACTTCGAGAACATCTGATTAGTTTTTCCCTTCTTCCGGCTTTTCTGATACCCCGCCGGAGTTGGTTCCCGCCGGGCCGCCAGAATCGGCGCTCACAGCCTCGAGGTCGTAGCCGGACTCCATGGCGCGCTCGGCCGGGGTTTTTGCGTCACCCGCGCCTCGCATAGGCGCCGGGTTCACTGGGCTCTCAGACTTGACGGACTGGAGACCGCGGACGATTATCATCTCTCCCGCCTCGAGACCGGAGAGCACCTCGCTCGAAGAGCCGACTGCGACTCCGAGGCTCACCCGGCGCTGGTGCGCCGCGTTCGAGCCGTCCACTACGTAGACGTAGTCGCCCTGCGCGTCGGCCACTATCGCCTCCTGCGGAATGACGGGGCCGACGTGCGGAGTCGAGGGCTTCGCCTCCACCTTCACCATCTCCCCTGGGACGAGCATCCCGCCCGCGTTGTCGAAGCGGAGCCTCATGGTCATGGTGCCGGTGTCCTCGTTCATGGCGTTTTCCTCAAAATCGCGCTTGCCCTTCATGGGATACAGGCTGCCGTTCGCCAGGCGTATCGTCGTGTCGTAAACGCTGCCGCCGGTCGATTTGAACTTATCCATCTGGTCGAGGTAATCTCTGTCCGGCAGGGCAAATGAGACGCGTATCGGGTCGAGTTGAACTATCCCGGCCAGCGCCCCCCCGGACGGCGAGACCAGGTTGCCTTTCGTGAAGAGCGCTCTGCCGATCCGGCCGCTTATCGGGGCCTTTATCTTCGTGTAGTCGAGGTCTATCTGAGCCAGCTTCAGCGACGCCTTTGCCTGCGCCACCGCCGCCTTGCCCTGAAGAATGTCGTTCTCGGCGAAGTCGAGGTCGGTGGCGGATACGCTGCGGCTGTCGGACGACTTTAAGCGCGCATAGTATTTGGACACCCTGCCGAGGTTCGCCTCCGCCCGCGCGACGTCGGCTTTTCTCAGGTCCACTGTCGCCTGATACTGTTTCGCGTCGATGGTGAACAGCAGATCGCCTTCTTTGACCATCGAGCCCTCCTTGAAGTGGACCCTCAAAATCTCGCCCGCGACATGGGGCCTGATATCGACGGACTGTATCGGCTCGACGTTTCCCATGTACTCATGTCCGGCGGCAATATCGACGTTCTCGACGGCGTGAAGCACGACGGACGGCGGAGGCGCGGCCTGGGGCGCCTGCTGGGGCGCAGCCTGACCCTCCGGGCCGCCCATGAAATAAGGCCGGACAAAATAACCGATACCGGCCAGTATAAGAATCGTGACTATCAAAGTCCCGACCCTCGGGCCGCGGCCCTTTATTATCTCGCTTTGGATCTTCTTTGCGTTCTTCTCCTCTGGCAGCATCTTCTTCAACGCACCTGCTCTTTCTGAAAATTATATTTATTTGTGTCATTAGGATCCGGCGATTCCAGCTCCTTCGAGAAAGCGTCGAATATAAAATCCGTCTGTTTGAGCAAATCCATGCCCACCGAAAAAATCCCCTCGAGCTGGAACACCATCAACCCATGAAAAATAGCGGTAATCACGGCCGACAGCTCCCCGGCCGACACGTCAGGGCGGATCATCCCCTCACCCTGGGCCTTGACTAACAGGCGCTCCACCATGCGGCGCTCCGACTCGGCCCAGCCGCGCATCAGAGAATAAACCCTCCCCCACACGTCCTCCGGCCACTCCATCTTCCTCTGAAACAGCTTATTGATCCTCTTATACCGCTCGCTATGGATCGATTCCGACATCTTCTCCCTGAAATAACTCCTGACGGCGCCGGCCGCGTCCGGCGCCGCGCAGTTTGACTCGAACTCCTTCCTTCCGTCCTCGCACAGACTTTCGATGAGGTTGACGAGGAGGTCGCCCTTATTCTTGAAATGCCAGTAGGCCGCTCCCTTCGAAAACCCGATATTCTCCGCGATCTCGTTCATGGAGACCTTCGAGAAGGATTTTTCGCTCATTGCCACAAGAGCGGACTCCAGAAGCCTCGCCCTCGTCTCCATAGCCTCTTCCTTCGTTTTTCGAGCCACCTGATGATCACCTGTCCCCACAGCTACAGTAATTAGGGATTATATATACCTTCATG
>JAITOY010000034.1 GCA_031289775.1 Synergistaceae bacterium
GGACCGGAGTTTCGCCGAACCTGGCCGCCCCGGAACTCACTGGCGTGTACTGCACCCTCCCCGACATCACCATCCACGTCGGCGACGGCATCGAGAAGCTCCCCCCGACGATCACCACCTCCTCCCTCCCCAACGCCATCATAGGCAAACCGTACAGCCAGAAGCTCGCCGCTTCCGGCACGACGCCGATAACCTGGACCCTGACAGGAGCCCTGCCGGATGGCCTGACGTTCGACACGGCGACCGGCGCGATATCGGGAACGCCGACGAAGCTCGGCGACTACAAGTTCACCGTAGAGGCGACGAACGAAGTAGACGCCGACACAAAGCAGCTCTCCATATCGGTCAAAGAAATGACGGCCCCCGGAAAGCCGACCGCGCTCAAAGCGGCGCCGGGTAACGGGCGCGTCACCCTGACCTGGAGCGCCCCGGCTGACGACGGCGGCGGGACGATAACGAAGTACGAGGTCAGCGTCGACGACGGCGACTGGACGGCGGCGACCGGCACGTCTCACGTCTTCTCCGGCCTCACGAACGGAACGACTTACAAGTTCTCCGTCCGGGCGGTGAACGAGGCTGGCGAGAGCGCGGCGGCGTCCGTGACGGCGGCGCCATCCGCGACCGACGCCGAAACCCCGGATGAAAAACCGGACATCCATCTCGCCGACGAGCCTATCGAGTTCAAGCCGACTCACGACGACGTGGAGATAGGGACGGATACGAAGGAAATTACGCGGGATATGCTGAGCGACCTGCCCGCCGAACTGATCGAATCCGATGCTTTCACATTCGATGAAAACGGAGTTGCCGTGGCGAACATAAGCGCCGTGATCGCGGGCATGACAGAGGGTATGACATCGGCTGAGGTCGAGGAGATCGACACTGGCGTCATGGTTCCCCTGCCGTTGTTCGAGACGAATGTGTCTGAGGCCGGCAAGACCGGCGTCATTACCTTCGATGCGAAGCTGGGCGAGCTGACGGGCATCGACCTCGACAAGATATCGGTCATCAAGCTGAAGCGCGACGGCAGCTCGGAGACGCTGACGCAAGCCTCGTCACTCGAGGATATCACGGACGGCCAGTACATCTGGACGAACAAAACCGGCGGCGCGCCGGTGGCGCCCGGCCCGTACTTCATAAGTATAGCGGTGAAGGACGACGGCGCTTACGACTGCGAGCTCGAGATCCCAAACAAGATAGTCGACCCGATAGCGTTCGCCGCTAAGAAGACGGCGAAGAAGGAAGATGAGACCCCCTCCAGCGGCGGCGGCTGCGCGACCGGAGTTTTGGGCGCGCTCGCGATCCTCGCGCTCGTAATCGGCGGCGCGGCAGTGACGCGGAGGAACGGAAGCAAGGCATAGAAGCACAGACACAAGAGGGGACACGGCCTCGGGGTAAAAACTCGGGGCCATGTCCCCCTTGAAGATGAAGAAAAACACGCGGTGGAGGAAACGATGAACAATACGCGCTTCAGCCGGATTTTTGCTTTGTTTCTCATACTTCTCCTTCTATTGGCCGCCCCAACATCTTCGGCGGCAGCGGCAAACCCGGCAGCCTTGTCAAAAACGCCGTCCCGGATACTGTCGCTGTCGCCAGCGGCCACAGAGATACTGTTCGACCTCGGCCTCGGGGACAAAATCGTCGGCGTCACCGAGTATTGCAGCTGGCCGCCGGAGGCGCGGTCGAAAAAGAACATAGGCGACATGATGCACGTGAACATGGAGGTCGTCGTGGCGTTAAAACCCGATATAGTGATAATCTCGAACATGAACGAGCATTTAAAAAGCCAGATCGAATCTCTAGGTTTCCCCGTGGTCGTCGTCTATCAGGATGACTTCAACCAGATTTGCGGCTCGATGAAACAGGTCGGCGAAGCCTGCGGAGCAGCCGAGAGCGCGAAGGCAAGGATCGGGGAATTGCGCGGTCTTGTGTCCGGCATAGCGGAACGTGCCTCAGGCGAAACGGGAAGGACTAAACGGAGCGTATTGGTCGTTGTCGGCAGGGATGCCGCCGACACGTCGTTCAACAAGGTCTACGTCACCGGGCCTCTCTCGTTTTACAATGATCTGCTGACCGAGGCCGGGGCTATAAATGTGTTCACGCGGAGCGCGCCGTACGCCAATATTTCAAAAGAGGGCCTGCTGCGCCTCGACCCGGATATCATAATCGAACTCGTCGGCGAACACGGCATGACAAACGTGACGACGCCCGAGATTATCGCTCAATGGAACAAACTCACCGATCTAAAAGCCGCGCGGGAAGGAAACGTCGCTATCATCCGAGGCGACTTCACGATGCGCGCCGGCCCGCGATACCCCCTGCTGCTGGAGGCGTTTTCAAAGGTCATCAACGAAGGAGCGCGGGAGATATGGGAGTAAAGGAAATCAATCCAGCGCTTCCCTAAATCCCAAAATGGGACTATAATATACACATGAGAGTAATCGCGCTTTCAACGCTCAGGGCATTTTATGAACAGCATCGCTTTGCGGATGCCAGGTTGCCATTATCACAGTGGTATGCGCATGTGAAAAACATCAAATGGGTATCGCCGGCTGATGTCAAAGCGGATTTTGGCAATGCGAGCGTTCTCAGGGGCGGCAGGGTTGTGTTCAACATAGCTGGCAATAAATATCGTATTATCGCTAAAATTAATTATCCTTATGGCATCGTTTATGTCCGTTTTGTCGGGACACACGCGGAATACGACGTAATAGACGCGGAGAATGTATAACAGGAGATGAAAAATGGATATCAGGCCAATTAAAAACGACGAAGATTACAGGAACGCGCTCAGTGAAGTTGACGCTCTGATGGATGCCGAACCGGACACCCCCGAGGGTGATCGGCTGGATATCATGACGGCACTGGTAGAGCGTTACGAGCACGAACATTTTCCAATAGACCTGCCGGACTCCGTCTCGGCGATATCGTTCACCATGGAAAGAAAGGGATTGACGCCAAAAGACCTCGTGCCATGTATAGGCGGGCTGAACAGAGTCTACGAGGTTCTTAATCATAAACGAAAACTATCCCTGAGAATGATTCGCAATTTGCATGAGAGATTCGAAATACCGCTGGAAATATTGCTGCGCCAGTAATGTTGCCGATTGGATGAGCCGCGCTAAGCGGATAAGCAAAATAAGCAAAATAAAAATATCGGGGCTGTCCGTCTCCATCGGGGGCAGTCAGATATTGAGCGGGGTCTCGTTCGAGACCGAACCGGGAAGCCTGACTTTCATAATTGGCAGGAACGGAGCCGGTAAGAGCACTCTCTTCAAGTGCGTCACAGGCGTCCTGAAAAATTACGGCGGCGCGATAGATATAAACGGAGTGCCTGTGTCGTCGCTTTCGGCGAGGGACAGGGCAAAGCTTGTCGCCTATGTTCCCCAGAGTTCCCCCGGCGACGTTCCGTACACCGTGGCCGATTTCCTCGAGATGTCGCGCTACCCGTGGCGAAGTCTGTCGTCCGAGGCCGACGACCGGCGCGCTGTAGCCGATGCCATGAATATGACCGGCGTTGAAGCCCTTTCGGGTCGCCGTCTGTCGAGCCTCTCCGGGGGCGAGCGGCAGAAGGTGATGATCGCCTCGGCGATAGCGCAGGAATCCGGCATAATCCTGATGGACGAGCCGACGACATACCTCGACTACGCCCATCAGGTAGAGACGATGGAGGTTATGGCCAGAGTGAACCGCGAGCGCGGCGTCACTCTGATCGTGGTGACTCATGACGTGAATCTCGCGATAGGGATGGCTTCACCAAAAGAAAAAGAATCACAAAAGGGGGAAATGGCCGGCGTAAAGGTTGTCGCTCTGGCCGGGGGACGCCTTACGTGGACGGGGCCTCCGTCCGGTCTGCTCGAACCCGGAAGGCTCGATGAAATCTACGGTGTGCGCTTCCGTCAGTTTACCTCCGGCAATCCCTGCGAATACCCAGTGCTGGTTCCTGAAATGGGCGCGCGTATATGATGAAAAATCGTCCGGGCATGGCGGTTCTGTTTGCCGTCACGGTCATCGTCCTGCTGGTTTCGCCCTGGTTCGGCGTACAGCCAATATCCCCTTTCGACGTTTT
>JAITOY010000018.1 GCA_031289775.1 Synergistaceae bacterium
GTCATTTCGGTATATACTAATCCACATCTAGGGTAGAATAATTTCAACGAACGTAGTTCTCGGAGGGGATGATGTTTAATGGATGTCAAAAAAAACGTATCCGATATGATAAAGAAGAACGACGGGTTGTTGCGGCTCAAGGCAGCGTGGGTGTCGCGGATATTCCTTCCGCCTGGCAAGAGGCTTGGGCTGCCGGACGACGCTTACGACGCAGGGGAGCGCGGCTTTATCACTGAGCGCTGGATAGCCTCGACTACGGAGGCAGAGAATCCCATCCATACGCCGGACGAGGGGTTGAGCTTCCTCGACACGCCGCCGAGAACGCCTCCCATAACGCTGCGAGACGCTGTGGCCGCCCTGCCGGATCTCATCATGGGGGCAGACTACGCGTCTACCCATAAGGGGCTCGGGCGGCTTCCGAAGTTCTTCGACAACAACGACCGCCTCCCCTTCCACATCCACCAAATGCAGAGAGACGCCGTCAAACTCGGCAAAAAATCCAAAGAGGAGTCGTATTACTTCCCGCCAAACGTGCCGCTTGGGCCGCACCCGGAGACGTTTTTCGGCCTCCACCCATATATAATCAAAGAGAACCGCAAGGAGCTCGTGGCGCGATACTTGGAGGACTGGGAGCACAGCGACAGGTTCCTCTCGCTTTCTCGGGCCTATATCAACATGCCGGACGACGGGTTTCACCTGCCGGCCGGCATTCTGCACGCGCCTGGGAGCGCGCTCACGATTGAACTGCAGGAGGACTCGGACGTGTCGGCCATGTTTCAGGGGCGTCTCGCCCATACGCTGCTCGACAGGGGCGTCCTCACGAGGGACGTTCCTCCCTGCGAGCTGCAGGCGAAGGGGATGATGGCTCTGGTCGACCAGCTCGACTGGGAGGCGAACGGCGACCCCTGGTTCTACGAAAACCACCACACCCCCCCGATCCAGGGGCGCGTAACTTCCGAAAGCGAGGAGTGGTGGATATTCTACAACACGACAAAATACAGCGGGACGAAACTCATGGTTAAACCCGGGGGGAGCTGCGAGTGCGTCGACAAAGGCGCTTACAATATCCTCGTCTGGGACGGCAAAGGCGAGTTCGGCGGACTTCCGATCGAGGGGCGCAAACACACGCGCGACGAGATCATGGTCACGGCGGATCGAGCCTCGCGAGGCGTTAAGGTCGTCAACAGCGGAAAAAAAGACCTCATGTTGATCAAATTTTTCGGGCCGGACATCAACCAGGCGCCGGTACTGAAAAAATATATTTAATCGGGCGGGTGATGGACGATATGGGCAAAGTGATCTGCGCAGGCGACATTTTATACGACTTCATATCGACGGAGCGCGGCCTGGGCCTGGCAGGCTCGACGCGCTTCGAGAAGAAGCAGGGCGGCTCGCCGTTCAACATAGCTATCGGCCTCGCTCGGCTTGGCGTGCCGGTCGGATTTCTCGTTAAAATAGGCGACGACGAGTTTGGACGCGCCCTTCGCGATTTTCTGGTCGACGAAGGAGTCGACGACGCGTATATAGTGGACGGCGCAGGGCACAACACCACGCTCGCAATGGCGGCTATCGACAGCGATGGCAAACCGGAGTTTCGGTTCTATCGAGATAACTCTGCCGATGTTTCGCTCTCACCCGATGAACTTCCGCAGATCGACCCAGGACAAACGTCCGTCTTTCAGCTCGGCTCCATCTGCCTTGCGGACAACCCTGTCGGGGAGGCTCACATGCGAGTGTTCGAGAGCATGAGATCAGGCGGAGTCATGACCGTCCTCGACCCGAACGTCCGCCCGCTATACGTCGAAGCGCGCCCTGTCTTCAGAGAGCGCATAACCTCTTTAATGAAGATAGTGGACGTCTTGAAGATGAGCGACGACGACCTGCGCTGGATCGCAGGCGACGGCGCCGTCGAGGATTGTCTCGACAGGCTCGGCCTCAACCACGCCGGGCTTGTGATAGTCACGGAGGGAGGCAAAGGGGCGAGGGCAGTCTGGCGCGGCGAGACGATAAAAGTTCCTGGCTACAGCGTTGAGGTAGCGGAGACGACCGGGTGCGGTGACTCGTTTATGGCAGGGTTTATCTCCAAGCTCGCGCCGCTCGGCAGAAGCGGATTCGAAAACATGACGACGGACTTCCTGCGCGACGCCCTAGTGTGGGCGAACGCCTGCGCCGCGATTGTGGCGACCCGCCGCGGAGCGGCCGGCGCCATGCCCCGCCGGCCGGAGGTCGAGGAGTTTTTAACGAAGGGCTGATTTATCGAGGCCCAGAGAGCAAAGGAGCAAAGGAGTAAAGATTTAAAATCCGGCTGCCGCGTTCCCAGGCGGCGAAGAGCCGCCTGGGCTGTTTTGTCAGGCGCTTTCTTTGTTCATATGAGACGCGTTTAAAAACGTATCGCAGGCGACGGCGGCGCGACGCCCCTCCTGAAGTGCCCAGACTACGAGGCTGGGCCCTCGGCGCATGTCGCCGGCGGCGAATACCGTGAGCAGGCTGCTCTTGTAGTCGTCGTCTGACGCCCGGACGTTTCCGCGAGTGTCGATTTCGAGCTGCATCTGCTCTATCAAGGTTCTCTCCGGGCCGGTGAAACCCATGGCGCTGAGGACGAGGTCGGCCGGTATCTCGGCCTCCGTGCCGGAGATCTGGCGTGGAGCCATCCCGCCTCCGTCGTTCATCCACTCCACCTCTACCACAAGCACAGACTCGACCGTCTCTCCATTGCCCTTTATCTCTTTCACCGTTGTGAGGTACTTCCTCGGATCCTCGCCGAAAAGCTCGCAGGCCTCCTGTTGACCATAGTCCGTGCGAAGTATTTTCGGCCAGAGCGGCCAGGGGTTGTTATCCGCCCTCGTCTCCGACGGACGCGGCATAATTTCGAGCTGGACGACGCCCGCCGCGCCCTGCCTTATGGCCGTGCCCACGCAGTCCGTCCCTGTGTCGCCTCCGCCTACAACCACGACCCTTTTTCCCTTGGCGTCGAGCGTCGGGTCGAACCTTGTCTCGACGCCAAGAAGGCGTTTCGTCGCTGCCGAGAGGAACTCTATAGCGGTATGCACGCCCTCCATGCCACTCCCCGGGACTGACAGTCTCCGCTCGTTCGTCGAGCCGCAGCAGAGCACGATGGCGTCAAAGTCGTTCAACATCCTGCTCACTGGGACGTCGTGCCCAACCTCGGAGTTTAGGACAAACTTCACGTTCTCCTCCGTCATTATCCTGATCCTGTTTTCGACGAGCGACTTGTCGAGCTTCATGTTCGGAATGCCGTAGAGAAGAAGCCCTCCGGCGCGGTCGGCGCGCTCGAAGACGGTGACGTCATTGCCAAGATGGTTCAGCATGTCGGCACAGGCGAGGCCGGACGGACCTGAGCCGACGACGGCGACGCGCTTGCCCGTGCGAACCCTGGGCAAACGGGAGCGAACCTTGCCGTTTTGAAGCATGTAGTCGATAACGTATCGCTCTATATTTTTGATGGTCACAGGCAGTTCATGCTCGCCAAGCGTACAGGAGCCCTCACACAGCGCCGGACAGACCCTCGACGTGAACTCCGGAAACGGGTGAGTCCGCGACATGCGGTCGTACGCACCCTCGATGTCCCCGTGATACACGAGGTCATTTATCTCCGGCACGAGGTTCCCAAGCGGACAGCCTATGGACGTCCCCTCGACCAGCACGCCGGCGTGGCAGAACGAGACTCCGCAGTCCATACACCTCGCGCTCTGGATCGTTACGGTCTCGAGATCCGTCGGAAGCGTAAGCTCATTGTAATCGGATACGCGCTCGTTTATTGGCCTGTAAACGGCCTCGACTCTCTTAAACTCCATAAATCCAGTCGGTTTTCCCATTTTCTCACCCTTCGCCTTCGAGTTATAGAAATACTGATTTATTGTCAGAGACCTGATGGTAACGATTTAAAACCAGAAGGCCTCTGTGTTCCCAAACGGAGAAATTTCGCCCTGGTAAATTAATCCGTGCGCCCTATCTCGCGGCGACCGGCGCGGGCTTTTACACTTTTACGCTTTTCCGCGTCCTTGTCCGGCGTATGCTTTTTTCGGCATCTTTCATCATCGAAAGCGCCTTCATGTAGGCGTTCGGGATGACCTTGACGAACGCCGCGAGGCTCGCTCCGAAGTCGTCCAATATCGCGCGCGCCCTGATGCTGCCAGTGTAAATGAAATGCCGATCCAGGAGGCCGCGCAGAATGTCGGCATCCTCGTCAGTGAGCTCCATCAGGCTGATCAGACCAAGGTTGGAGTTCACGGCGAGTTTTTTGTTCAGATCGTGGACGTAGGCGACGCCGCCGGACATTCCGGCCCCGAAGTTCTTGCCCGTCTGGCCGAGGATGACGGCGTAGCCGCCGGTCATGTACTCGCAGCCGTGGTCGCCTATCCCCTCTACGACGGCCGAGGCGCCGCTGTTTCTCACGCAGAAGCGCTCGCCAGCGACGCCCCTGATGAAAACCTCGCCCGATGTCGCGCCGTACAGCGCCACGTTTCCGATGATGACATTTTCGCCCGTTTCGTCGTTTGCGCCCTCAGGCGGAGTTATTATGATCCGCCCGCCCGAGAGGCCCTTGCCAACGTGGTCGTTCGCCTCGCCGTGAAGTTCGAGCGTAACTCCGCGCGCCAGAAACGCGCCGAAGCTCTGACCGGCGAAACCGTCGAAGACGAGGCGTATCGTGTCGTCCGGAAGCCCCTCTATGCCAAACGAGCGAGTTATCTCGCTCGACAGCATACAGCCTATCGTCCTGTTCTCATTCGTTATGCGGAGCCTGGACGTTATCCGCTTCGACGACTCGATCGCCGGGAAACAGAGCGGAAGCAGCGTGTTTTTATCGAGCGACTTCTGCAGCTTGTGCATCTGTGGATGGTGGAAGTAGCGCTCCTCCTTGCTCTCGACGGACGAGGGCTCGAAAAGGAGGCCAGAGAGGTCGACGGTTCTCGCCTTTTCGCTGTATATCTTGTTCTTGACGCGCAGTAGCTCGACGTGCCCTATCAGTTCGTTGAACGTATGGACGCCTATCATGGCCATCCACTCGCGCACCTCCTGCGCCAGAAAACGCATGAAGTTCTCCACGTACTCCGGCTTGCCCCGGAACTTCTTGCGTAGCTCCGGGTTCTGGGTCGTGATACCTACGGGACACGTGTCCAGATTACAGACCCTCATCATGTCGCAGCCGAGCGAGACCAATATGGACGTCGCGAAGCCGAACTCCTCGGCGCCCAAAAGCGCCGCGATCACGATGTCGCGCCCTGTGAGCAGCTTGCCGTCCGTTTCGAGGGTTATGCGGTTGCGCAGGTTGTTGAGGAGCAGCGTCTGGTGCGCCTCCGCAACCCCAAGCTCCCAGGGAAGCCCGGTGTGACGGATGCTTCCGCGCGGGGCAGCGCCTGTTCCGCCGTCGTAGCCGCTTATCAGGATGACGTCGGCGAGCCCCTTCGCGACTCCGACGGATATCGTGCCGACGCCGGCCTCGGAGACGAGCTTTACGCTGATGCGGGCGTCCCTGTTCGCGTTCTTGAGATCATGAATCAACTGGGCCAGATCCTCTATCGAGTATATGTCGTGATGCGGCGGCGGCGATATCAGATCCACGCCAGGCGTCGAATTGCGGGCGCGCGCGATCCACGGGTAGACCTTGTTCCCGGGGAGATGCCCGCCCTCGCCTGGTTTCGCGCCCTGGGCCATCTTGATCTGGATTTCGACCGCGCTGTTCAGGTACGCTATCGTCACGCCGAATCGGCCCGAGGCGACCTGCTTGATTGCGCTCGAGGCGCTGTCGCCGTTTTCGAGCGCAATCGCGCGCTCGGGGATCTCGCCGCCCTCTCCGCAGTTGCTCTTGCCGCGCAGACGGTTCATGGCTATAGCTATGCACTCGTGCGCCTCTGGGCTGATCGAACCGTAGGACATCGCGCTCGATTTAAAGCGCTTCACTATCTCCTCGACCGGCTCGACGGAGTCGAGGGGTATGGGTTTGCTCCTCGTCACGACGTTCAGGAGGCTCCGGATGTTTTTAAGCACGGTCGAGCGGCTGGAAATATTGGCGCTGAACTTCTTGAACATATCGTAATCCCCCGTGCGGCAGGCCTGCTGCAGATAAAAGATATTTTCGGGGTTGAAGAGGTGGTATTCTCCGTCGCGCCTCCACTTGTAGTCCCCGCCCGGGTCAAGCGGGCTGCCCATCTTTATGGAGTCGAAGGCGTTTTTATGGCGAGCGCGGCTCTCCCACTCTATCTCCTTCAGCGCGACCCCTCCGATGCGGGTTGTCGTTCCAGTGAAGTACTCATTCACTACTTGTTCGCTCACTCCAAGCGCCTCGAATATCTGCGCCCCCTGGTAGCTGCGGATCGTCGATATCCCCATCTTCGAAATGACCTTGAGCAGGCCTTTGGTAAGCCCGTATTTATAATTTTTGAGCGCGCTTTCGGCGTCGCATACAAGCGCCCCGCGTGAGGCCATGTCTGTAATAATGCGGTACGAGAGGTATGGGTTTATAGCGTCCGCGCCATAACCGACGAGCGTGGCACAGTGGTGCACCTCGCGCGGTTCGCCGGACTCGAGTATGATGCTGACCTTCGGCCTCGTTTTGTTGCGTATGAGATGATGATGCAGGCCGGCCGCCGCAAGGAGCGCCGGGAGCGGGATCTTGTTCTCGTCCGCGCCTCTGTCGGAGAGAATGATCAAGTTATACCCGCTCTCGACCACGATGTCGGCGGCGAAAAAGAGGTCGTCGAGCGCTTTTTTCAGCCCGCCCTGCACCCTGTTGTTGAACAGCATCGGGAGCGTGACGCACTTGAAGCCCTTTTCATTTATATTGCGCAGCTTCAAGAGCTCGGAGTCGAAGAGGATCGGAGTCGTGTGGTAGACCATCCGACAGTTCTGCGGCCCCGGTTCGAGCATGTTGCCTTCGCTTCCAAACTGCACGGAGGACGACGTGACGTTCGCCTCTCGCAGCGCGTCGAGCGGCGGGTTCGTAACCTGCGCGAACATCTGCTTAAAGTAGCTATACAGAAGCTGCGGGCGCTCGGAGAGTATGGCGAGAGGGACGTCTATGCCCATTGACGACAGCGCTTCCTCACCGTTTTCTGCCATCGGCTTGAGCGTCAGGTTCAGATCCTCCCACGTGTAGCCGAATATCTTTTCGGCTTCGAGGAGGGCGCAGGGCTCGGAGTCGGCGTTCTCCGTCGGCACAAAAAGCGTTTCGAGCCCGATGAAGTCCTTCAGCAGCGCCTGCTCATAAGGAGCGGAGGGGTTGGCGGAGCGTTTGTGCTTTATGATGTCGCGCCACCTGTCACCGACACCCGGTTTGGCCGGCAGGTCGTCCAGTTTGAGTATATTTTGCTTCACCCACTTGCTGTACGGCGCCTCGGAGGCGATTTTCGCCTTTATCTCGTCGTCCTCGATGATGCGACCCTCGCGCGTGTCGATCAGGAGCATCTTGCCGGGGTGCAGGCGATCTTTCCTGATGATGTTCTCCTCCGGTATCTGGAGGACGCCGACCTCGCTCGACAGTATGAGCATGTCGTCCTTCGTTACGCAATATCTCGACGGGCGAAGACCGTTCCTGTCGAGCCTCGCTCCCGCGATCTCCCCGTCGGTGAACGCGAGAGCGGCCGGCCCGTCCCACGGCTCCATGAGGCAGCTGCTGTACTCATAAAATGCTCGCCTGTCAGGATCCATCGATGCGTCGGTCTCCCACGGCTCCGGTATGGCCATCATGAGGGCGTGAGGGAAGCTGTAGCCGGCATTGAGCATAAAAGAAAGGAAATCGTCGAGCATGGCGGAGTCGCTGCCGTCCTCATTGATTATTGGCAATATCTTCTTGTAGTCCAGGCCGAACTTCGTCGACTCGAGAATCGACTCGCGGGCCTTCACCCAGTTCACGTTGCCCTGAATTGTGTTTATCTCGCCGTTGTGTATGAGATGCCGGATAGGGTGCGCCCTCTCCCAGCTCGGGAACGTGTTCGTCGAGTAACGCGAGTGCACAAGCGCTATGGCCGACTCGACGTCCTCATCGCGAAGGTCGATATAAAAAGCGCTGATCTGGTTTGGCACGAGCATTCCCTTGTAGACGACAGTGCGGGACGATATGCTCGTTAAATAAAAATAAGGGTCGGACTCCATGTACTTCACGTTGCGTATCTGTGACACCGCCAGCTTTGAGACGACGTAGAGCTTGCGCTCGAAGTCATCCCTGTCCATCCCCTCCGGTCTGCGGATGAAGACCTGCCTTATCGTCGGACAGACGTCGCGGGCGAGCCGCCCCACAGCGTCCGGGTGCGTAGGGACGAAGCGCACGCCTATCTGCTCCAGCCCCTCGGACTTCAGTATGGACTCGAATAACTGAAGGGTCTTCACGCGGCGCTGTTTGTCCGGAGAGGCGAACATCATCGCGACGCCGTACTCCCCCTCGTCTGGAAGATCTATGCCATTGTCCGCGCAGGCGCGCTTCAGGAAGCGGTGAGGAATCTGCAAAAGTATGCCGGCCCCGTCGCCAGTGTATGGGTCAGCGCCAACCCCGGCTCTGTGACTTAAATTGATCAGTACCTCGAGGGCATCTTTTACGAGCGAGTGTGAGCGCCTGCCCTTGATATTCACGAGCATTCCTATCCCACATGCGTCATGTTCAAACTTAGGATCGTACAATCCCTGCTTTGCAAATGAATTTAAATTTTTTCGATCCATTTCTCCAAGCTCCCCCTTCAATTAACAGGAATAATATAAATACTAACAAACCCTCATCAGGTCTATTTGTTTAGAATATTTGGAAAATTAATCGCCAGATTTTAACACAGACTCCGTATATCGCGCAACAAGAAATACAGAAAAATTAAACAAAAATTTATCCTGCGAGAGGGCGGCGCGCTGCCGCGAGATTCACTCGAAAATTGCTTAACATATCATAATTTATATCATAAAAAGAAAATTTTCTGATTTTATGCACTATTAATGTTTTACTAAGCATGTTTTTGCGGGAAATACTTGACAAAAAAATCATTTTGCGTAAAATGTTCTCCATTGTGGAATCGATGTTTTAATATTTTTTCATCAGTGAAAATTTGTACAGAAAGGGGATTTGGCAGATGAGGCTACGAGACGCGATTTTATAGCGGTTTACGGGAGATCGTCATTTTTTCGAGAAATCGGAGGTGTTTTTATGTTATCTGCAACTGACACTATTTGGGTACTGCTCGGGGCTATATTGGTTTTTTTCATGCAGGCTGGATTCGCGATGGT
Organism: Synergistaceae bacterium; assembly: GCA_031289775.1. Taxonomy (GTDB): domain Bacteria; phylum Synergistota; class Synergistia; order Synergistales; family Synergistaceae; genus JAITOY01. The sequence continues at coordinate 9,226 of JAITOY010000018.1, forward strand.
GGAAACGGGTTTCACTAGAGCGAAAAACGCGGGCAACATCATCATGAAGAACTTGATGGACTTCGCCATCGGCTCTGTCGCCTTCTGGGTGCTGGGCTTCGGCATCATGTTCGGGACGAACGCGCTGAGCGGGCTAATCGGAGTTCCTGACTTTTTCGTCAGGAACGACTATAGCGGCACGTTTCACACCTACGTCTTTCTGATCTTCCAGACGGTCTTCTGCGCTACGGCGGCGACGATAGTCTCCGGGGCGATGGCCGAGAGGACGAAATTCTCGTCCTACTGCATCTACAGCCTCGCAATAAGCGCGGTGATTTACCCAATATCCGGACACTGGATCTGGGGCAACGGCTGGCTGGCCGAGCTCGGCTTCCACGACTTCGCCGGTTCGACGGCCGTTCACATGGTCGGCGGCATAGCGGCATTCGTGGGCGCGACGATTCTCGGCCCCAGGATAGGCAAGTACGGCCCAGACGGCAAAGCGCAGGCGATACCGGGTCACAGCCTCACCTTGGGCGCGCTCGGAGTATTCATCCTCTGGTTCGCATGGTTCGGATTCAATGGGGCCTCCACAGTAGCGGCCACGGAGCAGTCCGACCTCATAGCGATGGGCGCCATCATCTTCAACACGAACCTCGCGGCAGCCAGCGCGACCTGCGCCACGATGATAATCACCTGGATCAGGTATGGCAAACCTGACGTCTCAATGACGCTGAACGGCGCTCTGGGCGGCCTCGTGGCGATAACAGCTGGATGTGACGCCGTCAGCCCAGTCGGGGCGTTCCTCATCGGCATCGCCTCGGCTTTCGCCCTCGTCTACGGCATCGAGTTCATCGATCAGAAACTCAAAGTGGACGATCCCGTCGGAGCCATTGGGGTACACGGCGTTTGCGGAGCGCTTGGGACTGTTTTGACCGGCCTCTTTGCCATCGACGGCGGCCTATTCTACGGAGGAGGGGCGAATATGGTCATGATACAGGCCCTGGGCGTCGCCTCGACCGCGGTTTGGACAGGAGTCACGATGTTCGCGATATTCAGCCTCATCAAGTACACCATAGGCCTCCGCGTCTCTGAGGAGGAGGAAATTACGGGCCTTGACATCCGCGAGCACGCCCTCAAGAGCAGCTACGCCGACTTCATGCCCCTCAACGGCGGCTCTGCGGGGGCAGGCGAGGTCGTATACGCCGCGCCGTCGTCGAGACCTGCCTCCGAGAAAAGCGCTGGGCCGAAGATGAGCAAGGTGGAGATATTCGCGAACCCGGCGAAGTTGGAGGCTTTGAAGGATGCTCTGAACAAGATAGGCATAACCGGCCTCACAGTCACCCCTGTGAAGGGCTGCGGCGCGCAGAAGGGAAAGACGGAGTTCTACAGGGGCACGAAAATGGATATAACCCTGCTGCCCAAGGTGCGCGTGGAGACAGTCGTGAGCAAAGTTCCGGTGCAGAGTGTGATAGACGCTGCGAAGTCGGTGCTCTACTCCGGCGCCGTCGGGGACGGCAAGATTTTTGTTTACGACGTGGAGAACGTTGTGAGGATAAGCTCTGGCGAAGAGGGTTACGACGCTCTTCAGTACGATTACGACAGGGCGAAGGACAAAAAAACGGCGTAACGGCAACGACACAGTCTCCCCCCGATATCGCGGCCTCCCCAGTCGACCGCGAAACCGGGGGGAGCGTGTTGTAGATATCCTGAGAATACGGATACAATCAGGTTTTATTTTTAATTAATTAAAGTCCGGCTTCCTTCTCCTCGGCGCGAAGGCGTCTCCTCAAGGCCATGCAGCCCGGGAGGGCGGCGCGCACGTTGTCCCAGAACGCGTTGCTGTGGTTCATTTGTTTCAGGTGGCACAGTTCGTGAACGACGATATACTCGGCCACGTCGCCTGAGAGCATCGACATCCGCGAGTTGAAAAACAGCTTACCTGCTGACGAACATGAACCCCACCTCGTCTTGGCGTACTTCACGCCTGCGCACACAGGCCGCACTCCCAGCTTTTTTGTCCAGATTGGCAGAGTCGACCTTATAAACTCCTCCGTCCGTGCCGTGTAGAAAAACAGTATGCTTTTTTTCCGCTCCTCTGCCGAAGAGGCGGAGACGAGGAGGAAAAGCCCGTCCCCAGAGACCTCTGCCGCGGCGCGCCCGCCGCCCGGCGAGGCTTTAAGGCGAAGAGGCGCGCCGCGATATGGAAAACTCTCCCCGTCGAGATAAGTCCGCATGCCTACATGGTTTTTAATATGGAGCGAGCCGCCCAGAGGCCGGACGCCGAGGCCTGTATCACGCCCCGCGTCACGCCCGCGCCGTCTCCGGCTGCCCAGAGGCCCGGTATTTTCGTCGAAAGGGACGGCGACAGGTCGAGCTTCAGGCTGAAAAACTTCACCTCAACCCCATAAAGAAGGGTGTGCGGGCCGTCTAAACCGGGAATAATATGGTCGAGCGCCGAGATCATCTCCATTATGCCGGTCAGGTGCCTGTACGGAAGCACAAATGAGAGATCGCCCGGCTCGGCGCTTTCGAGCGTCGGCCGGACAAGGCCGCGTCCAATGCGCTCCGGCGTCGAGCGTCGGCCCTTCCTGAGGTCTCCAAGCCGCTGCACCACTATACCTCCGGTGAGCATGTTGGCGAGGCGGGCGATGTGGCTGCCGTAGCCGGTCGGATCCTTGAACGGTTTCGAGAACATCGTAGAGACGAGGATCGCGAAGTTCGTGTTCTCCGTTTTTTTCTCCTTGTCCTTGTTCGAGTGCCCGTTCACAGTTAAGATTCCCTGGCGCGACTGATACTCAGTAGTCACCTCTCCGTTAGGGCACATGCAGAACGTCCTCACGCGGTCGTCGAACGTCGGGGTGTCCAAAATGGCCTTTATCTCGTAGAACTGATCCGTGATGTCCTGCGCCCACGCGGCCGGTATCTCCACACGCACGCCTATGTCGACCGGAAGCGACGCTATGTCGAGGCCGAGCTTCTGAATGGTCTCCTCCATCCACGTGGCGCCCTCTCTGCCAGGCGCCAGAAGAACGTGCCGCGCCTCCACCTCCTCGCCCTCGTCGAGCAAAACTCCCCTCGTCACGCCGTCTCCGTCGAGTAACACCTCGCGCGCATGAGTGTTCATTCGTATGTCACACGAGTCCGCCAGGCTGGTGTAGATGCTCTGGAGGACGTCCTTGGACTTGTCCGTCCCCATATGCCTGATCGTCGCCGGCAGTATGTTCAGCCCGGCCCGGCGCGCGTTGTCTATTATCCCTGCCGCCATGTCTCCCTCGGGTTTGAATAGCGTGTCCGACGCGCCATGTTTGACGTAGACCCTGTCAACCTCGTCTATCAGCGAAATAAGCTTGCCTCGCCCGCAATATTGCTCCATGTTCCCGCCGAACTCGGGCGTCAGAGTCAGCTTTCCGTCGCTGAACGAGCCGGCGCCCCCCCATCCGCAGATAACGTTGCAGGGCTTGCAATGGACGCACTCACGCACGCCTGTTTTGAGCGGGCAAAATCTTTTCTCTATTCCCTTGCCCTTCTCTATCAGCACGACGTCCTTCCCGGCCGAGGAGAGCTCGAGAGCGGCGAAAAGCCCGGCTGGCCCGGCCCCAATTATCGCGACGTCATATTTTTTTCCCATAAGCATCGCCTTCCTTAAAAACTGACAAATATTGCCCAACGCCGAACATAATATCAGATTAACGCATATTTTACACGATCCGTGGTAGTATAATCGTTGGACGTTGCGTTGCCGTGAATTAACGAAATGTACGCGATAGGAGGACTCTTGCATGAATTTCAATATTTTACCCGAGGATTCGAGGATCGGGGGGAAAAATGTTCTTGGTCTGGCGCTCTTCGAGGATTTCACTAAGGAAGACCTCGCCACTCTGCCATCGAGTCTCGGCGTCCTTGTTGGGATGTCCATACCGAGGGCTCGCTTCAAGGCGAAGAAAGGCAATACTCTCGTCGTCCCCCTGGCCGACGGCGAGGCTCAATGTATTGCCATCTTCGGCCTGGGCAAACGGGAGGACGTCCGCTTTGATGACTACCGCAAGGCGGCGTTCACCATCGTGCGGCAGGCTGCCGTTAAGGGCCTCTCCACCGTAGCCATGTCCATCCCGAACGCCGAAGACCGTCTTGTATCGAGGGCCATCGGTGAGGGCGCGGCTCTGGGCTGTTATAGATTCGAAAAGTACCACGAACACGACGAGGACGACATCTTCGCCGTCCCCCACTCCGCCGATATGCTTCGCGGCAATTTGGAAGGACTGGAGGAGGGCAAGATCCTGGCAGAGAGCCAGTGTTACGCCCGCGACATCGCAAATGAGCCGGGCAACGTAGTCAACCCTGAGACGTTCGAGGAGTTCGCTCGAACGCTCGCCGAGGAAAAACATCTCGACATCCGCGTATATCACGCCGACGAGCTGAAATCGCGCGGAATGAACGCCCTCCTTTCGGTAGGCAGCGGCTCCGCGACGCCGCCGCGCCTCATCCACCTTACATACTCGCCGGCGGCCACACCGGTCGCCGCACTCTCGATCGTCGGCAAGGGGCTCACTTTCGACAGCGGAGGCCTCTCCATCAAACCGGCCGACGCGATGCTGACTATGAAGGGCGACAAAACGGGCGCGTGCGTAGCGCTCGCCGTCATAAAAGCGGCGGCGGAGCTCGAGCTCCCCATAAAGCTGCACGCGATCGTCGGCGCGGCCGAAAACATGCCGAGCGGCGCCGCGTACCGGCCGGACGACGTTATTAAGGCCTACAACGGCAAAACCATCGAGGTGAACAACACCGACGCCGAAGGCCGGCTGACCTTGGCGGACGCGCTGGCCTACGCCTGCGAGCAGAAGCCGGACGCCGTCATAGACATCGCCACGCTCACCGGCGCTTGCGCTGTGGCCTTGGGCGAGACAACAGCGGGGCTTTTCACGAACGACGACAAATTCGGCGACGACTTCCTCGCGATCTCCCTGGACAGCGGCGAGCGCTTCTGGAAGCTGCCCATGGACGACGAGAACCTTCGCAAAAAGGTAAAGTCCCCGATAGCCGACCTGGTAAACTCCGGCGGCCGCTACGGAGGCGCCATCACAGCGGCCATGTTTCTCGAGAGCTTCGTGACGAAAGGTACGCCGTGGATCCACCTCGACATAGCCGCGACGGACTTCGCGAAAGAACCCTACTCATACTACATCAAGGGAGCGACCGCGTTCGGCATGAGGACGATAACCTCATACCTCCTGCGCAAGGCTGGAAGGGCCTGAGGCAGGGCAACAGCCTTTACTCTCCGGCGAATAGAATCTTCAACTATAATTCTTCAAAATTCAACGCATACGCTTTGTCCCTCGCCATTTGCGCCAGTTGAAGGGACGTTATTTTATCGCGCTGGAACGGGGGATATAGTATCTGTTTACTGGCAAAACCTCAATACTTCCGCCGTTGTCGGGCTACCGTTTTCCCAGCGCACAGGTGAAAACAGACAGTCTGCATATATCCGGGGAGTAAGTGGATGCCTAAAGCATGAAGAAAACCGCGCCGGAGAATATTCGGACAGTCGACCGGCGCGTAGGATTTCCTCAGTTCATCAAAGCCTGGATGTCCTTTTGGGATAGGCCTGAAGTCCTCGCTATGATCTCCGGCGATATTCCCTCGGCAAGAAGATTTTTTGCCATTTCGACGCGGCCTTCCGCATGGCCTTCCGCATGGCCTTCCGCATGGCCTTCCGCGCGGCCTTCGACGCGGCCTTCCGCGCGGCCGTCGACACGGCCTTCCGCGTGGCCTTCCGCGCGGCCGTCAGCATGTGCTTTGTCTCGCCTTGCCATTTCGTCCATGAGATAGAGTTCTCTGGCCTCGTACCGCATCCGCGTCGCCTCATCCGCGCTCAAGTGTTTGAGTCTTACCACAGCCTTTTCCATCTCTGGGGTTTTTGTCGCGAGCATCTCTATTTCCTCCTTCCTCTCCGAGCGAATCAGCCGGAGCCAGTCAAGAAGCTCCTCTTCCTTGCCGTCCGCGCCGGATGTTTCCGGTAGCTTTTGCAGTTCCAGCGTGTGAATTTCCATCACGTCGGTCAGCAGCGTTTTATTCTCCGCGTCGTACAGCTTGAATATGTGGTGATAGGCATTGTCGGAATCTATCATTTCGAAATTTGTGATGACGATAGTGACTACCCGCGCTATTTCCGTGTAACCTTGACCTGGCGCGATCTGCCTGGATAAGTTTCGTCCCGTCGAAAAAGCGACACGTTCGGCCATCGAGGGTGTTCCGCGAACCTGAATCTCGACTGCTATCATTTTTTTGTTTTTAAGCTGAATCCTCACGTCGAGAATCCCTAGTTTTTCCTCCGGCGAGTCGCGTTCGAGATGAGGGTCGATTATTTCTAAATCTTATAAATATTTTAACATGCCTTGAAGCTCTTTGTCCCTTCTGTCGTCGCTGGAAGACGCGATAAAAGCTGGTAATATTCTGTAAAATTACAAAAAGATACAAATACCCAATACTCGTTTGGTCGTCGGGATGGTTATTGACGAGTGATATATTTTGGGGAGTCTAAAGATGCTTTTATTTGACTCAAAATTGGAATGCGCGACACGATGTCGCGCCGCGCAATGCACAGCATTGCGGCTTCTCTAAGTCAAGCGCGCGGGATGCGAGTTTGACTTAGAATTAGGAAAAAAAAGGGCTCAGAGGAGAATCCCCTGAGGCCTTGCTATTTCTGGCGGGCTCGTGCGGAGTCGAACCGCAGACCTACGGCTTAGGAGGCCGTCGCTCTATCCTGCTGAGCTACGAGCCCGCGAGCAATCTCCCTGATTCTATCACGGCCCCGAGTTTTACACAAGGGAAAATTCGCGCGCGCTTGTTAATTAACACTCGACAATTTTGCGCAACTTTAACAAACCGCACTTTCATCATCCCGGTTCTTTGACGCGGGCGAGCGTCTCGGACGCGGCGGCAAAGTCAAAATCCTCGATCTGGGCGATCAATGTCTCGGCATCCTCGCCGAGGGGCAAGAGCGTTTCCTCTATTTCGCCAATCATGTCCAGGCTTTTTGTGTTCCCGGATTTCAGGAGCGGTTCGAGCTTTTCGATAAGCTCCGAGACCTTCCCCATGTCCACCGGACGCGAAACTGGCCTTGCGCTTCGCCCTTCTTTTTCGAGCGATCCTATGGCCACAGTCACTGCGTCAAGCTCATCGCGCAGATTTCGCAGCGTCTCCTGAAAACTTCCGCTGTCAGCGTCCAAAACACCCACTGCCAACAAATTTTCCGCAGAGAGCGCGACCGTTCGAAGCCGCGTCGCGCCGATCAGGGCGGAAGTGCTTTTAAGCGTGTGCGCTACTCTGTGGGCTGTGGAGATATCTCCGGCGGAGAGTGCCCCAGAAATGCGCTTGAAATCCTCGGCGTGATCCGTCTTAAAATCGGCCAGCAAGCGGCGATATAGTTCTCTGTCGCCGGTGGAGTTCTTCAGACCAACATGAGCATCGAGCGTCTCGGCGTTGTTTTCGGAGAGGTCTGTTTTCGTCTGTTTTCCCTCTTGCTTGAGAGATATTTTCTGGGGCGGCAGCCATTTCAGCAGCACATGGTTCAAAGCCCCAGGGTCAATTGGTTTCGCGATGAAGTCATTCATGCCGGATCTGAGGAATAGCTCTCGCGCCTCCAAAACGACGTTTGCGGAGAGCGCTACGATAGGGACATCGCGAAAGCGTTCGCCCTGAAACGCGCGAATGCGCTCTGTCGCCTCAATGCCGTCCATCAGAGGCATCATGTGATCCATCAGCACAAGGTCATACGCCTTTTGGCTGGCTCGCTCCACAGCCTCCAATCCATCGCCGGCCGTATCGGCTTTTATGTTGTGCTTTGCCAGGTAAGCGAGCGCCACCTTGAGGTTTATGGCGTTGTCGTCCACGACAAGAACCGAGACGTCATAGGCCGTCACAAAAGCTTCTATGACAGCCTGTTTTTCAATGAGCCCCGGGGCGCCTTCATCCAATGGTATGAGAACCGTGAATACCGAGCCCTCCCCGTAAACGCTTTCGACGTCGATCTGCCCGCCCATCATATTCACGAGCTTTTGGGTGATGGAGAGGCCCAGGCCTGTACCGAGGATCCCCCGGTTTTTATCCGCGTCGAGCCGCTCGAAAACGCCGAATATCCGTGAAAAATCCTCTCGTTTTATGCCAATCCCAGTGTCCTTCACGATAAAAGCGATATAATCGGATTTATCGCGAACGACAAATTCCACGTCAAATTCGACATAACCCTCCCTCGTGTATTTGATAGCGTTGTTTACGAGGTTCGTGACGACCTGCCTGACGCGGGTATCGTCGCCGTACAGGACGCAGGGCACGTTTGGGCCGAACGAATGGCGAAACTCGAGATCCTTCCCTTCGGCCATAAAACGGCTCATGGAGCAAATATTGTCGCACATCTCGAGCAAATTGAAGTGAACCGGGTTCAGCTCCAGTTTTTCCGCCTCTATCTTTGAAAAGTCCAGAATGTCGTTTATGATCTGCAAAAGCGCCTTCGACATTTTCCTGATATCGTCAAAATAGCTTCTCTGAGTGGCGTCGAGATTGTCCGTGCGCATGAGGTCGCTCATGCCGATGATGGCGTTCATGGGGGTGCGGATCTCGTGGCTCATGGTGGCGAGAAATTTGCTCTTTGCCTCGGACGCGACTTGTGCGGCTCTGCTCCGCACCTCGAGCTCGCGATTGCGCAGGTCAGCCTCTCGGATTACCTGCTCCTTGGCCTCGATCTCGCGCATGTCTCTGGCGTAACCTACGACGCAGTGGCCCTCCTTCCACTGTGTGCAGACAAACGTCACCTCGACGGGGAAAAGGAGCCCGTGGGCCGTGCGATGCTCCCACTCCGAGGTAAAGCTCCCCTTCTCGTACGCCTCGCGAATACACAGCCCGGCCTTGTCGCGGCTTTTCATGCCATCCGGCTGGAACTCAGGCGACAGATCATAAAAGCGCTCCATGTACTCTCGTTTGCTCTTCACGTTGAACAAGTTGAGCGCCTCCTGATTGCAGTCGAAAATATTGCCGCCCAAGTCCCAGAACGTGCAGGAGAGCGGCATGGCGTCCAGCATGATTCGGGTTCGCTCTATCGCCTCGGCGCTCAGCGCTTGTGATTCGTCCTCCAACATGACTCCCAGTCCCTTCAGCTAGAATGTTCAGAGGCATTATACATTTTTCAGGCCTGCGCGGGAATCCTGATCTCCGCCAGGTGCTCCAGCCCGTCGTTCACGAGCGGGATGGTTTTCCCCGAAGACTCAACGCCGTCCGGCGACTGGATTATATTTATGATGTATGTCGTCTCGTGGAAACGATATCTGACCGTGATATTCTCCCAATCCTTCGGCAGGCAGGGGGAGACGTGCAGGGAAGACCCTTCGCGGCGTACTCCGAGCAGCGATTCGAGCATGAGGCGGTACATCCACGACGCCGAGCCGGTGTACCAGCTCCAGCCGCCGCGGCCGACGTGATCCGGCGAGGCGTATACGTCGGCCGCCATGACATAAGGCTCCGCCTTGTAGATCTCGACCTCCTCGCTCGTGTGGCCATGATTCACGGGGTTGATGATCCTGAAAAGCTCCCAGGCTCTTTTTTTGTCCCCCAACTTTGCGAAAGCCATCGCGGCCCAAACGGCAGCGTGAGTATATTGGCCGCCATTCTCCCTGACGCCCGGCACGTAGCCTCTTATATAGCCGGGATTCGGCCCCAGTTCGCCCAACTCGCTTTTATTGTCGAAAGGCGGGTCCAATAGTTGAACCAGTTTCTTGTCGCGCCTCACAAGGCGGGCGTAGAGCGACTCCATGGCCATGCGCGAGCGGACATCGCCGCCAGCCCCGGATAGGACGGACCAGCTCTGGGCTATCGAGTCGATTTGGCACTCGGAATTTTGCGACGAACCAAGTGGCGACCCGTCATCGAAAAACGCCCTCGCGTACCACGCCCCGTCCCATCCGCTTTTCTCCGCGCTTTGGCGAAGCTCCTCCGCTTTGGCGATACAGTGTTCCGCGAACGAAACGTCCCCGTACTCTCTTGCGAGAGGGGCGAACCGCGTCAGGAGGTCGAACGTGAAAAACGCCAGCCAGACGCTCTCCCCCCTTCCAAGCTCGCCGACCTTGTCCATTCCGTCGTTCCAGTCGCCAGAACCCATGAGGGGCAACCCGTGAACGCCGAACCTCAAGCCGTGCAGTATTGCGCGGACACAGTGCCCGTAGAGGTCTGAAGTCTCGTCCGAGACGGAGGGCAGGTCGTAATACGCGCTTTCGTCGTCCTTCAAGGTTCGTCCGTCTATGAATGGGACGGATTCCTGAAGCACTGCCATATCCCCTGTCGCAAGAACATAACGGCACGTCGCGAGCGGAAGCCAGAGGAAGTCGTCCGAGCAGCGAGAACGGACTCCGCGTCCCGTCGGCGGATGCCACCAATGCTGCACGTCCCCCTCGCGGAATTGCCTCGTCGCGCACAGGAGCAGTTGCTCGCGCAGAAGACCGGGTTGAGCGTGAATGAGGGACATCGCGTCCTGAAGCTGGTCGCGAAAGCCAAAAGCGCCCCCTGACTGGTAGAAACCGCTTCGCGCCCACAGGCGGCACGAGAGGATCTGGTAAGGGAGCCACCCGTTCAGCATCACGTTGAATGACTCGTCCGGCGTTTCGACGCGTACGGCGCCGAGCGTCTCCGACCAATAACGCCAAATTTTCTCGAGCGCGCTCCGCGCCGCGCTCGTCCCGCAAAAACGCGCGGCGAGCGAGATGGCCGCGTCCCTGTCGAGGCCGACGCCAAGCCTGAAAACGACGTCGCGCTCCTGGCCGTCTTCCAGCTCGAACGCCGTCTGAATGGCCGCGCAGGGGTCAAGCGCTGTTCCGACTCTCCCGGAAAGGTGAACCCGCCTCATCGCGTCCGGCGACTCGAGCGTCCCGTTGCGGCCGAGGAATTCGCTCCTGTCGCAGCTCACGGTGGCGCCCATGTCGTCCGTGTCGAAAAACGCGGTTCTGCCGGGGAATTCTGTGTTGTACGGGTTATGGGCAAAAATAGCGCCGCTCGTGGCGTCCCGTTCGGTGACGACGTACATGCCTGTTTTCGAGCGCAGGTCGCCGAGCACCCACTCGACGTAACCCGTTGCCGATATGTTCCTCGTCCGACCCGATTGGTTGATGACCTTGAGAGAGATAAACTTTACGGAGGCGTCCAGCGCCACATAAACCTGCATTTCGGAGTGAATTCCCCGCTCTGTGTGCTCAAACACCGTGTAGCCAAAGCCGTGCCTCGTGACGTAAAAGGTCTCCCCGCCGCAGGGCATAGGGGCGGGCGACCAGAAATAGCCGCTTTTTTCGTCGCGCAGGTAAAAAGCTTCCCCCTTCGAGTCGTTTATAGGATCGTTGCCCCAGGGGGTGAGGCGGAACTCGTGAGCGTTCTCGCTCCACGTATAAGCCATGCCGCTCTCCGAGACCACCGTTCCAAAGTTCGGGTTTGCGAGGACATTTACCCACGGCGCCGGCGTCCGGTGTCCTGAGGCAGTCGTTATCACGTATTCCCGGCCATCCGACGTAAATCCGCCCAGCCCGTTGTAAAAAAGAAGATCCGGACGCGACAGAGGTCTCTCCTCCCCGATGGCCGAGACTCTCGTGTACGGCTTTGGGTGGCGCGGCACAACGACGTCCCTCGGTCTTCGTCCCGCTATCTGTTCTTCCAGAGTGCCCCTCGTATCTGAAATCAAAACGCGGGCGACGGTCTGTATGAGGACTCGGTCCTCCTCCGCCATGCGGTCGGCCTGCCTTACGAACACGCCGCCGGAGCGACCCATTTCCTCGGATTCGCCGCCCGCCGAGACGAGATCCATTATCTGGTCGTGCAGAACCTGACGGTATCCTCCCTGATCCTCATTCCATATTATGAGGTCGACGACAAGCCCTTTCAGGCGCCAGTACGCGTGAGCGCGCAATAGCTGGCGCACAAGGTTTATATTGGCCGGATCCTCAATTTGGAGCAACAAGATGGGGAAATCGCCGGAAATTGAATATCCCCAGAGGCCGGATTGTCCCTTGTTGTTCCTGACGAGAACGCTCGAGTCGGCTCGCCGCAGGGAAGTTGCGTAGATTATGGAACCAGCCAGCGCGTTGTAGAGTTGGGCGTCGGCCTCGGACGCGTTCAACTGGCGCAGCAGAACCTGGCTGTGCGTCCACGCCATGTCGAAGACACGATCCGCAAGGGGGCGGTCGTGGTATTTCCCGACCATCTCGAGCGCGGCCTCGCGAGTCTCCGCCACCCCGGTGACAATATCTATCGTCACAGACCCCTCTATCTCCATAGATATTCGGCCGCGAACGGCAACAGCGGGGTCGAGAACAGCGCCGTCGCGCCCGGAAAGCGTTTTGTTTTTTTCGTCCATGGCCTCGGGGTTGACGATGGAGCGACCGCGACCGATGAAACGCGCGCGATCCGTCTCGCAGGTGACATCGCCGACCTCCGCGTCATGCACGACCATCATGTGAAACATCCAGGGCGACTCCTCTCCCTGGGAGCGCGGACGCCTCGTGCATAAAATCGCGTTTTGGTCGCGAAGTATCTCCGTCTGCACGAAGAGATTACTGAAAACCGGATGCAGGTCGTCCGAGGCCGCAGGCGCCAACACCGTCTCGGCGAAGCTCGTAGCCTCCAGCGTGCGGCGCGCGAACGCCCTGTTCGTGACTCGGATCCTGCGCAGTTCGACGTCGTCCTCGGGCGAAACGACGATCGTGACGTGCGAGTCGTAATCTCGATAACGGCAGTGAAATTCGGCTCGCCCGTTCGAGAACTCCGACTTGAAAAACTGTGAGCGCTTCAGCGTCGGTTGGTGCGTCGCGGACCAGAACTCGCTTGTTTTGACGTCACGGAGGTAACAGAACGTGCCCCAGTTGTCGCAGGTCGCGTCCTCCCGCCAGCGGGTCACGGACAACCCGTTCCATCTGCTGTAGCCGCCTCCGGCGCTCGTGAGCATTACATGGTATCTGCCGTTTGAGAGAAGCTGCACCTCTGGAGTCAATGTGTCGACTTTTTCGAAAATGCGGGTCGTTGCCGCCTCTTCGGTTTTCCTGAACTCCGGGTATGACGAGAGATGAGCCGACGGCGCGGACGCCTCAGGAATCCGCTCCTGGAGCAGAAGAAGCGCGGCGTTGAACAGCGGCTCCGCCTTGAATCTCTTCTGCATCGACTGTCCGAGCATAAGGTGGTTCAACGCCAAAAGGCTCATGCCCTGATGGTGCGCCATGAAAGAGCGCACGACCGCGTGCGAATGGCCTCGTTGGAGACGCGACGGGGTGTAGTCGATGGCTTCGTAAAATCCATACATGCCCTCAAACCCCTCTTTCGACAGACGCTCCAGGTTCCGGCACGCCTCCAGCGGGGCGACCGTTAGCGCAAGCGCCGAGGCGTAAGGGGCGACCACAAAATCCGACGCCAGCCCGCGCGTGAGACCGAGGCCGGGCACGCCAAAAGCGTGGTATTGATAGTCCTGATGCACGTCGAACATGTTGTAGCCGCACTCGGATATCCCCCAAGGCAGCGAGAGCTTCCTCCCATAGGCGATCTGCCTGTTTACGGTAGCCTTGCAGGTCTCGTCGAGCAGCGTGTGCTCGAAAGTTGGCATCACGAGAAGCGGCATAAGGTATTCAAACATCGACCCGCTCCACGAGAGCAAAATTTGTTCCCCTCCTGCCGACGCGAGCCTGCGCCCGAGGGCGAACCAACTCTCCTGAGGCAGCAGCCCCTGAGCTATTCCGACGAAGACAGCCTGCCTGGCCTCTGAGGCGAGAAGGTCGTAGCAGCTTGGATCCGCCCTCAGCTCCGTGACGTTGTACCCTACCGTGAGCAGACGGCGGGCCTCGTCGTAAAGAAATCCATATTCAATACGAGAAAAATCGCCGCATCGATTCATGAGCCCGTCGATAATATCGAGCCGTTCCAGGGCGTGCGAGACGCCTTCCTCGATAAGCGGCGCCAGGGCTTCCATCTCCGAGCTCCACGACGCGTCGGCATCCGCGCGGTCCCCGAGTTCGCGCAGCGTCGAAATTCTGTCGAGCTCGTCAAGCTCGGAGGCCGGCAGAGAGTCAAGTGACGTCCATATCCACGGCACGAGGCATTTCAGCTCGTCAAGGGCGTCCCCGCACCCTATGACGAATGAGATGATCCAGCGTTCGCGCTCGTCGTCGCACACAAGGGCGCCGCTCGTCAAGGCCGAACCGGCGTCAGCGAGGCGCTCGAGACAGCGACGCGACTTCGTCAGCGTTTCGGGGGGAGTGCGCGCCAGCGATTTCAAATCCAGCAAAAGACCCGCGAGGCCCGGTTCTTTTACGTTTTGCGCCTCGTCGCGGAGCGATGCCATTTCGAGGACGTCGTGCAAACTTTCGAAAAGGCGAGATCCTATTATTTTGTCGCCGGGCAGATCTCGAAGGCCGGAACGCAGCGTCATCAAATGCCCTGCGAGGTTTCCGCTGTCCACCGTCGACACGTAAAGAGGCGCTAAGGGCTCGAGTGTCAGCGTGTCATACCAGTTGAAGAAATGGCCTCTGTGGCGCTGGAGGGCGTCCATAGTCTCAAACGTCTTAGCCGTGCGGTCTATGAGTTTTCCGGCCGAAATGAAACCGAAGTCATACGCGGACAAATTCGCCAGCAGCGAAAGACCCATGTTTGTCGGGCTTGTGCGGTGGGCTATCCTTGCCGATGGGTATTCCTGAAAATTATCCGGAGGCAGCCAGTTGTCATCCGGCCCGACGAATGTTTCGAAGAACCCCCACGTTTTTCGGGCGACGTGTTTTAGAAATTGATTTTGGGCGAGTGAGAGCTTATCCGGTTTTTTGAACACAGGCAGGCTGATCCGCCACGCGATGAACGGAGAGAAGAACCAGAGCGCCAATATGAAGCCAGACGAGGTAAACGCGGCAGGCGACTTCGCGAAAAGCGCCAAAGCCGTGAGCACCGACGCTGCCGGACCAATCCACATTTTCCGCAAACTTGCGCCAAAACCCGAGTTCAGGCCCCTGTTGGCCTCCTCGGACGGGTTCCATTGAAGCAGTTTTTTGTGCGACACAAAAAGCCGCCAAAGGGCTAAAGCGATCTCGCTCAGATTGCATAAGGCTTCATAGGGCAGGCAGGAGAGCGAAAAACAGACGCTGGCGCAGATCTGTGGAATTCGCCGGCCCGCAGTGCGGACATGTCCTCCAAATGTCTTGTCAGTCGATTTATTCAGCAGGTTAAAAGCGGACGGCGCCAGAGACGGAATGAGTATGACGCCCGTAATTATCGCAGTCCACCATCCCGGGGACGCCAGAAGGAGCCATGTGTAGACCAATAAAGACGTCATGGCGGCCGCCGTCAGACTGCGCCTCAAATTGTCGAATATTTTCCAGCGCGACAGCCAGGAAAGCGGGTTTTTTTGCCTTTTTGACCCAGTCGATCCGGCTGAATCCGCGGCGGGGACGGACGGCAAAACCCAGGCGGCTATCTGCCAGTCCCCGCGGGTCCACCTGCGCCGCCTCGCTACATCCGCGTCGTATCGCGACGGGGATTTTTCGTACAGCTGCACGTCGCTGACGAGCCCGCTTCTCGCGTAACAGCCCTCCAAAAGGTCGTGGCTCAGGATGCGGTTCTCGGGTAAACGCCCGTCAAGTGCCTTCTGAAAGGCGTCCAGAGAATAAATACCCTTTCCTATGAACGACCCCTCTCCGAACAAATCCTGATAAACGTCGGAAATGGCCCGCGTATATGGGTCGATGCCCATTTCAGTGGACGACATCCGCGAGTAAAGCGAGCGATGCGCGCTCGGCAGCGTAGTCGCGACGCGAGGCTGCAAAATACCATACCCCTCCGCGACTCGCCCCTCCTTTTCATCGTAGCGGGGTTGGTTGAGAGGGTGCGCCATAGCACCGACAAATTGCCGGGCAGAGTCGCGCGCGAGCTGCGTGTCGGCGTCGAGCGTGATGACGTATTTCACGCCTGATAAAACCGATGTCTCGCCGACAACGGCCGAAAAACATTCGCGGGACTTTTGCCCGCCCCTCAAAAAAGCGTTTAAAGCAGACAATTTCCCGCGTTTGCGCTCGTATCCCATCCATACGCCCTCATGCGGATTCCAGCTTCTGGAACGGTGAAACAGAAAAAAAGCCGGCGGGTCGTCTCGCGAAGTCCGGTATTTCTCGTTAAGGCCTTCGATTTTCTGGCTGGCGAACCGCAGAAGCGACTCGTCCTCCGGGACGGATTCCTCGTCCGCGTCGCAAAAATCGGTGAGCAATGAGAAGTGGAGGTTTTTCTCGCGATTGCCGAGAAACCGAACCTCGAGCTCCCTGGCCAGCTTCTCTATCGCGCCCTCGTTCGTAAGCATGGCCGGGATTACGACAAGCGTCCGTTGATCCTCCGGTATCCCGTCTGAAAAATCAAGACGAGGCAGGATGCACGGCGTCACTGACAGCGTCGAGAGCCAGTTTACGAGCGCTATCGCCAAATCGCCGGCGCAGAGAACAAAAAGCGCCCCGAGCGGTAAAAGCGCCCAACCGGACGTCCCTCCCTCCATAATCTTATCGATGAGGCCATAAGTGAAGAAAACCGTGAGCAGCGCTGTCGCGCCCAAATATATCGGCAGGGGAAATCCCCGGCAAACCTTGCGCATGGAGTCGCGGAATGTCCTCCTCATTCCGGCCAAAGACTCCAGTTGATCCCGCCCTTTGTCGATGAGGTAATACCCAATATGAGCTTTTCGATTTTCGCGGCCTCGACTCTCCGCTGCCTCGTTTGCCAGCTTCAGGACGAGGAGGGCGATATCCTCCTCGGAGCGGGAGCTTTTTTTTGCGATATGTTCCACAACGTGGCGATAGCGGTCGCGCGTCGTAAAATCCATTGACGCGTATACTTCGCTCGGATCCCTGGACAGGATGCCTTCGACCACGCTCATCTCCTCGACGAACGTCTGCCAGCCTATCGCGTCTACTACGCGGAGGCTCCCTATGCAGTTGCCCATCGAAACCTGGTATCCGGCCTGCAACTGGTTTTCGGTGTTTACGGACTGCTCCAGCGTCAGGTTCGACTCTGACAACTGCTGCGAGATCCATGTGATCGGCAGGCCGAGCGTAGCCCCGAGACCTTTGAGGCGGCGCGTCAGCTCGGCCACGAACGACGTCGTCAGCACCGGCGTGGATCGAACCATATCGGCTATGATTCCGATAAGTTCATTCCGTTTTTCGGCGGCCTCCGTGATCATTTTATCAGCCCATTCGCCAGCGCGAATTTTTTCGAGCCTGTTCGCAGTGATAAGCGCGGTGACGCGCCTCAAATTTTCGATAAGCGCGAGCCGCAGCATGATGGGTATAGCCCAAAGCTCGCCGAGTTTTAACGAGTTTACGGATTGGTAAGCGCTTACGAAGCTCTTCAGGCCCTCCATATCCACGCGCCCGTCCCCGTGTAAAATAGCTTCGAGGGCGATGTCGTAAACTCTGGGCAGCCCCGCCGACGACCCGTTCGACAAATTAGGCAGCTCCCGGCTGTAGCCCTTCGGCAAATGCCGGCGCGCCGTCCGTATCTGTTCCTCGATCACATAAAAGTTATCGAGAAGCCACTCGCCAGCCGGGGTGACGCTGCGTTCGGCCTCCACGTCGCCGACTAACGCGCCATGCGCGTCGATCAGCAGGCTTTCGTTCTCCGAAAGCCGCCTGAGAAGCCGCTCCTTCGAGCGGCCGGTTTTCAGGCGATGCTCCACCGCAAGTATCCTGCCGTGCTCCTCGCGCTGCTCCGCGTTGAACAATCCCAGCCGGAGCGGCAATTCGTCGCCGACATGCGGCCGAGACGTGAATATTTTACGGAAAAAATTGCCATACGGCTTCATTTTTCTTCCCCCTCCTGGGGTCAAATATTGTTCGCTTTCGGCCGGAAAACGCGGCCGATACGTATGCGTACCCGAAACGGCTTGTCCGTCCGGCGCCCGCAAAATCTGTTACGTTAAGGAAAGATCAGCGCATAGAGAGGAAAATCGAATGTTACCACGCACTTGACGGAGACATGGAGGAATGGCAAACACTCTAAAGAAACAATAAAGTAATTTTACCACATTGGCGAACAAAAGAGAGAAATCAAGCGTATCCGGTTCTCCCGAGCCGTCGGCAAAACAAGTTTACTGTTTTTAGACTGAAAATAGGCGATGGGACACTTGAAACCGATGAGGAGATGGCAGTATGATAATGAGTATAAAATAAAAGGGATAAGGTGAACCATGTTTAAGAACCTAAGTCTGAAAACTAAAATATATTTCCTGGTTACCGCTGTTGTCGTCTCTTTTCTGGCGCTCACATTGATAGTCTCCAACAGAAGCTTCGATATGGCGAGAAAGGACGCCTTCAGCCTGGCGGATGAGACGGCGGAGAAATACAAAAACGAGATCAGGGCGGAACTGCAGGGCGCCAGGGTAACGTCGGAGACGCTTGCGACCGTGTTTGAAACACTAAAGAACCACGATCTCACCGACCGCGACATGATGAACGACATCCTGAAAAACGCCTTGGCGCAAAAGCAGTACATAACGGCTTTTTGCATCGCCTACAACCCAAACGCTCTCGACGGAAAGGACGAGGAGTACGCAGGGAAAAAACCGGAGCATGACGAAACGGGAAGATATACGCCCTACTGGAATAAACTCGGCGGCAATATCGCGGTCGAACCATTGTACGACGTTGACATAGCCGATTGGTACATCGTCCCCAAGGATACACACAAAGAATATATCACAGATCCGTATCCTTATCAGGTACAAGGGCACGACGTCATGCTCGCCAGCTTTGTCTTCCCTCTCCTCCATAAAGGCGAATTTATCGGCATCATAGCGTCGGACATCGTCCTCGACAAACTCCAGGAGATGATTTTACAGGTGAATCCTCGCGGACAGGGAGGCTATACGGAAATTTTTTCAAATTCCGGCGTCATCGTGGCGCACCCCTACAAGCAGTATCTGGCGAAAGATTTAACCGAGGCCTTGATGTACGATATGCTGAAGGCCAACCCTTCCGCGATCGATGGCGCCCTCGAACGCGCAAAAAAATATATCGAAAAAAATCCCGTTAAAGACGAGGCGGATGAAACCGAGGCCGACAAACACAAGAACCTTGTCTCGTTTGTCCGCGATTTGGAGAAATTCGCGGCGAGTACGGATAAAGCCGAACTGGATTTGTCGTACTCCTCGCCCGAGATAGCCGAGGAGATGCTCGATGCGGATGAATACTGGCGACAATACGCGATGGACGCGAAGGAAGCTATCAAAAACGGCGAGACGTACATCTCGAGCGGAAAGGATTTTTACACCGTATATATCCCGATTCAGTTCAGCGAGTCTACAAAACCATGGTCGGTCGCGGTGAGTATTCCCATGGTCGAGGTTCTGAAAAATGCCAACGGCGTCCGAAAGTATGTCGTTATCGTGTCCTTCGTTTCGATGTGCGCGATCGCTTTCGTCCTTTACATTATCGCAAAAAGAATCACAAAACCGATACTTGTGCTGGCAAACACCGCCAAAATTTTCGGCGAGGGGAATTTTGACGCCGAAGTGCCCGATAATCCCGGCAGCGATGAAATAAGCGTTTTGTCCAGAGCGTTCAAAGTCATGGCCGAAAAAATCAACGACCTTTTCAAAAAAATGCAGAATTACGCAAGAGAGCTGGAAGAAAAAAACAACAACCTGAACAGATTGAATGAACTCATGGTCTCCGCCAAGGAGCAGGCGGAGAAGTCGAGCCGGGCGAAAGGCGATTTTCTTTCCAACATGAGCCATGAAATGCGAACGCCCATGAACGCCATCATAGGCATGACCTCCATCGGCAAGGCCTCCGCCGACATCGAGAGAAAGAACTACTCGTTCGAGAAAATCGAGGAGGCATCCACACACCTGCTGGGCGTAATCAACGACATTCTGGATATGTCGAAAATTGAAGCGAACAAGCTGGAGCTCTCCCCAGAGGACTTTGATTTTGAAAAAATGCTGCAGAAGGCAGTCAATGTCACGTGCTTCCGCGTGGACGAAAAACACCAGAACCTCCATGTGACCATCGACAAAGATATACCCCGCCGGCTCGTCGGCGACGATCAGCGGCTTGCGCAGGTCATAACGAACCTGCTTTCAAACGCCGTGAAGTTCACGCCGGAGGGCGGCGTCATACGCATTGGCGCCCATTTCGTGAAAGAAGAAAACGGCGTCTGCACCATCCAAATAGAGGTGGCCGACACAGGTATAGGCATAAGCGACGAGCAGCAGGCGAAGCTGTTCCACTCCTTTCAGCAGGCGGACAGCAGCACATCCCGCAACTTCGGCGGGACAGGGCTTGGCCTGGCTATCTCAAAGCGCATCGTCGACCTGATGGGAGGAAGTATCTGGATCGAGTCGGCGCCTGGTCATGGCTCGACGTTTTTCTTCACAATACAGGCGGAGAGGGGCGAGGCAGACAGGCGCAGCTTGCTCTCCCCCGGCGTAAATTGGGAAAACGTCCACGTGCTGGCGGTGGATGACGACACTGAGACTCTGGAATACTTCAAGGAAATAGCGTCGCGGTTTGGCATAGCCTGCGACGTGGCCTCGAGCGGCGGGGAGACGCTCGAGATGCTCGAGCGAGGCGAACTGCACGATATTTATTTTATAGACTGGAAGATGCCTGGAATGAACGGTATCGAGCTTTCGAGGAGAATCAAAAAACAGCACCCGGGCGATTTAGTCGTCACGATGATTTCCTCCGCGGAGTGGAGCGTCATCTCCGACGAAGCGAAGGCGGCCGGCGTGGACAGATTCCTGTCAAAACCGCTGTTCCCCTCTGCCATCGCCGACTGCATCAACGAGTGCCTTGGCGCCGGCGATTTAACGACCGCGAAAAAAGCCGGACAGGACGAGGCCGCCGTGTTCGCGGGTCGTAGTGTGCTGCTGGCCGAGGACGTGGAAATAAACCGCGAAATCGTGCTGACCCTGCTAGAGCCGACCGGCCTCGAAATCGAATGTGCTGAAAACGGCGTGGAGGCCCTGCGTATGTTCAGCGAAAACCCGGGTCGCTACGACATGATTTTCATGGACGTACAGATGCCGGAGATGGACGGGATGGAGACGACCCGTCGCATCCGGGCGCTCGACACGCCAAGAGCGAAAAGCATACCCATAATTGCCATGACCGCCAACGTATTCCGCGAGGACGTCGAAAAATGTCTCGACGCCGGCATGAACGACCATGTCGGAAAACCGCTCGACTTTGAAAATGTGCTCGACAAACTGCGCGAGTATTTGCTTGGCGGATAATACACTGGACTTGCTCGAACACGGCAGACGGAGAATCCTCCATAACGGGTGCGACGGGCAGAACGTCGCTTCAGGCGCGCGAGGACTATAACATTTTCCAGGGCTATTTTTACGGATTTTTCCCATGCCTGCATATGGAGTTTGGATTGTGAATAGGAACCTGTGGTGTGAGGCCCCCCAAGCCACTTGATTTTGCTTATAAATTGTGATAACCTGCGCAGATCGATATTTTTATGATATGCGCAGGTTTTTATTTCCTTTAAAGCAGAATTTTTCAATAAATTTCTGCTTAATTCACGAGGGAGGTTTTTATTATGGCTGCATCAGGAAGCAGTGTGACGGAGGAAAAACAGTATCCGCCAGTGAGGGAGATCTTCGGATCCCTGGTCTTCGATAAGAGGGCTATGAGAGAGCATCTTCCCAAGAAGGTCATCGCCAATCTCGAGGAGGCCATGCTCGGGCGAAAATCGCTCGACGCGGGCGACGCGGATATCGTCGCCATGGGCATGAGAAACTGGGCCATATCGAAGGGCGCCACCCATTGGACTCACTGGTTTCACCCCTTGAACGAAAATACGGCGGAGAAACACCAGGCTTTCACCCTGCCGCTCGAGGACGGTTCGCCGCTCGAAGTCTTCAGCGGCAAGGATCTCATGCAGGGCGAGCCCGACGCTTCGTCTTTCCCATCCGCCGGCTCACGCTCGACGTTTGAGGCGCGCGGCTACAGCGCGTGGGACACGAGCAGCGCGGCCTTCATAGTCAAGAGCCCCAAGGGCGCGACGCTCTGCATCCCGTCTGTTTTCCTGTCGTATGACGGCACGCCGCTCGACCTCAAGACCGGGCTGCTGCGCGCGCTCGACTCTATCGAAGCCAACTCGCTCAAGCTGCTCCGCATTTTTGGGCAGAGGGGCGTTCGTTACGTCCGCATGACGGTCGGCTCGGAACAGGAGTACTTCCTGCTCGACAGGCCAAGGGCTCAAAAAAGGCCCGACATCCGCTTCTGCGGTAAGACGATCATCGGCGCGCAGCCGGCGAAGGATCAGAAGCTCGACCACCACTACTTCGGCTCGATCTCGCCGCGCGTCCTGGCTTACATGGAGGACGTGGAGCGCGACCTGGCGCGCATTGGCATCGCCATCGCCACGCGCCACAACGAGGTCGCGCGCTGCCAGTTCGAGTTCGCGCCGCTTTTCTCGGAGGCGAACATCGCCTGTGACCAGAACCTCATGATAATGGAGACGATGAGGAAGCTCGCCCAAAAGCACGAGCTGCGCCTGCTCTTCCACGAGAAACCTTTCGCGGACATGAACGGAAGCGGCAAACACGTAAACATCTCGCTTGTGGACAGCGAGGGCCGTAACCTACTGAAGCCGTCGACGAACCAGAGGAAAAACATAATATTCCTGACGTTCCTCGCGTCGTTTGTCCTAGGCGTATCGAAGCACTTCTCGCTTCTCCAGGCCGTTACGGCGACCGCGGGCAACATGTACAGGCTCGGCGGCCACGAGGCGCCTCCGTCCATCATCAGCATCTACCTCGGCGAGGCGCTCACTAAGATGATTAAAGAGCTGGGGACTAGCGCTGGCGAGTTCTCGCGCAAGCCAAACATAGACCTCGGCCTTGCGAAGCTGGCGTCCATCACGGCCTACGACAGCGACCGCAACAGGACGTCGCCTGTGGCGTTCACCGGCGACAAGTTCGAGTTCCGCGCCCCGGGCGGCTCGCAAGCAGTCGCGTTCCCGGTCACCGGCGTCGCGGCCGTGTGGTCGCTTGGTCTGAAGAGGGTATCCGAACGCCTGGAGGCAAGCGTCGAGACCGGCAAGGATCCTCTCGACGCGGCTCTCGAGATCGTCGCGGAGACGATAAACGAGGCGGGTAAGATACTGTTCGAGGGCGACTCTTACACGCCAGAATGGAAAGCCGAGGCACAGAAGCGCGGCCTGATCAGGTCGAACTCGACGCCGGAGGCGATCGACCTGCTGCTCGACAAGGACAACGTCGCTATGCTCGAGGAGCTCAAAATATACACAAAGCGCGAGGTAGACGTGATCCATGAGATCCGCATGGAGTCGTTCTGCACCGCCATAGAGGTCGAGATGGCAATGCAGTATGACATGCTCTACGAGGGCGTGCTGCCGGCAATTTCAAAACAGCTTCTGCTCGAAAAGGGCTCGCTCGACGCCATGGCCGGCGTCGACTTCAAGGACGGGGAGGCGTGGCGAGGTTTGATAGTGAAGCTCGGCACAATAAAAGCCACGCTGATCAAGGAGTCCGCTAAACTCGCCGAGACAAAAAAACGTCTCGAAGACCTCCCGGCGAGAGAGCGAGCCGAAGTCATAGTGAACGAAGGAGTGCCGCTCATGCGCGCCATTCGCAAACTAAGCGACGACGCGGAGGAGCTCATCTCGAGCGACATCTGGCCATATCCGACATACAGGAACCTCCTCTCTCTGTCGGCATAACGACACCCCAACAACGAGACGCCCCAGGCTGTTGCCCCTGGGAGCGTCTCGTTGGAGTTTATCTAGCTTCAACGGCATTGGCCGAAGTAGCGGCCGAACGTCGCTCCTCTGTTGTCCTCAGCGTCCCCTGACGAGGTATGAGAAGGGGAAGCTGTCGCCCTCGATGACTCGAACCATTTCGGGCGAGTCATTCGAGGCGAAACGCGCCGTGTAGCTGAACCTTTTTCTCACTGGCCCGCGCGGCTTCATTTTTACAAAATACCGCTTTGCGCCGTCGACCAGGCCCTCCGCCGAGATGAACTCCCGCGCGAGCGCCGCGCAATACTCTATCGCGCAGACAGCGCCGTGCATCAGCCGTTCGGTATCCTTCTTGCACTGGGAGGCGGCGCCAGTTTCGATAAAAACGACGATTTTTTTGCCGTTCGCCGCCCCGATGAGGACGTAGTCGGCGCGCCATCGCGCCCATTCGCCGGAGAGGAAATTACCGCACCGTGGGAAACTGCCGCCAATTTTTATAACGACGGAGTCCTCCGGGACGTCCGTCACAGTGATTTTGCGGCGCTGCCCGGACAGGCCGACGCTAAAACGCCCGTTTCTCCCAACTGGCGCGATCACCGCGGAGTCGGCGAGTATCTTCCTGACGATGTCGGGCGCGCTTTTGGTCATGACCCGCCGCCCCAGGCTATTTCGTCGAAGAGGCTGTTCATCTCGTCGATAGCGCTGTCGAAACCGCTCGTTTTTACGCCCGACTCAGGAGAGATTTCCGCGCGCGTGAAGACGCTTCCGGCGGCGCCGTCGTGGATTCCCGGCGCCTCAGCTATATAGACCTTCAACTGGCTTGCCTTGAGCAACTGCCCTTTGTCATAGCCAATCCTGTTGCGAACGGCCAGAATGCGCGGCACATCCCTGTTCAGCAGGATCAGCAGCTCGAGCTCCTTTAAAATATAGTCGCTGTGAGTCGTTATGAACACCTTGACGCCCGCGTTCGCGAGGCGCACGAAAAGCCGTGCCATCCGGCGCTGGTTCTCCGGGTGCAGGTTCGACTCGGGCTCGTCTACCATCAGGATATTTCCGTGGTTCGCGAGGAATTTAAGGTAAAGGCCTGTTATGAGGAGCGACCTGACGGAGGCGGAGCTCTCGGCCAGAGATAGGGACGACTCGAAGCCTTCAGGTTTGAAACGAACGCCGCCGGCGTCGTCTGTGACGTACTCTCCGCCGAGTATGGCCCAAAAATCCCTCAGGATCTCCGGGTGTTCGTTCACCACGGACCCCAGGCTGACAGTTCTAGCGCGCGCGAACCGAACGAGTGATTCGAGGTTGTGCCTCAGCGGCATGGAGTAACTTCCGAATGTGGCGCCGCCGGCCTCCGCCCTCTCCGAATGGACGTATTCCCCCCCGGCGAGTTTGTCTTTCGCGAAGCTTATCTCGTCGTGAAACACAGTCAAACCCTCGCGCATCGAACTGGCGATGAATGCGTCTGGAAAGAGCTCTTTCAGGAATATTCCGGTTATCGAGTTGCTCACCCAAACGCGCAGCTCGGCGCTGTCCGGCGGAAAATCTTTTTTTCTGTCCCGGCTCCGCAGATGGACGTTTATCACGCCTTTTTGCACGTTGATCTGCAGCATCGCCGACAGATCCTTGTTAAAGTGAACTGTGCTCCCTATTCTCTTGCGCGCGGAGAAGTCATCCTCACAGAACTCTACCGCGACGCGCGCGTTCGAAAATTTTTCGAGGCCGGGGAAAAGGACGTCCGCCAACTCTGTCTCGTAATCCTTTCCCGCGTCCAGAAACAACTCGCCCAACAGCGGGGCTATTTTCTCCGTCCCATAGCGATACGCGAGTTTGCCGGTTCCCAGAAGCTGTTTGTAATCTGCGTCCTCGAGCACAAAAGGCGACGAGAGCTTTCTGACTTTTTTCAAAAAGCCGTACAATGCATAAGCCGCATAGGTTTTTCCAGTGTTGTTCTCTCCGCAGATAACCGTAATATCGCCCAGTTCTATGTCGGCGCGTCTTAGAGGACCGATGTTTTCAAAGATGAATTTCAATAGAGCATCCCCCATATTTTATAGATAACTTCAAAAAAAACTTGATTTGAGTAAAATTATACCACATGAACAGGATGGAAGAAGCGGATAATTGATCGGCCTTTCGCGCCGGTGAGCGAGCTCTTGATGTTTTAAGTAAATAGCCGGCAAGATATAGGCAATTTCACTGATTATTATTTCTTTAAAATAATTATAGTTTAGGTATCGTCAACGAAACTAATATACTAAATATTCTCGGAGGTGTGGATGTGATGGATTGTTGCGAAATAGCAAGGATCGGCTTTGCTGCCCCAAATTTTGAAGTTCCTGGTTTTGACGCTGCCAAGGGTAAATTCGATACATTTTCTCTCGCTAACTACAAAGGCAAGTATGTCATCCTATTCTTCTACCCGGGAGATTTCACCTATGTCTGCCCGACGGAGCTCGTATCCGTCGCGTCGATCAAGGACAAGTTCGCCGAGGCAGGCGTCCAGGTGCTGGTCATAAGCACGGACAGCAAATTCTCCCACAAAGAGTGGAACGAGAGCGAGCTCGCCCCCGCCGTCGGCGGAAGCTACCCGTTTCCGATGCTCTCGGATTCTCTGGGCAAGATAGGCAAGCACTACGGCATATTCGACGAGGAGGGCGGGGTTGACCTGCGCGGAGTCGTCATCATCGACAAAAAAGGCATCGTCCAGTCCATCAGCGTCAACGCCGCGCCTCTCGGCAGGAACCCGAAGGAGATCCTCCGCGTCGCCCTCGCGCTCAAAGAGCACGACGACAACGGCGGAAAAGTCATGCCGGCGTGCTGGGTTCCCGGCGACGACGTCATCGACCCGACATACGAAAATTCCGGCAAGATGTGGAACAACTACAAGACCGTCATGCAGCACGGGGTCGTCCAAGGCGGCAACTGGAGAGTCAACTGAAAAGCGCCGGTTAGCCGGTTAAAAAACGTTTCGGCTGAAGCCTCACAATAAAGTCCCGCTCACCGGTGAGCGGGACTTTATTGTGATTATATTTGATTTTTATTTACTTATTTGCTCAATATGTCACTTCCTGCGCCTGAGCGGCAGCGCCGCCAGCAGCAGGAGCGGGGCCGCGCCGAAACCGGCGTTGCAGCTGCCGTTGTCGACGTTCAGCGTATGTGAGCCGCCCTCCGCGTCGTTCCACTCGTCGTCATCTTCGCCGGTATTGCCATAGTTTCCGTCCGAAACATCGTCGTCGCCGTCGCCGGCGGACGTGACTTTCACCGAAATCGGCGTAGTCCTGAAGTACTCCTTGGTAACACTTGTCCTGTATAGTATGACGACTTCCGTCGAGCCGGCTTTCAGACCTCTGAGGCTCAACTTATACGAGTTGCCGCCGGCTGACGTCCATGAGTCAAAGGCTGCCACGGACTCGTCCGCTATCTGCACCGCGCGGTAATACTCGAGTGAACTCGGGTCGGAAGATGGATTCACGTAGGAGGTATAGTCCACCTTAAACGCTATTTCCAAGTTCTTTGTGTTCATGGCTGGGATCTCGTGCTCTTGTGTAAACACCGACAACAGGGTTTCGTCCGTCAATCCATTGTCGCTTTCGTCGAACTTGTCCAGAACTTCGCTGGAAGAACCGCCGCCCGACGCGGTGAATATCCAGCTATAAACCGACACGACATTGTCTTGCGAGTCGTCCCAATCGAAGTCGACCTGGACGCTTACGAGGTTCTCTGGGTCGTAGCTGGAAGTCGATGTGACTGTCAGGTCGCCTGAGGGGACGCTGCCCGCCGCGAAATTTTTCGAGGCGACGCGGGGAACGCCGCTTTTGTAACGGGCGGTCACGGTGATAACCCCGGCTTTATCGATCGGTCGAGGCGATCTGGTTTTATCGTCCGACTTGACCATTTTCCAGTTGAAGTTCCTGCCGTCAGAGGCGAACTCGACGTAAGGGACATACGACTCCAACTGCTCGCTGACGGTTTTGAAGTCAGGAACCGTGCTATTCTTAAGCGGGGCGCCACTGACTTGCCAATTAAAATTTGAACCCCGCAAGCCCCCGTCAGCCGGCCCTATGAACCTCGTTATAAAGAAATCGCCAAGGGACGGCTCGAAAGCGGTATAATCCGAGGCGCCGCCCGAGCAGCTCAGAACGAAAGAACTTTCCGCACCCGCTTCAGGCACTCCGTTTTTAACATTGAAGAGCTTCCCGGCCGCGTCCGTGTAACTATAGCTGCCGTCTTGGATAGTCAACGTTCCTCTGGGCTCTCCGATCTCGCTGGAAACCAGAGGCTTATCCTGCCGCGCCTGAAAGCGCGCTCCGCTAAACGCCGCGTTGCTGTACGACGTCTTGCCGCCGGAGAAACCGGCCTTCGCTTCGTAGAAAATATACATAGCTTCGTCGTAGGCGGCGGCCGCGCCGGCGAAAACGAACAGCGGTGCGAAGGCCGCAAGGATAGTTAAAATTGTTAAAAACTTTCTCACAAAAAATCCCCTCCTTTTTCAATGAGGAGATTATACTATAAAACTGGATAAAATAACGCTCCTTCGGCTGGCGCAAATGGCCAGGGACAAAGCGTACGCGTTGAATTTTGAGGAATGATATGAGATATTACCTTTAGTGCCTTCATTTTCTCTGTTATAATTGTTTAAAGATGGGATGTGAGCCAATGATCGAATCGGTCGAAGATGATTATATCGGAGAAGCCTTCTCCAGTGAACTTGACGAACTGATTCCCAGAACGAGGGACGACGCCGTCGAGCGTTTGAAACAGGGCAGGCTCTTTCGCCTTCTGGATAGCATAATAAAATTTATTCTGGCTCGCCCAGAGAACGAAGCCATCTGCCGCGACTTTTTGAACGCGGTCATATTTCCCGATGGGTCGAGGGAGTTCACCCTCATAGAAGTTTTGGGCAGCGATACGCCTCCGGCCCGTCTGCGAGGCAGGGGAAGCCGCATCGACCTGCGTGGCGTGCTGGACGACGACTCGATGCTGAACGTAGAAATACAGATCAACTACGACGCGGCCCACGCGAGCCGCGCCGTCTATTACTGGTCGCTCGTCCACACAAACCAGCTCGAATCCGGGGATCTGTACAAAGAGACGAGCAGAACCGTCAGCATAAACGTCCTCGGCTTCGACATGCTGAAGCTCGAAAAAAATTTCTGCAACAGCTACTCCATCCGCAACGACGGAAGCAGCAGAGTCCTCTCCGACGACCTGAAAATAATTTTCATCGAGCTGCCCAAGTACATAAGGGAGCTTAAAAAACCCGGGCGTAAACTAAAAAGCAAGCTCGAACGCTGGCTCTGTTTCCTCGTCGGCCTGGAGGACGAGCACATGCCGAACATGGCGGAAGAGGCGCCGCTTATTGGAACGGCCATCGAGCAGGAGAAGCTTTTTATAGTGGACGAGCGCCTGAGAATGGCCTATATCGACGACCTCATGGATATGTACTCGGAGCGCCGCCGCGAGGCCCGCGCGATGAAGCTCGAAAAGGACAAGCTGGAGCTCGTCGAGGAGAACAAAAAACACCTCCGGAACGAACGGCGGACCGCCGTCAAATTCGCCGAGCTGGGCCTGACCATCGAGGAGATAGCGGTCACAATGGGCGTGGAGGACGAAGACGCTCGTAATTTTTTGGCCTGAGGCTGCCGGCCGCGGGCTGAAATCTCATTTTTTGATAGAAAAGCCGATTTAAAGCGCGCATGACATGATTGACAGAATGTTATTTATGCGTATAATGTTTCTCGGTAGTCGTATCTTCAATGTGATGATTTTTGCGCCCATCTCGTTTGAGGTTTTGCGTCGCCGGCAGGTTTGCTTCCCTGCGCGCTACTTGACAATCCGGACCCCCGGATACCAACACAGCTCAGTACCCCGCGACGACCCCGGATGACAGGAAAGGAGGTGCAAGACCCCCAGTCAATATGGGAGAGCGGAGCCAGAGGCGGATCTGAAGGCAAAAAGCGGTGGAATAAGCGAAGATTGCGGGCAAGGAAACGTGGATACTTTCCCGGCATATTCGTCAAAACCGCCCCCGAAGGCCCAAAGGCCGCAAAATAAAACACAACCAAGGGGGTTGTATACACAATGAAAAAGATTCTGATAGCAGTACTTGTAGTGGTAATAGCGGCGTTTGCGGCGCCTGTTTTCGCCGCGACAAACCCGTTCATGGACGTACCGGCGAGCCATTGGGCTTATGACGCGGTTTCTCAGCTCGCGGCCCGCGGGATCATCTCCGGTTATCCCGACGGTTCCCTGAAGGGCGGACAGCCCGGCACCCGTTACGAAATCGCTTCCCTGATCGCGCGCAGCCTCGCGAGGGTTGACCTCGAGAAGGCGAGCAAGCAGGATGTCGAACTCCTGAAGAAGCTCATCGTCGAGTTCAAAGACGAGCTGGACGCCCTCGGCGTGAGGGTAGACAGGCTCGACGAGCGCGTAGCGGTTCTCGAGAGCGAAATCGGCGGATGGCACATCTGGGGCGACCTGGACTTCCGCGCGAAGTTCACTGGCCACAACGAAGCCGATGCCAGCAGGAACGACAGCGGGCTCTATAACCGCACCGGCAAAAACGATTTCTATCTCGACCACTATCGCGTATACCTGAGCAAGAGGATCGACGAGAACACGTCCTTCACGACCCGCCTCGGCGCGACCGGAGGCAGCAAGGGCGGCGATGACGACGCGGCCGTCGTGTGGCAGCGCTACTATGTCACAACGAAGCTCCCCTATGACGTGACGTTCATCGTCGGCCGTCAGCCGATCGATTACGAAGCCGACCTTGACCTGTACATAGACGACGACGCGCTCGTCGGCGACTACAACAGAACCGGCTTCACGTTCATAAAGAACTGGGGCATCGCCGATCTCTCCCTCTCGTTCATTCGCCAGGGTGACAACGGTTGGCTCGACAAATCAGTCTTCCTTGGCGCTGGTGGCGCCGCTGCTCTTGCTGACCTTGACGATCTCCCGCAAGAGTACACTGAGATCACGGCGAAACTGAACTTCAACTTCAACGAGCGCGTCTATGCCGGCCTTCTCGGCTATTACGACATACCCGACGAGGAGTATTGGCTGCCGACGGCCCCTCTTAGCGAGACCGACACCGATCTCTCGACGTTCGGCATCTACGCCGGTTTCAAGTTCACGCCCTCCATCGAGTTGAAGGGTATCTACTACTTCCAGAATCAGGGCGACACGATTGGTCAGATCATTGGCCAGACCGCTACCGGCTACGATGACTCCGCCAACGCCTGGAAGATCATACTCGACGTCGATCAGGAAGCGCTGAAGTTCACGTCCCTCTGGCTGGAGTACTCCCAGATCGACAACAACTTCCTCTACACACAGGATCCATATGCCTTCGACAACGTGGGGATTTTGAATAACAAGCCATGGGAGGGCGACTCCAGCACATCGGTCTTGTTCGTATCGGCAAGGCAGCAGTGGAACGAGAAGTGGGGCACGTTTGAGCGTTATGTCAACGCCGACTATGACAATAGGAACATTCACGACGCTACGGACTGGACGTTCGGCGTCGACTACCAGCTCAACCCGG
Organism: Synergistaceae bacterium; assembly: GCA_031289775.1. GTDB lineage: Bacteria > Synergistota > Synergistia > Synergistales > Synergistaceae > JAITOY01. The sequence continues at coordinate 40,511 of JAITOY010000018.1, forward strand.
CAGTTCTGTTAGAGCTCGCCTACGACAGCCTCGACTTCGGCGACGACCAGGACGACCATCTCATCCGCTTCAGGACGTTCGTAACGTTCTGAGTTACAAAAAACAACGGGATACAAGGTTGACGCAGCACTAATTCCGCTCCCGCAGGGAGGGCCCAGGCCCTCCCTTTTTTTGTGGGCTGTTTCCGCGAGGTGAGATGAATACAGCTGGCGGCGGCTTTTTGCCTCCCTATTCTTGGATAATCCATTTACCAGACTTTTTACTTCATCCAAATATCACTCCCAATTATGTAGATTTTCTGTATAATATTTTCACCATGAGGAGGGGTTTTGATGAGAAAAATTTTCAGTACAGCGGTTTTATCGGCGTGTCTGTCTCTGTCCATTTTCGCCGCTGCCGCCGCGGCGTATACGTCGACGGAGACCGGCCATAACTCGTTCGCCGTCATAGTCGATGGCAAGTCGATCTACGACACGGCTCGTTTCGGGGGAATATCATTTTACGTCGAGGAGGACGGGGTGGAGTCGAGCGAGACGAATCTGGCGACTGCCGGTTCCATAACTATCTACGATGGCGACTATTCATATTACGACCTCAGCGGCAACCTCAGCGGCGAAGTGACGGGCGAAACGAGACAGTTCGGCCTCGTCCCGGAGCGCGGAAATATCGGGTTTGTGCCGGCGCTCGCCAACGGAACGCGAATCATTTTCAGGGGCAGCGCGGACGGGGGTCTGAGGGGGAAAAATTTTACCTGGGCCCTTACCGAAAAAGCGCCGCACAGCGGGGTCATCCCAAACATGAGGACAACAAAGGAACAGTTGGACACGTTTGCGCCATATATCGAGCTTAACGAGGCACATACGAGATTTAACTGGAAAATCGTAAAGCCGGGCAGCGACGAGGCGATATCCCCGCCCATCGCCGGTTCGTACAGGATACGCCTCTATGACAAAAAAGGCGGCGAGCATATAGCCCAGAATACGGACGGATGGCTGCGTTTCGGCGAAAATTCTACGCGGCATCCGTCCGGTTATGTCGACGTTCCGCAGGGTTATAGCGTCGACGACGTCCAATACGCGAGGGTCGATATCGACCTGGACGGCGAGAGCGACGACTCCTCCGTTCTTTCGACGTACCATTGGAGGTTTGACGTAGCAAACCGCACCGACACGGATAATGGGCTGGATAAAGAAAACACGGATTTTTCCGCTGACGAACCCATAACGATTCTGGTTGGCGAGGTAAAAACCCTGAATATATCGTTCAAACCCGGTTATTACACATACAACGACACAAAACCCGCGCTGATAGCGGACGAAACCGTGCTTCAGCAGACGTCCTGGCGTGAGCTCGGCCCGGAAGAATACGAGTTAAAGCTCAGAGGAGCGAGCAACGGAGAGACCTCCTTCAGCGTCTTGTATTGGGATGAATACGGCCAGCTCTATAGGACGGAACCGACCACTGTAATAGTCGGCAGCGGCGTTGCGGTTGGCGGCGGCGGCGGCGGGGGCGGCGGCTGCAACGCCGGTTTCGGCGCCGTCCTGCTATTGGCGGCGGGCAGGACGCTGCTCAGGAAGAGATAAAAAACCAGCAAAACCAGAGAAATAAGCCTCTTTTCGTTTCGCCCCGGACGAAGCGTGAAGGGGCTTCTTTTTCACTTCTTCGCCTTTATTTTCAGCGAATTTGAAAGGGTATCCTCCAGCCCGGCCGACTTCAGGTCGTCGAGGAGCGCGTAGTGGGTCATGTCGAGGAAAACGGGCGTGACGGAGACATAGCCCTCGGCGACGGCGGTTACGTCCGTGCCCGGGCTCTGTTCGTCCGTCACATCGCCGGCCAGCCAGTAGCAATCCCGGCCTCTTGGGTCTTTCACGTTGATGAATTTGTCATTGTAGTTTCGCCGTCCCCTGCTCGTGAGTTTGAAGCCCTTTATATCCTTCATGAGCGCGTTCGGCACGTTTACGTTCAGGATGACGCCCTCCGGGAGGCCCTCTTTCTCGACGTAATCGAGCACCGCCATGCCTGTTATCGCGGCCGTCATATTGTGCCCGAACGTCTCTCCATGTTGTACGCAGAGGGATATCGCCACGGCGGGCCTGCCTAGTATGGCGGCCTCGATGGCGGCGCTGACTGTGCCGGAGTACAGGACGTCGTCGCCGAGGTTTGGCCCCTGGTTTATGCCGGAGACTACAAAGTCGGCCTGTGGGAACAGCAGTTCGAGGCCGAGCGAGACGCAGTCGCACGGCGTGCCGTCACAGGAGTACGCGGAGACGCCGGCGGGGTACATCCCTGGGTCGAGCGGGTGGACGCGCACGGGCTGCGTCATCGTGATGGAGTGGCCCATTCCGCTGCGCTCGCGATCCGGCGCGACTACGGCCGACAGACAGCCCCTGTCAGCCAGGAGTTTCGATATCATCTGTATGCCCTGAGAGATAACACCGTCGTCGTTAGTGAGCAAAACCTTCATGATAATATACCTCCTAAAATTGAAAGAGAAAAAGACGCAAAAGAAGCTGGATGATTGGATTCATTATAAGCGGCAGGATGCCAGTGAATACAAGTATCAGGATTATTACCATCCCATATTGTTCGAGAAAGAAAAATGTCCTCATCTGTGATGGGGGCAGCATAACCGCCAATATCTTAGACCCGTCGAGCGGCGGTATCGGTATGAGGTTGAACACTCCGAGGCCTATGTTCATGTACAGAAAATTCAGGATAAGCGTCGTGATAGATCTGGATTGCAGCAGCAGGGCAGGGAATAAATTCAGCAGTATCCCGAAAAAAATCGCGGTGAGAAAGTTGCCTCCAGCCCCGGCGAAACTGACAAGGGCTATATCCCTTCTCGGGTTTTTAAAATACCTCGAGTTGATGGGGACAGGTTTCGCCCAGCCGAAGCGGAGAAAAACCAGCATAAGCGTGCCGACCAAGTCCAGATGGGCCATAGGGTTAAGCGACAGCCGCCCCTGAGAGGCTGCTGTCCTGTCGCCCAGCTTGAACGCCATCCACCCGTGACAGAACTCGTGAAACGAAAGCGCCCAGAGGACAGAGGGCAGCCGCAGCAGCATATCGGCAAGCCAGGATGCGGAGCCAAAATTCGAAGGGAAAAACCCCATTACTCAACACGTCCTTTCAAGGTCAACCGCAGTTTTCGACTATCCACTCGAGCGTGGCCGGATCCGCGTGGGCGAGTTCCGTAGCGGTGACAGCCGGCAGTTCGTATGGGTGATTCTCGCGAATGCACTCCATAGCGGCCCTTAGCGAGCGCTCCGTCGTATAGCACGTCAGCCGCCACTCGCGAGACGTGTTGACCGCGCCTTCCCAGCGATAACGACTGTTCGTCTCGACTATATTGGCGCCGCTCGCGAGACGCCGTTCGACGAGCAGGGACGAAATTCTCTCGGCGTCGGCGAACGAACAGCAATAGGCCGACACCTCATGCGCGCTCGCCATAGCGAACAGGCGTTCGCAAAAGGGACGAACCGCGCGCTCCCACGACTCCATATCCATGTCATTCACAAGCGTGACGTTCGATTTTTTTTTCTTCCCTGCGGCGCCGAGCATGAAGCGCTCGCGGCGCGCTATCTCTCCCGCGTCCCAGCCTCTGTCGGCGTTTCGCCTTATCCTTGCGTCCAGTGGCGCCGTGACGTATATCACATAATCGACCCAGTCGCGGGCGGCAGTCTCGAACAGCAGCGGTATCTCGACCACGACGAGGCCTCTGGACGAGCGGACGAGGCGATTTATGTCGGCGGCCGTGCCGGGGTGTATCAGGGCGTTCATGAAACGATATTCCTCGTCGTCGGCGAAAGCGGCCCGCGCTATCGCGGCAAAGTCGGCCGCGCCGTTTGGCGCCGCTCCGCTCCCCCATCGCCTGACTGCCGATTCGAGCACGTCGGGCTTCGACCACTGCGACTTCGCTACCGCGTCGGCGCTTATCACCGTCGCGCCTAGCGAGGCCGAAACAGCGGCGAGCGTGCTTTTACCAGCTCCAACGTCGCCCGTGACCGCCGCCGCGAACATCGCCGCCTCCTTTGAGACCCCTCGTCCTGTCGTCCATCGTCACTTTGTCGTCCGGAAGCTCGAATATAAACCTCGAAAACGACGAGCGCTGAAATGTCCCGAAAATAAGCCTGCTCATGACGCCAGATAAATAAAGCCTCTCCCTCGCCCTCGTCATGCCAACATAGCAGAGCCTTCGCTCCTCCTCTATGCCGTCACTCGACTCTTCAACAGCCCTGCCGCTTGGGAATATGCCCTCCTCGAATCCGACGAGGAAAACGACCTGGAACTCCAGCCCCTTCGCCGCGTGCATGGTGAGCAGGTTGACGCGCGAGCCATCGTCGTCGGAGTCCGCGTCCGTGAAAAGCGCGACCTGCGCCAGCGCCTCCGCGATATTCCCCTCCGGCATTATGGAGAGAAGCTCGCGTATGTTCTCGGAGCGCTCCTCCCAGTCGTCTGGAAACTCGTCCCTCAGATAGTCCTCGTAGCCGAAATTATACATGATAAAGTCGATCGCGCCCTCGAAGGTTTCTTCGGCCAAAATGCCGCCCATAAGCGACGCGAGAAGAGACGCGCCCTTTCCGGCCCTGCCGGAGAGAGGCGGGGTTTTCTCCATCCCGGCCCATATCTCCTCTGCGGTTCCCTCCGCGTGCGCGAGGCAATTCGCGACGTCCTCCGCGCTTTTTTTGCCGAGCCCGCGCTTCGGGACGTTCGCTATTCGCTCCAGAGACGCGCCGTCCCTCGGATTCACGGCTAGGCGAAACATCGACAGCACGTCCTTGACCTCGCGCCTTTCGTAAAACGACACGCCCCTCAAGATCCTGTATGGGATCCCTCGCTCCAGCAGCGTCTGTTCGTAGCCGCGCGAGAGCGCGTTCATCCTGTATAGTATCGCCATCTCCTTGTACGCGTAGCCTTCCATCGCGAGGCGCTCTATCTCGCCCGCGATGAAGCCCGACTCCTCGTCGTCGTTGCGCGCTAGGAGCACGTTGACTTGTGACCCGAGATCCGAGGCCGTCCAGAGGTTTTTTTCGCGCCGCACCGGGTTGTTTCTGATGACGGCGTTGGCGGCGTCAAGGATGTTTCCGGTCGACCTGTAGTTCTGGTCGAGCACGACGACGCGCCCTCCGGGAAAGTCGTCCTCGAAGCGCATTATGAGCGACATGTCCGCACCCCGCCAGCCGTATATCGACTGGTCTGGATCCCCCACCACCGTCAGACGCCCGGATTCGGCGGCGAGCTGACGCAGCAGCAGGTACTGCGGCGCGTTCACGTCCTGGTATTCGTCCACGAGCACCCATTCTATAGAAGCCCGTTCGCGCTCCAGGGCCGCGCGGTTCGCGCACAGGATGTGCAGGGGCAGCATCATGAGGTCGTCGAAGTCGAGCGCCCCTTGCCGCAGCAGCTCTGAGCAGTATTTTTCGTAGAGGCCGGCCCACCTCTCGTCTATGTCGGGTTCGAGCGTGAGGGGATCGCAGCCTGTTTTCGCGCGCGAAATCCTGTCGACGAGGAAGCTGACGTCAGAGCCGCCGGCGTCGAGGCCCAGTTCCTTCGCGAGGCGCTTGACGAGGTTGCGGCAGTCCCCCCTGTCGAACACGACAAACGACTGAGGATAGCCCATATCGCACAAGAACTGAGTGTTGCGGTACAAAAAGCGCAGGCCATATGAGTGAAACGTCGACGCTTGAATACCGTGCAGGTCGTGCCCTACGAGCGACTTGACGCGATCTCGCATCTCGCGCGCGGCTTTGTTTGTGAAGGTGAGCGCGAGTATCCTGTACGGCGGGACGTTTTTTTCGTTTACGAGGTGCGCTATTTTCGCGGCTATGACGCGCGTCTTGCCGCTCCCCGCGCCGGCTAAAACCAACTCGGGGCCGTCGCACCACTCGACGGCCTCCCTCTGCTTTGGGTTCAGCGCGCCAAACGGGTCGGTCACCGGCGAGTCTCAGCGCAAGTAAAAGGGGAAGGGGCCGCAGCCGCCTTCCCCCGACTGTATGCCGCGCTTTTCGTCACTCCTGAGGCTCCAACAGGCCATAGGCGCCATCGTTCCGTTTGTAGACGACGTTGAAGTCGCCGGTATCGCCGTTGCGAAACACGAAGAAATTGTGCCCGAGCAAGTCCATCTGCCGCGTGGCCTCCACGGGGAGCATCACCGTCACAGGGAAGCGTTTTTTCTTTACGATGTCCGTCGGGCTGACGTCGTCCTGATCCCTCACGTCGCCGAACGTGTTTGGCGGAAGCTCGAAGGATATCTCGGGCGTCTTGATGTGCGAACGATCCTTGAGATAGTCCTTGTGGCGCTTTACCTGGCGCTCGATGTTCTTGAGCGACTTGTCGAAAGCGGCGCGCATGTCCGGGGAGTGATCCTCGCCCCTCATCACGAGGCCATTTGCCTTCGCCGTAATCTCGACTATGTTCATGCCGCGCTTGTAGTCGAGAACTACTTGAACGTCAGATATCTTGTTGAAGAATTTTTCGATCTTCCCGAGCTTTTTCTCCATGAGGTCCTTCATGTCATCGGAGGCCTCCGCATTGCGAGTGACGAAACGAACGTCCATGGTCACCCCTCCTAAAATTAATTTAGCGCTATCGCTCTGTCCCTAGATTTTAACATCACTTCCCGCCTCCCGCAACGATATGACCATGAAGTATTCCGGCTGATAAATACCCTTTATCAAGATTTTAGGATTTGAGCCCCCGGAATGGTGTCTTCGATTCGGGACAAGCTTCTTGTCACGGGCGGCAAAAACAAGGATTCGACGCAGCCGTGATATAATCAGTATATGACGATATATAGTGTCGTTGATGGAAGGGAACATTGCGGTATGGCTCACTATAAAATCGACTTGGCATTTGCTCCTTGGACAATGCATGAATTTTTTGCTGGTAGCGGTTTAGTCGCATACAGTTTGATGGGGATGTTTCGCCCTATCTGGGCAAACGACATCAGCGACAAAAAAACCGCTGTGTATCAATCAAATTTTCAGGCTAAACACTTTATTCTGGGCGATATAAAAAATATTCGCGGTTCTTCTCTGCCTTTCGCACACTTGTCATGGGCAAGTTTCCCCTGTCAAGATTTATCTTTGGCCGGTTCATTAGGCGGAATTGACGCGGCGCGTAGCGGGCTTGTATGGGAATGGCTGCGCATTTTAAGGGAAATGCCAGAGCAGCCCGCAGTGTTGCTTATTGAGAATGTAGCTGGGTTGCTATCCACAAACAAAGGCAAAAATTATACGAAACTTCATCACGCTTTATTGGAGTTGGGTTATAAAAGCGGGGTTGTGCTGATTGACGCGGTTCATTTTGTCCCGCAATCGAGGCCGCGCGTATTTGTAATTGCCGTTAGAGATGATATTGATATTCCGCAGGAATTACAGGACATCGGGCCTAATTGGCTGCATAACAAAGCCGCCGCCGATTTAGGGAAAGTCTTGCCTCAATGGATATGGTGGCGCGCTGATAAGCCGCCAAGACGCCAGATTCGGCTGACAGACATAATTGACTTCACTATGCCTTATGATAAGGACGATGTGTTGCGATTGCTTTCACCGCGCCACAAGGAAAAACTCGACGTAATGGAAAACGCCATAGCAACAGGTTACCGCAGGACGCGGAGAGGGAAGCAATGTTTGGAATTGCGCTTTGATGGCGTGGCAGGGTGCCTGCGGACGCCGGACGGAGGTAGTAGCAAACAGTTTCTTATCGTCAAGCAAAACGGAACGGCGCATGTCCGGCTCATCTCTCCCCGTGAAGCGGCTCGGCTGATGGGTGTGCCAGATAGCTTTGTCCTGCCGGGCGCATATAATGATGGCTATAAGGCTATGGGGGACGCGGTTGCCATGCCTGTTGCTGCTTTTGTAGGGCAAGCGTTTTTAACTAAATTAGCGGAGGCGGCTTATGGAAAACAAGGAAATATACGAACGATTGAAAGCGTTCAAAGACGAGCATAATGCCATCACCAAAGGCCCACTTGCCCTTTTATCCTTACGGCTGATCCATCACGAACGATTAGGGCAAGTCTGGACGAACTTTTTGAACAGGCAAGGAAAAGACAAAAACAAAATCCGGGAACGCAATATTTGGGCGCAGTTTTGCAACACCTTGTAGCAGCCAAACTGTCCGTAATACTGCCGCCGGATAAATTTCAAGTTCACGGCGCGTTTGTGGCTGATTCGCCCACAGATCGTGGCGGGGACTTTGTGATAAACAATATGATTCTCCATTGCACAACCGCGCCAGGCGAACCGCTTATACAAAAGTGCAGAGCCAATATCCGCGCCGGTTGTTTGCCTGTTATCATTACAATATTTGACCGTGTGCGGACGGCGTTTGACTTGTCTACCGACGCTGATTTAAGCGGACGGATTGATATTTGGGATATTCAGCAGTTCTTTTCCACCAATATCAACGAACATAGCCTGTTTGACAGTGCTACGCGAAACTCGAAGTTTGCCAATATCATCGGAAAGTACAACGCAATTATTGCAGAAGTGGAAACTGACCCAAGCTTGCGAATTGAGTTTGAAGCAAAGTAATTTGAAATGACGGATATATTTAACGCTAAAAAGCGCAGTGAAATAATGTCTAAGGTGCATAGCGCCAACACTACGCCGGAAATCCATGTTCGGAAATTGTTGCATAGAATGGGGTATCGTTTTCGCTTGCAACGGCATGATTTGCCCGGGAATCCTGATATTGTTTTGCCAAGATATACGACTGTAATTTTCGTTCACGGTTGTTTCTGGCACGGTTGCCCAACATGTCGACATGCAAAAATCCGGCCAGTCGCTAATGCAGAATATTGGGAAAAGAAACTTAATCGAACTTTAGAGCGAGATAAAACCAATATCGCGGCGTTAAAACGGTTAGGCTGGCACGTATTGATAATATGGGAATGTGAAACTAAGAAGAAAAACCTATTGATATTATCGCAAATATTGCAAAATTTTTTAATGGAGAAACTTATTAAGTAAACATGTGACTTTTCGCTCAAAGGCACATTCGTGATAGGTGTGCTGTCGCGCTAACGGAGAGTATAGGAGCTGCCAGAAGAATAATAAGTACTCCAAGAACGAATAAGGGTAATGGCAACAAAAATCAACCTATATCGCTTATCGTGAGCACAGGCGCCATAACAACATTTTGTGTTCGCAAACACAAGAATCTCGCGTTGTCAAGATCAAATAGATCGGTAATTTTGCCTACTCTTTGTGCCGACTGATGCCTCATCATTATATGCGCAACCTATGGAACCTTTCAAGAGGGGGTATCAACTTATCATGAATTGCCGTTACTATATTCCGATGCTCAACCTGATCGGCCGGGGCTCAGTCAAGGAGGTCGGGAAGGAGGCTCGCAACCTTCACGGCAACAGGGCTTTTATCGTCGCTTCGGAGGGGGCCGTCGGCGAGGCCCAGGCAAAAGAAATTTCGGATATTCTCGCGAAGGAGGGGGTCATATCCCATCCTTTCTGCGAGGCCGTTCCAAACCCAACCGTCTCCGTCGTCGAAAAGGGGCTCGCGAGCTATCAGGAGTCCGAAAGCGACATCATCGTCGCTGTCGGAGGCGGTAGCGCCATTGACACGGCGAAGGGGATCGGCCTGCTCGCGACGAACGGAGGCAACATCAGGGACTATAGCGGCGCCAACAAATCGCGGCACGCGATGCCGCCGTTCATAGCGATCAGCACGACAGCCGGGACTGGCAGCGAAGTGACACAGTTCGCTGTGATCTCGGACGACGCGAACCACTCGAAGTTCACTATCGTGGACTGGCACACGACGCCAAACGTGTCCGTCAACGACCCGGAGATGATGCTCTCCATGCCGCCCTCGCTCACGGCCGGCACCGGGATGGACGCGCTCACCCACGCGGTCGAGGCTTACGCCTCGAAAAACGCGACGGCGGTAACGGACGCCAAGGCGTACAAAGCTGTGGAGCTCATCGCAAAAAGCCTTCTGAAGGCCGTCAAGGACGGCGCCGACATCGACGCGCGCGAGAACATGTGCTACGCCAGTTTCCTCGCTGGCGCCGCCTTCAACAACGCCGGGCTCGGCCTGACGCACGCCCTGTCACACCCGCTCGGGGGTATGTACAATCTTCCTCACGGCCTATGCAACGCCCTCCTTCTGCCGCACGTGATCAAGTTCAACATGGATCGCGCCTCCGGACGCTACTCGGACCTCGCGGTAGCGGTGGGCGCCGGCAAGGCGTGGCACTCTGAGCGAGAGAACTGCGAGTCGTTCACCCGCTTCATAATAAACCTCTCGCGCGAAATAGAAATCCCGGGCGGGTTATCTGAGGTCGGCGTCAAAAGCAAGGATTTGGAGACGCTCGCCGCCGAAGCGATGGAGGAGGCCATTGGGGCGACGAACCCAAGGCCCTACTCCGCACAGCAGGCGCTGGACGTGTACAAGGCCGCTTTTTAAAAATGCCACGCTTCGCAGGCACAAGGGGCTTCGTCCTCGCCGCCACGTCGAGCGGGGTCGGAAAAACGACGGTCGCGTCGGCGCTCTGCAGGGCGCTCTCCGAGAACCGGGCCGTCCAGCCCTTCAAGACCGGGCCGGACTTCATCGACCCTACATATCTGACGCTGGCCGCCGGCAGGAGGTGCAGGAGCCTCGACGGATACCCCTGCCGCGACATGGTGCCTTGGTTATACTCATACGGATGCGAAGCTCGCGACGGGCATCCGAAGGCCGACATAGCCGTCGTCGAGGGCGTCATGGGAATGTATGACGGTTTAGGCCCGGACGGGCTTTATTCGACGGCCTGGCTCGCGAAGGCCCTCGGCCTTCCGGTGATCCTGCTCGTAGACGCGAAGGCGTCGGTCACAAGCGTCGCCGCCACCGCCAAGGGTTTCGCCGCGCTCGAGCCGCTCGCGCCGAGGGTCGTTGGAGTCATCGCAAACAGGGTCTCCGGCGAAAGGCACGCGGAGATGATCGGCGAAGCCGTAACGCGCTTCGCCGGTTTGCCGCTTTTGGGCTGGCTGCGGGACATCAAAGACAGTCGTTTCCCGTCGAGACACCTTGGCCTCGTGCCAGCCGCCGAGCGAAAAAACACAGATGAGACCATCGAGCTTTTTGCCGCTGAGATAAAGTCGCGCGTCGACGTCGAGCGAATAGCGAACATGGCGGCGCCTCCGTCCTGTCATGTTCGCGCGCCGGACATCCCGGGAACCGTCAAAAAATCGGACGGCTCGCCGGCGCGCGTCGCCATAGCGAACGACGACGCGTTTTGTTTTCACTATCACGAGAACTGGGAGCTGTTCGAAAAGCTGGGCGCAAAGACGGAGTGGACGTCTCCGCTCAACGACCGCTCGCTGCCTGAAGCCGACATCCTCGTACTGCCGGGAGGATACCCGGAGGAGTTCGCCGGCCGGCTCTCGCAAAACTCGGAATACATTGAATCAGTGAGAAAATTTTCCGCAAAAGGGCGAATATACGCCGAGTGCGGCGGCATGATGTACCTGACGAACAGCATGGAGAGCGGGGGCGTCAAACACGCCGGCGCCGGCGTTATTAACGCGACGGCGCGGATGGGCGGTGCGCTGCGGCACTTCGGTTATGTGGCCGGAGAGGCCCTCCGCGACAACATGCTCTTTCGGGAGGGCGAATCTGTAAAAGCGCACGAGTTTCACTATTCGGACATCACTGGAGAGCCGCCGGGAGCGTTTCGCGTAACTCGCGCCTCGGGAGGCGGAGAGGAGTGGACGGACGGTTACGCGATCGGCGACAGATTGCTCGCCACGTACCTGCACATCAACTTCTACTCGTGCCCAAGCTCCGCGGCGAGACTCCTGTCAATGTGACAATATGGCCGGACTCCTCCGAAGATCACTGCTGCGCCACGGTTATCTCCTCAAATATGGGGAACGTATCGTGCAGCAAGTCTATGAGCAATGGATCGAGGTGAGCGCCAGTCTCCTTATACAGTATCGACATGGCCTCCTGATGGCTCATGGCGTCCTTGTAGGGCCTCTCCGACGTCAGTGAGTCGTATATGTCCGATATAGCCATAACGCGGCCCGAGATGGGTATTTTGCCGCCGGAGAGCGCGTTCGGGTACCCGGAGCCGTCCCACCACTCGTGGTGAGATATGACGATCTCCCTCGCGACGTGCAGGAATGGCGACACGTCGCCCAGATCCGCCATCGCGTCGTCTATCATCCGCGCGCCAAACGTCGTATGTTTTTTCATCTCGTCGAACTCCTCAGGGGAGAGCCTGCCCGGTTTGAGCAGGATGCTGTCCGATATCGCGACTTTGCCTATGTCGTGCAGCTTCGATGTCTTTACAATGTGCTCGCCGTACTGCGGGTTTATCCGATAGTTTGGGTGGTTTTTCTCCATGAGGCAGTCAACCACAAGCCGCGAGTAAGCCGTCGTTCTCGTTATGTGTCCGCCCGTGCCGCTGTCGCGCCACCCCGTTACGTTCGCGAGTATGTCCAATATGGAGTCCTGCGTGTTGCGGAGTTGTTCGGTCTTCTGCTCGACAAGCATCTCGAGGCGCTTCCTGTAGACCTCGAGCTCCATGTGGAGGTTGACCCTCGCAAGCACGACGCCCGCCGTAATCGGCTTGAGGATATAGTCGACAGCCCCGAGCTGCAGAGCTGTCTCCTCCTTGTCGCGCCCCTCCTGGGCCGTTAAAAACAAAACCGGAATCGAGGCGGTTTCCGGGTTCTCCTTTAGGCTTCTTATCACTTGATACCCGTTCATCCCGGGCATTTCCACGTCGAGCAGGATAAGATCCGGCTTTCGTTTCCCCAGGAACGCCATCGCCCTCTCGCCGGAAGGAGCGGCGTAGACCTTATACTGCGAGCTCAGTATCTCTTGCAGCATCCTCAGGTTCGTGGCGTCGTCATCCACTACCAAAATGCCGCGAAAAGATTTTTCCTCGTTCATGGACGCTCCTCCTTCGCCGTCTCGTCCGCTGGCAGAATGGAGCGTATCAGCTCGGCGGCCCTGTCGTAATTAAACGACTCTATCGCAGCCCTTATCTGCAGGAGGCTTCTGTCAAGGTTCATTCCATAGCTCTCGAGAGACGCCCTCTCGATCTCGGCGAGGGCGTCTTCGTGCTCGAGCGCGTCGATCATGCCTCCCACGCCCTCGAGGACTGTGCGCAGTATCTCGACGCTGCCGGCAAGCTTCCGCTCCTTCGGCCCCGGCTCATCGACGGCCATGACGTCCTCGATGAAGGCAAACAGATCGAGCATGTCCCTGGAGAACTGACCGAAGCTTTCGTCTACGAAGCCGTAGTCTCCGGATACCGCCGCCATCTCAAGACTCCTCGCCTCATCGGAGATGTCGTGCGCGCCTATGTTTGCGAGCGAGCTTTTCGCGGCGTGAACATCTATCCTGAACCTCTCGAAATCGCCCCTCTCGATCTGCTCCGTCATGTTCGCCAGCTTGTCCGGCAACGAGGAGATAAACGCCCTCACCACGCTCAGCCACGAGCTCTCAGAGCCCCCGATGCCGCTTATGGCCGCCTCTGTATCGAGCCTCTCGGCGAGGCGCCCAATAAGCCCCACGCCCTGGCCGGACGAAGCCCGCCTTGGGGCCGTCTCGACGGCGGAGACTTTACCCTCCGGAAGCCACGTTATCAGCACACGGTTCAGCTCCGGTATCTCTATAGGTTTGCTTATGAAGTCGTTCATTCCACAAGAGAGGTACGTTTCTTTCATTCCAGTGAGGGCGTTCGCCGTGAGCGCGACTATGGGAACCGCGGCGAGCCATCCGCCCATGCCGCGGAGTATCCTCGTGGCCTCTATGCCGTTTATCTCCGGCATCATGTGATCCATGAATATTATGTCGTATCGCTTTTCCGCAACGAGGCCGAACGCGCTTTTAGCGCCATCGGCCGTATCGGGCTCTATGTCGTACTGCCTGAGAATTTCGCTTGCGACCATCAGGTTTATGTCGTTGTCGTCCACTAAAAGTATCCGGGCGTCCTCGAACTTGAAGGATCCGATGGAGTTCATCGCGGAGGCGCCAACCGCATCCATGATTATCGGTTTTTTATTGTTTATGGCGCTTGCGGTCGCCATGACGAGGACTGGCTCGAAAAGCACATGGACGCTGGCCGCGGTATTCTGCCTCGACGCGAGTTTTATGTCCTTGACCGCGATCAGCTGGCAGCTATCCTGCACCCAACCAAAGTGTTTTTCGATTATCTCGTGCGCGAAATCATACTTATAAAGGACGTGCGTGTAGGCGTTTTTGCCGACATATGAGACGAAGGATTCCTCGCTTTGAGAGACGTCGTAATTCACCCCGAGGTCGCGCAGCATATCCTCGTATTGAAGGGCGTGTACGCCCTCGGCAACCACAAGCACCCTTTTCGCGAGGGGGCGGATCACATTTGCCAGAGACTCGCTCGAAGCGGCGCGCAGCTCTACAGAAAAACAAAAGAGACTTCCCTCTCCGTATACGCTCTTCGCCTCCAGAGACCCGCCCATCTTCTCCACAATGCGGCTACTGATGGAGAGCCCGAGGCCTGTCCCCTCGACGTTGCGGTTGAGATACCTGTCCGTCTGCGAGAAGGGCTGGAATATCAGCGGCAGTTCCTCCTCCTTTATCCCTATGCCTGTGTCCTGAATCGAGAACACCAGCTTCACCATGTCCGCTTTTGTCGGGAGACACGCGACAGATAGCTTGACATACCCCTCTCTCGTGAACTTGACGGAGTTGTTGAGAAGATTCAGGAGCACCTGCTTCAACCTGATCTCGTCGCAGTATGCCATGGAGGGAGTGCGGGGGGAAATGTGAGTGACGAAACAAAGATCCTTGTCCGACGCCTTCAGGTTTATGAGCCCCGTTATGTCGGTGAGCAGCGAACCGATGTCGACCGGGGCTTCGAGCAGTTCGAGCTTGTCCGCCTCTATCTTGGAAAAATCAAGCAGGTCGTTTATGATTGCCAAAAGCGAGTGCGCCGCGTTCGTTATGCTCTGCGCGTAACCCCTCTGGACGTCGTCGAGCGCCGTCAAAAGCAGAAGGTCGCTCATGCCTTTTATGGCGTTCATCGGGGTGCGTATCTCGTGGCTCATGTTCGCGAGAAACGACGTCTTCGCCTTATCAGCGGCCTCAGCGCGTTCAAGAACCATCGTTATATCCGTGACGTCGTGCAGAACGACAACGAGACCCAGACATTCGCCGCCCGACTCGAAAGCCGGCGAGATATTTATCGTAAGCTGAAGCGCCTTACCGTCCAGCATAACAAGTCTGTCGCTGAAATCTATCCTTCTTAGCCCCTCCATGGCCTCGCCCATATAGGCCGTCATGCGGTCTATCCATTCCTTCGTGGCGATACGGCTGAACAGCCGTTCGAAATGCAGGCCGGTCATCTCTCTCTGGTCTGAGTAAGAGAGTATGCGCATGAGCGTGTTCGTCCCGAGGGTGTAGTTGAGCTCGTTGTCGAGGACGAGAATCATGACTGGCGACGTTTCGAGGAGCAGCCTGTTGTAGAGGAACTGGAGACCCCTCAGCCTCTCCGCGTCCTCAAATCTCGACACGAGACTACCGTAACGGCGCTCCAGTTTCGCCAGTTTTCCGCGTAGTTTTTTGCACTCGGCCGCGTCGTCGGGCTTTCCCACCTGGTAGTCCGCTTCCGTCATGTCGAGCTGGATGCCCATATCGCTGTCGATTCGTTGTGTAGAGCAAATTTAAGAATACTAAACACCTCCATCAGCGCTCGGCAGATATATTACAGTACATACGGGCTTGCAATGGCAATTGCGACGCAGAGGCGCGCCGTTACAGGGCCGCTAGCGAAAATATGCCGTCCCGGACGGACTTCTCGTCCAACCCTTCGTCAAGGACGCCAAGGACTTCGCCTATGGAGAGGTTTTCTCTCCCGTCTATCCTCGAAAGGAAAATTTTGTCGTGGCCCGTCCTGCCGACGTGGGCCGGGTCGTAGAAAAGCTCCTCGAAAAGCTTCTCGCCCGGCCGAATGCCGGTAAAGACGACCTGCACGTCACTGTACGGCTCCCGCCCGTGAAGGCGAATCAAGGTCTCCGCCATCTCGGTGATATTCACCGGGTCTCCCATGTCAAGCATGTACAGCTCCCCGCCATGCCCCATGGAACCGGCCTGCAGGACGAGGCTCACGGCCTCCGGAATCAGCATGAAGTATCTCGTCATGTCCCTGTGAGTGACCGTGACCGGGCCTCCGCGCTTTATCTGCCGCTCGAAGAGCGGGACAACGCTCCCGCGGCTGCCCAGTACGTTGCCGAACCTCACCGTGATGTATCTCGTGCCCGCGTGGGCATCCCACGCGCCGCTCATCAGGCGCTCCGCAATCCTTTTTGTGGCGCCCATCACGCTCGACGGCCGAACCGCCTTGTCTGACGATATCATGACGACGCGTTCGGCGCCATATATTCCGGCAAGCTCGAAGAGCGTCCATGAACCGAGCCCGTTGACCCGAAGCGCCTCCCTCGGGTTATCCTCCATAAGCGGGACGTGTTTGTGCGCGCCAGCGTGAAATATGACGTCGGGCGCGCAACTCTCGAAAAACCTCTTCATTGTGGGAAAATCGGCGATGTCCGCTATCACGGGACGGATTGGGACGGTCACGCCCACCTCGCTCAGCCTCTGTTGAAGCATGTATATCGACTGCTCTCCGTGCCCTAAAATAATCAGCTCGGCCGGGGAGTGTTTCAGCACCTGCGAACATATCTCGGAGCCTATGGAGCCGCCGGCGCCGGTGATAAGGATTTTTTTGCCGCAAAGATACTCGCCTATCCCCGCCTCGTCCAACTGTATCGGCTCTCGCCGGAGCAAGTCCTGAAGTTCGACGGAGCGGAGGCGGCTGACCTCCACCCTGCCGTCCGCCAATTCCGAGAGACTCGGCAGAACCCTCACCTCCACCCCAATCTCCGAGAGCGCGTCCAGATACTCGCGCACTCTGGCCCCGCTGGCGGATGGGATGGCGATCAGAGCCACCTCTATGCTCTTCGACATGACTATGTCCTTGAGGGAGTCGCCCCCCCCGAGGACAGGCAGACCAGCTATGCTCTTGCCTAGCTTCTCCGAATCCTCGTCTATAAAACCGACCGGAAGCAGATCGTGCGTTCTGCGATGCAAATCACGCGCGATATACGCCCCGGCCTCGCCAGCGCCGATTATGAGCGCGCGCTTCGCGGACGCGGACGCTCCCGGGCGCGACGACGAGAGCTCCGCAAGCCGCCAGGTCGCTCGCGTACCGCAGGCGAAGCACAGCCCGGCGAACAGCATTATCGCAAGCGAGGATCTCGGCACCATGAGGGTTTTCATAAAAAAATTGACGAACATAAACAGCGCGCTTCCATACACGTAACTGCCGGCGAGCTTCGCGTACTCCTCCACGCTCGCCTGAGGCCAGTACACACGGTAGACGCCGCACATGAAGAACGAGAGGACTACGCACAGCGGAAAAAGAACCCCGGCCATCAGGAGGTCTTCGAGATTGTCGTATCCTATCAGAAGCGTCAGTCTGAGGGCGAAACCAATATAGACCGCAAATGCCAACAAGCATATATCTAAAACGATGACACGCCTGTTGCGCCTTGCCACAGCCGACCAGAGCCTGAGAATTTTACCTCTCAAATGCGGCCTCCGCTGCAAAATAAGCTAAATAATGAGCCTGCTTCCGCCCGCCTTGCCGCCCTGCTGTGAGGAGAGCTTGTCGAGCTGATGCAGGACGTCAGGCGAGGCCACTGTCAAAGCGGATTTTTTATCCTGCTCACGGCTGTATTCCTTGACTTTTTTCTCGTATTCCACCATGGCATTTTTTATCTCGTCGACGTCGCCTTTTATCCACTGGAGTATATTGTTGGCCACGGAGACGGCAACTTCCTCGCCCGGTTCTTCCTGAATCATGCCGAGCTCCTTGAGCATCCTGTGTTCCTCCTTCACGGAGTCGACGATGTCCGAGTCGGAGATGAGGCCTTTTTTATACAGGGCCCTCGCCACGATATTGAAGCGGGTCTTGCTGTTCTCGTCGTTTTGCGCAAGCGATTCCACTCTCGAAAGAAGCATCGTGATGACGTCTTCAAGGCTTACCTGCATGGGCATTTGCATATCGATTCCTCCATACCTGCGTATATTTTTTTAAGAGCTCGCCTTTATTCTATCATAGCAGAGGAGGAACGACGGGCTTTCATCCGGCGTTTTCTGGCTTATCCGAGAGAATCGGCGACGCCAGTCAGGGTTTAAACCTTTGGCCTTTAGGCCCATAACGAGAAATCACGACTTCGGCTTCCAGTTTTTCGCCTTCACTATTTCGGGCCGCGGCGGGAGGTAATTCAGCGGGTCGCGTTTTTTGCCGGCCACCCTTACCTCGAAGTGTACGTGATCCGTGGTGGCGCTCCCCGTCCTGCCCACTGTCGCTATGAACTCGCCTCGTTTTACCCTCTGCCCCATTTTGACCAATATGCTGCTGCAATGAGAGTAGAGCGTGTGAACGCCGTTCCCGTGGTCTATGATAACCGTCTTGCCATACCCCTTGAAGCGAGGGCCTCCGTTCGCCGCTACCGAAACTATGCCGTCAGCCGCGGCGGCTATCGGCGTATTTTTTTTCGTGACTATATCTATTGCGCCGTGCACCCTGCCCCGGCGCCTCGTGGCGTTGAACGCCGAGTAAATCAGCCCGTCGACCGGCCAGAGGAGTTTACCCGACGTGAGCGCCAGAGGCGCGCTTTTCCCTAAAGAGCCTATCGGAAGCATCGTCGCGACCTTCAGAGCGACCTCCGCGTCCGACAAGGAACCCGAGACGGGCGAGACCTGTTTTGCCGGCAGTTCGTCGGGCAGCATGGCCGCTACGTCGATAGCCTGCCTCATCAGGCCGGCTATCGCCTTCACAGACGAAACAGTCGCCTCGGCTGGGCCGATCGGTTTTGGCGGAGTCTCCATAAACAAATATCTCCCGGGCAAAAGCCCGGCTACGTCAAGCGCGCCCTGCGGCGAGTCTATGCTGGCGTTGGAAACCTGCGCATAAAGAAGAAGTATGAGGAGCGCGAAAACGGCCGGCAGAGCGCGGAAACGCGCTTTCGACGCAACGCGCGAATAACCTGGATGATCGGATGGGTAATTAAACTGATTTGAGTTTGTGGTTTTTCCCGTAATATGCCTATTTCTGCTTGTAATAACCATATAATTCCTCCCATCTGAATAACCGCGAAGGCCCGCAAAATGAATGCGGCTACGCAGGCCGGTATATTAACATGAAAAAACCGTTATGGCAAATCCTAATTTAAATCTTGCTCTGCCCGTACAGGTCGATCCTGACGTTTCCCTCGAACGTCCTCGCGGCAGATATCATGAGGAGATAAAGCTCGCTCTGCCATACGTAGGTTCTTACAGGGGCGATCCACTTCACGCGGGCGGTTATCTCGTCCACGAAAAATTTAAAAAGCGCCCAGGGGCCTGTGAAAACTATGCCCTCCACATCGCCGCGCAAAGCGACGGCGCGAGCCCCGATCTCCTTCGCCACACGGTAAGCCATAGCCCTGACGAGGAAAATAGTCGTCTCGTCGCCGGCGAGGCACGCGCCCTCCACGCTCGACAGACTGCCGTCGCCCAAATGCGCCGCGAGCCCTCCTGATTCCGTCACAAGGCGCAATATCTCGTCCATATCATACCTCCCGGAGTAACATAACTCCAGAAGACCGCCTGTCGGCAGGGCGCCGGACGTCGTAGACGAAAAGGGGCCTTCGCCGTCAAGCGGGCTGTTGCTGTCGATAATCCTGCCCATGTCGAACGCGCCGACGCTTATCTCGATCCCGAGGTGCGCTATTATCATACGCCCGTCGTATGAACCCTTGTACATGTCGTCCAAAAAAAGCGACGCGGCAGCCCTGTGGGAGAACGCGTGGTAGACGGGCGCTCTCGTTATGTCCTTGACGCCAGAGAGGGCGGCTTCCGGCATTATCTCATTGTCCATTGCGGGTTCGATTAAAAGCGGCAGACACTCGTGGTCGCTCTTGCCGTTTATGTGGTTCGCGAGGTTTGCCGCCAAAAAAACGGCCGAGCGCCGCACGTTTTCGTCTATCCTGCTCTCCTCCATAAGCGCGGACAATCTGCGATCCACGAGGTATATCCCGCCAGCCAGCGTCTCCACCCCGCCCTGGGTGATGACTATGTCCACGTCGTCGATTACGATCTTTTTTTCGGTTATGAGGCTCATCATCGCGTTGTACCGAAAAACTCCCTGCTCCAAAGGAGTCAGGAGGGAGTTGAGCTCCGCCGGAGAGTGTTCTATAGTCTCACAGCAGAGCTCGACCTCGTCCTCGTACAGAGCGAACTCCGTCACGGCCAGCTTTGTGAGGAACGGGAGCACCTTCAAGGCGGGAAGCTCCCTGTCATTTCCTCTTTTGGAACGCCGCGAGCGCCACGGCGGATGCTATAGACAGCAGTTTCGTCTCCGCGGAATCCGCGCGGCTCGTGAGAACTACCGGGGCCTTGGCGCCTAGCACGAGCCCGGCCGTTTTGTTTCTCGCGAAGTAGACGATGGACTTCGCGAGCAGGTTCCCGGCCTCTATGTCCGGCACGATCAGGATGTCTGCGTGCCCCGCGACTTCCGATACTATTCCCTTGTGGCGGGCCGACTCCTCAGAGACGGCGTTGTCGAGCGCGAGAGGGCCGTCCACGAGGCATCCCGTGATCTGTCCGCGACGGTTCATCTGGGTGAGCAGCGCGGCGTCGAGCGTTGAGGGCATCTCTGGATTTACGACCTCTACAGCGGCCAGGGCCGCGACTTTCGGCGTCTCGACCCCGAAGGCGTGGGCGAGACGGACGACGTTCTCCAGAATACCGACCTTTCCCTGCAGATCCGGGTACATGTTGAACGCCGGATCCGAGATGAAAAATATCCTGTCGTAGTTCTCTATCTGGTGGATGTATACGTGGGAGAGCAGCGCGCCGGAGCGCAGCCCGCGATCCTTGTTGAGAACCGCGCGCAGGAAATTTGCCGTCTTCACCATCCCTTTCATGAGGACGTCGGCCTTGCCGGACGACACAACCTCGACCGCCTTGAGGCTCGCCTCCGCCTCACCTTTTTTTTCGTCGATTATTTCGAAGTTTCGCGTATCGACGGAGATGGAGGCGGCTGTCGAGGCGATCCTGTCGGCGTCGCCTACGAGGAATGCCTTGGCGACCCCTTCTTTTCTCGCTTTATCGACGGCCTCGAGAACCTCCGCGTCCTCGGCGCAGGCGACGCTGACCGTCATAGGGCCAACGTCGCGGGCATAATTCAACAGTTCTGTGAGCGAGCGCAACTGTCGCATAACTGATAATCCCCTTTCACTTGTCATGATTTTTTTGCGGAAAATACTCAATAGGAAGAGATTATCATAATGCGGGGTTTTCGTGTAGGCTGAAAACCTCAATCCACAATCATAACCTGCAATATCGCCGAAATAATGTAGAATAATACCCGCGGGGGGCTTGACTATGTTCTACTGGTTGGCACGGTTATTCTTCAGGCTGTATTTTTTGATCTACCACCGGGTTCGAATAAGGGGGCTCGGCGAGCTCAAAAAGTTTCTCGCGACGCGCGACGACCCTGTGCTGCTCGCCGCAAATCACGAGAGCTACCTCGACCCGCCGGCCATTGGCATGGCGTTTCCGGGGCGGCTCCGATTCGTTGCCTGGGACGGCCTGTTTAAAATCCCTGTGCTCTCCGCGCTGATCACGGCGCTCGGGGCGGTGCCAGTGAGTCAGGAGAACAAAAACAGCGCCGCCGGCGTTCTGCGCCAGGTAATCGGCTTCGTGGAGGACGGCTTCAGCGTGCTCATTTTCCCGGAGGGTATGCGGAGTCCGGACGGCAGTCTGCTGCCGCTCGAAGGCGGGTTCGCTCTCGTGGCCTCAAAAACGAACGCTCCAATCGTGCCGGTATGGATTGAAGGCACGTGGAACGCCATGTCCGTCCATCGCTCGTTTCCAAGACCATGTGCTGTGACAATAACATTCGGGGCGCCCATATTGCCGGACGAACTTCCAGAGAACCTGCCGGAGAAGGAGCGGCGCAAGATTCTGCTCGACTCCCTGCAGAGCGCGCTTGAAAATTTGCGCGATAAAAAACAGGCCTAAAATGATCTGTCTTATTCTAATTCCAAGTCAAACGCGCATCCTGCGCGTTTGACTTGGAAAAGCCGCAATGCTGCGCGGCGCGACATCGTGTCGCGCATTCCAATTTTGAGCCAAATAAAAGCATCTTTGACTCAAAATTGGAATTACATAAATTAACGCCGAAGGGTTCGCGGTCCCTTCGGCGTCAAGATGAGGAAGAATGGGAGGAATTGGTAGAGTTGCCGCAACAGCACCCAACCATCTATGCAAAAATGAGGAGGCCATCCTCAGGCATAGCAAAGGCATTAAAAGTTTGACCTGACTAACTGAAACAAGGGCAAAAAAACTGCCTGCCCTTCTATGCTGTATCAGGCTGATAAAGCCAGATCGCCGACGCTTCCGTTATACCGACCCGAAGCTGTATGTCGTTCATGGAAAACGTAAACAGCCCGCCCCGCACGCCATCCTGCTTCTGTATATTGCTTATGTGTACGTCCGTGACAAAACCGGCCGCGTTCAACCTTCTTCTCAGCTCATACTGGGCCGTGAGCCTCGCTATCGCCCCGCTCGAACCGGAGGGCATCATACAAAGCGGCAATGGGAGGGCTTTTGGCGTATCCAAAGCCTCCTGAAGTCGCTTCAGCCACTCCTCGCCCTTTCTCTCCGCCTGCGCTAACGCATCCGTAAACGCGGCAAGCCTGCGCTCCGTGTGCTCGTCTATCTCGTGCTCCATGACGCATGAGACCTTCTGCGCCCTCTCGCGGGAGAAACCGAGTATCCTGACGAAAAAATCTGTCAGAAACTCGTGCCTCCGATAGACCGCAAGCGCCTTCTGACGCCCTTCCTCTGTGAGGATCACGTCGCCATATCGTTCATGTTCAAGCAGACCGTCCAGCTTCAGCCTCTTGAGCGCAGCCGTCACAGTTGCCTTCGTCACCCCAAGATTTTTAGCAAGCTGTGTAACCGTGGCTATCTCGCCCGTCATCTCTATTTCAAGAACGGCCTCGAGATAATCCTCCACTCTCGCGGTTAGATCCATTTTTTCTCCTTGACCGTCAAACAATTAATGTTTGAGGCCTCTAACTAAGGGACAGTCTACTCCATAAATCCCTGGATGTCAACACCATCAACCAAACTTCTCCGACAAAAAACAAAACATTCGATCGTTTACAAGACACGCTGTAAATATCACGTTATGAATATAATGTCAGAATTCGGCGACGTCAATATACAAAATCACAGCCCTCGGCGAGCCGTTACCCCGCGCGCAATATCGCGTCCTCGAGGACGTCGAGCCCCCTCCGCATGTCCTGCTGCGTGTTGAAAGAGCGCCTCACCAGCTCATCGGCCGCCATCTTCCACACGGACACTATATACTGCCCCTCCGGCGTGAGGACTCCTCTCGATTCGTGAAACCTGCCGCTCTCGATGAGCTTATACGCGACGGCGCCAACGGCGTTTATGACTATCGAGTCTATCGGGACGCCGCTAGCGACCGCGTTCGTTATGAGCGCGTCATTTTTGAGATACGCGTATACCGTCTGCCAGAGCCTTTCAACGTTCACTTTTGTGCCCAGGTTGCTTTTCGCGTAGTTTATAAAATCGGCGAGCTTCAGCATACACTTTGTCGCGTTATCCTGCGGCGGGATGAGATCGTACTCTTCTTTGTCCGGTATGGTCAATATATTGTAGCAGCCGATTAAGACGACCACAGAGCAAATTATCTTAAATAACCTGGAGAGAAGGTAATTAAAGATCCCGACCTTGACCCCGCCCATCAATAATTCCAATGGAAACGCCATGACCATCATCACTGTAGCGTAGTTCACCAAGGCCGTCAATATAGCCGGCTCGGCGTATAGCTGCCCCCTGTGAAAAAAATATCGGATTAAAAACGGGAGAATGAAATTGGCGTAGACGAGGAAAAAATACGCGAGCCACTTGAAAAGATTTATAAAGAGGGAGAGCGGCACGGGTTCGTCGCCAGCCGCCGCAAGCAGATAATAATTGTTAAACATATCGGAGAGCAGCCACAAGAAGGACGCCCCGGCGGCAAAAAAGACGGATTTGAGCAGTTCTCTTTGGGCCATTGCGCACACACCCCTCTCTCTCGTGCTGGCGCTATTATCACGCAAAGAACCTGATGCCGCAATATCCGATTTATTTTTTTAAACGCCTGTTTTTCAGTAGTTTTTTTTCTTGACCTCCAACGCCTTACCCGGTAGTATAAAAATGTCCGTGACGTGAACCCCGCGACGTGAGGACAGTCTTCCGAAATTATACCACTTAGACTGGAGGCGGATTTCACATGAAAATATCCACAAAAGGACGGTATGCGTTACGCGTTATGGTGGATCTCGCGATAAACGACACGGGAGAGTTCATCCCGCTTAAAAATGTTTCATCGCGTCAGGAGATAACCATAAAGTATCTGGAACAGATCATTCCACTGCTGAACAGGGCCGGATACCTGAAGAGCACTAGGGGCAAGGACGGCGGCTACCGCCTCGCGAAAGACGCGAGAGAGTACACGGTTGGGGATATTCTCAGGGCTGTCGAGGGGAGCCTCGCCCCAGTCGTCTGTATGGAGGACGACCCCAATAAATGCCCTCGGTGCGCTGGGTGCCCCACTCTGTCAGTCTGGAAGGGCCTCGATGACGTCATAAACAACTACCTCGACAGCATTACGCTCGATGAACTCGCGGAGAGCAAGCGAAATTTAAATGGGCAGGATTATACGATCTGAAATCTCCTGTCCACTTTTAATTTTTCCGCTTGACATTTTTTTTATCAATTGTACAATCCTATCATTACTATAGGATTATTGTAGAATTAGTGTATTTTAAACTCGTTTTTTAAACTCGTTTAATTAAGGAGAGGATGTCTATGGCAGTCTACACGAAACTGACGGATCTGATTGGGAAAACCCCTCTGCTCGAATTGTCGAACTACGCGAGCAAAAATGGCCTCGGCGCGAAAATACTCGCCAAATTGGAGTATTACAACCCGGCCGGCAGCGTCAAGGATCGCATCGCCACGTCCATGATAGAGGACGCCGAGCAAAAGGGCCTCCTGAAGACCGGATCGGTCATCATCGAACCGACTAGCGGCAACACTGGAATAGGGCTCGCCGCTGTCGCGGCGTCCCGCGGATACAGGATCATCCTGACGATGCCGGAGACGATGAGCGTGGAGCGCCGCAACCTCCTCAAGGCTTATGGGGCGGAGCTCGTCCTCACCGAAGGAGCGAAGGGAATGAAAGGCGCCATAGCGAAGGCTGACGAACTCGCGAAGCAGACGCCGGACAGCTTTATCCCCGGACAGTTCGTGAACCCGGCGAACCCCGCGATTCACCGCGCCACGACCGGCCCCGAAATTTGGGAGGACACGGGCGGCAAAGTCGATATATTCGTGTCCGGAGTCGGCACCGGCGGAACCCTGACCGGCGCCGGCGGTTTCCTCAAGTCGAAAAACCCCGCCGTCAAGATAATCGCCGTCGAGCCGGCCGGCTCCCCGGTGCTGTCGGAGGGCAAGCCTGGCACCCACAAGATACAGGGCATAGGCGCCGGTTTCGTCCCGGATGTTCTCGACACAAAGCTTTATGACGAAATAATCCCCGTCAAGGACGATGACGCCTTTGCGGCAGGGAGGGCCATAGCGAAATCGGAGGGCGTGCTCGTCGGCATCTCGTCCGGCGCGGCGGTCTGGGCCGCGGCGCAGCTCGCGAAACGCCCCGAAAACGCCGGAAAGACTATCGTAGCTATATTGCCGGATACCGGCGAGCGATATCTCTCGACACTCCTGTTTGCCGCTGACTGAGGCGAGATCAAGGCCTTATTCCAATTTTGAGTCAAAGATGCTTTTATTTGGCTCAAAATTGGAATGCGCGGCATTGCGGCTTTTCCAAGTCAAGCGCGCAGGATGCGCGTTTGACTTGGAATTAGAATTACAGGAAAACAAGCAAAATTTAACAAGGAGTGTTTGAAATATGGCGATCGTAAAAAACATAAATTCATGGGCTACGGTGCGCCTCTCCATAGGCACGGAGAATGTCAACGACATCATCGCGGATCTGAAACAGGCCTTCGGAGATTAAAAAGACGGATTAACCGCCAAACAAAAAATAGCGTATGTTCGACAAAAATGTTATGATAGCGATGAGCGGCGGCGTGGATAGTTCCGTCGCCGCTTGTCTTCTCAAGGAGAGCGGTTGCGCCTGTACCGGCGTCACAATGAAGCTCTTCGACAACGAGGACATCGGCGCGGATCGCGACGATGTCTGTTGTTCTTTAAGGGACGCGAGCGACGCACGGAGCGTGGCGGGAAAGCTCGGCTTTCCGCACTACGTCTTCAACTTCTCGCGCGATTTCGACGAGTTTGTGATAGAGAAATTTATAAAGGAGTACGAGCGCGGGCGCACCCCTAACCCTTGTATCGACTGCAACCGCCGGCTGAAATTCGACAGGCTTTTCTCGAGGGCGCGCCAAATAGGGTGCGACTTTATCGCGACGGGCCACTACGCGAGAATAGAGCGTGACGAGCGAAGCGGCAGGTTTTTGCTGAAAAAAGCGCTCGACGGCACAAAGGATCAGAGCTACGTTCTTTACATGCTGACGCAGGAACAGATTTCGCACACTCTTTTCCCTCTCGGCGGTCTGAAAAAAAGCGAAGTGAGGGAGATCGCGACGCAACGGGGCTTCGTCAACGCCCAAAAAAACGAAAGCCAGGATATATGTTTTGTGCCCGACAGCAGATACGCCGACTTTATCGAGCGCCGCAGAGGCCGACGAGGCGAGCCGGGCGATTTCATCGACGAGTCCGGCAGGACGATCGGCCGCCATAAAGGGCTCCTCCGCTATACGATAGGCCAGCGCCGGGGCCTCGGGATATCTTCACCCGACAAACTTTTTGTCTGCGGCATGAGCGTATCTGACAACACAGTGACACTCGGCGGCGAAGATTCACTGTTGTCGAGCGTCCTGTTCGCGGACGGGTTTAATTTGTTGTCGCGCGAAGCGATTGACCGCCCGCTAAGGGTAAACGCGATGACGAGATATCGCCAGGTTGAGCGGCCGGCGACCGTCGAAGCTATCGGCCAGGACAAAATCAGGGTCACGTTCGACACGCCGCAGCGCGCGGTAGCGCCAGGCCAGGCAGTCGTGCTCTACGAAGACGACACGGTGCTGGGAGGCGGAACGATAGTCGCCATGAGATAAAGGAAGATGTTGGGGATGCTTTTAAAATGAAAAAACTTGAAGAATTGAAACGGTACCTGTCGGAACTTGGAAGCGTGGCTGTGGCATTCTCAGGGGGAGTCGACTCGACATTTCTGCTGAAAATCGCGCACGACGAGCTCGGCGAACGGGCAATAGCGGTCACAGCGCGTTCCTGCTCGTTTCCGGAGCGCGAACTCAACGAGGCGTCGGCTTTCTGCCGAGGCGAGGGAATAACCCACGTCCTGTGCGACTCGGAGGAGCTCGACATAGAGGGTTTCTCGCAAAACCCGACGAACCGCTGTTACCTCTGCAAAAACGAGCTGTTCGAAAAAATATGGATCGAGGCGCGGGCGCGCGGCATCGAGTACGTTGCGGAGGGGTCGAACATGGACGACAACGGCGACTTTCGCCCTGGCCTCATCGCGGTGCGGGAACAGAACGTAAAAAGCCCTCTCCGGCACGCCGGGCTTTACAAGGCCGAAATTCGAGAGTTATCGAGGGAACTGCGACTCTCCACCTGGGACAAACAATCTTTCGCGTGTCTGTCGTCGCGTTTTCCATACGGAGAGAGCATCACGCCCGAGCGGCTCGGCATGGTCGACCGCGCGGAGCAGTTCCTGATGGACATCGGATTGAGGCAGCTTCGCGTGCGGCATCATGGGACAGTAGCGCGCATAGAAACTGACGAGGAGGGCTTCCATGCCCTTATGAACTACGAAACGCGCGCGAGAGTCCACAAGGAGTTCAGGGAAATAGGCTTCACCTACGTGGCTCTGGATCTTCTCGGCTATAGAACCGGCAGCATGAACGAACAGCTCGTCATCGGCCTCTCCAAAGCCTCCATCGGGAGAGAGGTTTAACTTGGGAAAACGGAGGCCGCGGCTATGAAGGGAATCGTAACGGTGTTGGGAAAGGACTCGGTTGGCATAATCGCCAAAATATGTCTGTACCTTTCCGAGAGGAACACAAACGTGCTCGATATCGCGCAGACGATCGTCGGCGGGTATTTTAACATGATGATGGTCGTCGACTTGAGCGGCGCGTCGGAACCGCTCGCCTCGATGGCGGTGGGCCTCGAGACGCTCGGGCGCGACATCGGCGTCGTCGTCAAACTCCAGCACGAGGACATCTTCAACGCGATGCACAGGATTTAAAATATTATGATAAGCATATCCGAAGTTCAAGAGACGATCCGCATGATATCGGAGGCGAATCTCGACGTTCGCACGATCACGATGGGGATTAGCCTCCTCGACTGCGCGGACGACAATTACGAGACCTTCTGCCGCAAAATTTACGACAAGATAACGCTGAAGGCTGAGCATCTCTCCCGCATCGGCGACGATATCTCGAAGGAATATGGCGTGCCGGTTGTAAATAAGCGCATCTCCGTCACCCCGATCGCCATAGCCGCGTCCGGCTGTCGGTGCGAGGACTACGTAGAGGTCGCGCGGACGCTGGATCGCGCGGCCGTAGCGACTGGGGTCAACTTCATAGGCGGGTTCTCCGCCCTCGTCCACAAGGGCATCACCCCAGAGGACCGAAAACTTCTCGATTCGATACCCCCTGCGCTCGCCGGGACGGAGCGCGTCTGCTCGTCCGTGAACGTGGCGTCCACGCGCTCGGGCATCAACATGAACGCCGTCAACATCGTCGCCCGTTTAGTGAAGGACACAGCGATGATGACGGCGGCCGCGGACTCCATCGGCTGCGCGAAGTTCGTCGTCTTCTGCAACGCGGTAGACGACAACCCTTTCATGGCCGGGGCGTTTCACGGCATCGGCGAGGGCGACTGCGCGATCAACGTTGGAGTGAGCGGCCCAGGCGTCGTAAAACGCGCTATCGAATCCACACGCGGCGCCGACTTCGAGACCCTCTGCGAAACGGTCAAACGCACAGCGTTCAAAATCACGAGGGTCGGACAGCTTGTGGCGCAGGAGGCCTCCCGCCGGCTCAACGTCCCCTTCGGGGCCATAGACCTCTCGCTTGCGCCGACGCCAGCCATTGGCGACAGCATAGCGGAGATACTTCAGGAAATGGGCCTTGAACAGCCTGGCGCGCCCGGCACAACGGCGGCCATAGCCATCCTGAACGACAACGTCAAAAAAGGCGGCGTGATGGCGAGCTCTTACGTCGGCGGCCTGAGCGGCGCGTTTATACCGGTAAGCGAGGATCGCGGAATGATCGAGGCGGTTAAGCTGGGCGCGCTTACTCTCGAAAAGCTGGAGGCCATGACGTGCGTTTGCTCCGTCGGAATAGATATGGCCGCGATCCCAGGCGACACGCCAGTGGAGACGCTGGCTGGGATAATCCTCGACGAGATGGCGATAGGCATGATAAACAACAAAACAACCGCCGTCCGAATCATCCCGGTCATCGGCAAGGGCGTCGGCGAGATGGCGGAGTTCGGAGGTCTTCTCGGCGCCGCGCCGATAATGTCCGTAAACCCCTTCAGCTGCGCCGACTTCGTAAAACGCGGCGGCCGCATCCCAGCGCCAATCCACAGCTTCAGAAACTGAAATGGCCGATGTGCAGATCATTCCGGTTTGTCGAAGACCTGCCGCAGGTACGCCATGAAGGTCGGGTCGACGCCGGTCGTCTTGCCGGGCGTGTCCGATATCTTGGCGACTGGCTGACCATTGCACGATGTCATCTTCATCACGATGTTGAGCGCGCCTATCGGCGTGTCGTTCGTGAGATTCGTGCCGATGCCGAACGAGGTCTGTATGCGTCCTCGGAAGTGTCTGTATATGGCGAGCGCCCTCGGAAGGTCGAGGCTGTCCGAGAAGACGAGACGTTTCGCGCGAGAGTCGATACGCAGCTTTTGGTAGTGGGCAATGACCTTCTCTCCCCACTCGTACGGATCGCCGGAGTCGTGCCGAAGCCCGTCGAAGAGCTTCGCGAAGTAGAGGTCGAAGTCGGCGAGGAACGCGTCTATCCCTATGACGTCGGTGAGCGCTGTACCGAGGTCTCCGCGGAACTCCTGCACCCATGCCTCCAGCGACGCCTTCTGGAAGTCACGGAGCCTGATGCCGAACGCCTGAAAGGCCTGCATGTACTCGTGGGCCATCGTGCCGACCGGAGTGATGTCGAGCTCTTTGGCCAGGAGGACGTTTGACGTCCCCTTGAAGTGATCCGGCAGGGCACGCGCAAACGCGCCGACCACTTCCCGCTGCCACGCCCCAGAGTAGCGGCGGCGCAGCCCGAAGTCGAAAAGTATGAATGGCGTGCCCTGGTCGGAGTCCTTCAACTCGCCGCGGAGGTATTGAACCTTCTCGACCAGCCTCCGGCGGGCCTCCTCGATTATCCCTTCGCCTCTCATGCGCCTGTAGTATAGCTCGCTCACTATGTAAAGGATGTAAATTTCAAAACCCATCACATGAGCCACCGGCCCGGAGGCCTTGATGACCAGGTTAGAGCCGTCCGTCCCGAGCTCCACGAAGCGCCTCTGAAATCGGAACACAGTCAGGTAGTCGATGAAGTCGAACTTGATGTAGCTCAGTTTCGCGAGATAGTCGAGCTCGTCCTGCTTGAAAAAAAGTGTGCAGAGATGGTTCAACTCCCTGTCGACATCGTCCACGAGCTCCGATAGGGGGTACTCCGGTTCGTTCCGGCAGACGAAGGAGTACTCCGCTCTCGCTCCGGGATGGCTGTGCATCAGAGCTTGCCACATGCTGAACTTGTAGAGATCGTTCTCCAGGAGGCTCTTGACTATCGGCCCGTTGCGCCCCGCATCATTAACTGAGTTTTGCATAGCAGTCCCCTCTGCCTCAAGCCACGGATTTTTGGTACTCCTTCACTCCGGTTTCGTAGAGGTTGCCGCCCAGCGAATCTATTATGACCGTGGCCGGAAAATCCTTCACAGTCAGCTTGCGTATCGCCTCGGATCCAAGATCCTCGTAGCAGACTATCTCACAGGCTATGATGGTCTTTGCTATCAACGCGGCAGCTCCGCCTATGGCGCCGAAGTAGACCGCGCCATGTTTTTTCATGCTGTCGATCACGTCCTGCGAACGCTTGCCCTTGCCTATCATACCGCTGAGGCCGAGCTCTATCAGGCGCGGCGCGTACGCGTCCATACGATAGCTCGTGGTCGGCCCGGCGGAGCCGATGACCTGGCCCGGTTTGGCGGGCGTCGGCCCTACGTAGTATATGACCGCGTCCTTTATATCGATCGGCAGGGCTTCGCCTTTGTCGAGGAGCTCCACGAGGCGCGCGTGCGCCGCGTCCCTCGCGGTGTACAGGATGCCGTTAAACAGCACGTCGTCTCCGGAGCGCAGCGACCTCGCCACGTCTTTTGTTATCGGGGTGGTTATTTCTCGAGCGGACATTTTACCGGCCTCCCTTACAGTGTCACTTTTACGTGGCGCGTGACGTGGCAGTTTATGTTTACAGCGACAGGCAGGCCAGCTATGTGAGTCGGGTGCGTCTCGATGTTGAGGCCGAGCGCTGTCGTATGGCCGCCAAAACCCTGCGGGCCAATGCCGAGTTCGTTGACTTTTTCGAGCAGCTCCGCCTCCATGCCCGCGTAATACTTATCCGGATTCGGGCGGTCTATCGGACGCATGAGTGCCTTTTTCGCCAGAAGCGCCACCCTGTCGAACGTGCCCCCTATGCCGACGCCTATCACTATCGGGGGACATGGGTTCGGGCCGGCTAAACGCACAGTCTCTATCACGAACTCCTTCACGCCCTTTTCGCCGGCGGCAGGCGGAAGCATGATGAGACGGCTCATGTTCTCGGAGCCAAAACCCTTCGGGGCGACCGTGATCGTGAGTTTGTCGCCCGGGACTATATCCACTGTGATGACGGCAGGCGTATTGTCGCCTGTGTTTTTGCGGCGCAGCGGATCCGCGACGACGGACTTGCGGAGGAAACCGTCCGCGTAGCCGCGCCTCACTCCCTCATGCACAGCCTCGTTCAGGTCGCCGCCTGTTATGTGGATCTCCTGCCCAAGTTCGAGGAAGACGCAGGTAAGCCCGGTATCCTGACAGACGGGCATTTTTTCGTTTCGGGCTATATCCATATTCTCCACAAGTTTGCCGAGCGCGTCGCGGGCCTGCGGCCACGGTTCGCTCCCGGCGCAGGCGCGAATACGGCTCCCGATGTCGTCCGGGAGCTTCTGGTTCGCGTCTATGCACATGTCCCTAATCTTTGCCGTAATATCCAACGCGGCTATGTCTCTCAAAGCAAAATTCCCCCTTGTGAAGCCCGTCCAAAAAAGGCGGGCCCAAAAACTCAGAAACGGCCGGAGAACTGCCCGGCGTGAACCGGCGCCTTGCATCGGGGCGCCGGTTCAGTCTGAATAGCTCGTTATCTTTTGATGTGCGTGTACTTCGGCAGAAGCTTCGGCGAAAAGTCTTCGCTTTTTATTCCAGCGTCGGCGAGTTCCTTCGCGTAGCGGCCGACGTGCCCGATGTTGAGCCCTTTCG
>JAITOY010000070.1 GCA_031289775.1 Synergistaceae bacterium
GAGAAGGCCCGCCTCGCGAAGGTCGTTCGTTATCGCCGCGCGCGCCTCTAAACGGTCGAGGCCGGCATATTTCCCGGCGTTCTCGTTCATCCTGCCTCTGTCGTCTATCACCTGTATCTGCTCCAGACCGTGCCTGAGACCGACTAAAAAGTCGTTCGGGTCGTGCGCCGGGGTTATCTTGAGAGCCCCGCTGCCGAACTCCGGGTCGGCGAGGTTGTCCTCTATGACTGGAACGACCCTGCCGCATATCGGGACTACAACCTCCCTGCCCACAAGGGGGCGATTCCTCTCGTCGCGCGGGTGTACGGCTATGGCGACATCGCCGGGGATCGTCTCCGGGCGGGTCGTTTTTACCATGAGCGAACCGCCGCCGTCCTTAAACATGTATTTTACGCTATAGAGCCTGCCTTCCAGCTCCCTGTGCTCGACCTCGAGGTCAGAGAGCGCCGTGAGGCATCTCGGGCACCAGTTGATCAGGTATTTTCCCCTGTATATCAGGTTCTTTTTGTACAGCTCCACGAAAACCCTGCGGACGGCCCGTGAGAGGCCCTCGTCCATCGTGAAACGCTCGCGGCCCCAGTCGCACGACGCCCCCAGCTTCTTCAGCTGGTTGATAATCCTGCCGCCGTACTCCTCCTTCCACTCCCAGACGCGACGCACGAACTCCTCTCGCCCGAGATCCTCGCGATTTTTCCCCTCCGCGCGGAGGGCGCGCTCTACGACATTCTGGGTGGCGATGCCAGCGTGATCCGTGCCAGGCATCCAAAGCACGCTAAAACCCTGCATACGCTTTGCCCGGCAAAGTATGTCCTGCAGCGTGTTGTCCAGCGCGTGCCCAAGGTGCAGCGAACCGGTCACGTTCGGCGGCGGGATCACGATGCTGAACGGCGGCTTGCCGCTTTTCGCGTCAGCCTTGAATATGCCGTCCTCTAGCCACTTCTCGTACCATTTGTCCTCTATCGGCCCTGGATCATAGCTCTTCGAGAGCCCGTCCAGCCCAACTCCCCGTCCCATCACCCTACTCCCCCCGAAGGGCTTGCCGCCCAAGTTCATCGATAATCTGGATTATGGAGTCGCGCAGCCTGCCAGCCTCGTCGTCGTTCACCCCTGATGTGACGAGCGGCGGAAGGATGGATACGAGGCCGCTGACATACTTACTGTAAAGGCCCTGCCGTCTGCCTCTTGGAACCTTGTCGCCTTTCGTGAAGACGACAAGCCTCGGCATGTCCATCTCGTCGAGCCACGCGGTAAGTTCGTCGTCATTCGCGAGCGGGCCGTGCCTGAAGTCCACAAGGTGGACGACAAAAGCTATGTCGCGCGGGTCGCTAAAATATTCGTTTACGAGGCGCCACCAGCCCTCGCGCTCGTCCCTGCCGCGAGCGGCGTAGCCATAACCCGGCAGGTCGACCAGAAAAAAAACGCGGCCCGCGTCGACGCTGTAGAAGTTGACGCTGCGAGTCTTGCCGGGCTTCGAGCCCACCTTGGCGATCTTTCTGCCGAGAAGGGCATTGACAAGAGTCGACTTGCCTACGTTCGACCTGCCGACAAAAACGACCTCCGGGCCAGCCGGAGGCGGCAACTGTCCTTTGTTAAAAGCGGTGCGCAGCAGGTCGGACTTCCAGGCGGCGCCGACTGTCAATGACCTTTTTTCTCCAGAAGCGCAAGATTGAAGACCTCGGATACGTTCGAGACATAGTGAAACGCCATCCCCTGCCTCGCCCACTCCGCGAGTTCGTCCACGTCCACGTTGTTTTCCTTCGGGAAAATAACAGTGTTTATGCCGTTTCGCTTCGCGGCAAGCGCCTTCTCCCGCACCCCGCCTATGGGGAGGACAGTTCCTCGCAGGGTTATCTCTCCTGTCATGGCGATAGTGGAGCTTATCGGCCGCTCCGTGAGCGCGGAGAGCATGGACAGCGCGAGGGTTACGCCGGCGGACGGCCCGTCCTTCGGTATCGCGCCCTCCGGGACGTGCACGTGTATGTCTGTTTTCTCCCAGTCGACAGAACCGAGATTGTACTTCGACGCGCGGTGGCGCAGGTAGCCGAGCGCCGCTTGCGCCGACTCCTGCATGATGTCGCCCAGGTTGCCGGTGAAAATGACCTTGCCGGAGCCTTTCATGGCGGCCGTCTCTATGACGAGCACGTCGCCGCCGGCCTCCGTCCACGCGAGGCCGAGAGCGGCGCCGATGGAGTCTCTCCGTGGCAGCCTCGTCTCGTGCAGTTTCGGGGCGCCGAGATATTTTTTAAGGAGCGGCATCGTGAGAGAGACGCTCTTGGAGACTCTCTTGCCATCCTCTGTGTCGTTCACTATTTTTGTCGCGACCTTGCGCGCAACCTTCGAGAGCTGCCTGTCGAGGTTGCGCACCCCGGCCTCCCTCGTGTACTCCGCGATTATTTTGTTGAGTATTTTGTCGGATATTTTTACGCTGTAGTTTTCGAGACCGTTGTCCTTCATGACCCTCGGCCAGAGGTGGCGCTCCGCGATGTGCAGCTTTTCCTCCGCTACGTACCCCGGGATGGATATTATCTCCATCCTGTCCAGGAGCGGTCTCGGTATCGTGTGAGTGATGTTTGCGGTCGTTATGAACATAACCTGGCTCAGATCGAACGGAACCTCCAGAAAATGATCCGTGAAGCCCCTGTTCTGCTCCGGGTCAAGCGCCTCTAAAAGAGCGGACGACGGGTCTCCCCTGAAGTCGGTTCCCACCTTGTCAATCTCGTCCATGAGCATCAATGGGTTCATAACGCCGGCCTGCTTTATCTTCTGAACTATTCGCCCCGGCAGCGCGCCTATGTACGTGCGCCTGTGTCCCCTTATTTCGGCCTCGTCCCTCATGCCTCCGAGCGAAAAGTTCACGAACTTGCGGTTGAGGGCGCGGGCGATGGATTTGCCTAGCGAGGTTTTGCCCACGCCTGGAGGCCCGACAAAACAGAGAACCTGTCCCTTGCTCGACCCCTTGCCGCTGAGCCTCTGGACGGCCAAAAACTCCAGAATGCGCTCCTTGACCTCGTCAAGGCCATAATGATCCTCGTCGAGAACATCGCGGGCCAAGCCGATGTCCAGCCTGTCGACCGACTTCTTCTTCCACGGCATATCGGCCAGCCACTCGATGTACGTCCTGGAGACGGTCGCCTCCGCGGACATCTGCGGCATCTTAGCGAGGCGCTCCAGCTCAGTGAGAGCCTTTTTGTAGACGTCTTTCGGCATCTTGGCTTTCTTGATGCGGGTGAGCAGCTCGTCATACTCCGATATGCCCTCCTGCTGGCCAAGCTCGGCCTGAATGGCCTTGAGCTGTTCCTTCAGGTAATATTCCTTGTTGGTGCGCTCTATCTCCCTGCGAACTTTGTCGTGTATGGAGTGCTCCATCTCGAGCAGCTCCGTCTCCCGAATCAAAAAACGCAGGAGTGTTTTCATGCGCTCCTCCGGGTTGAGCAGTTCGAGCAGCTCCTGTTTTTCGTTGATCTTCACCTGTATGTGGGAGGAGATTATATCGGCAAACAGAAACGGATCCTCGACAGTCGAGAGCGAAAAGGCTATCTCTATTGGCAGCTTCGGGTGCAGGTTCACGTACCTCTCGAACTGTTCGAGGACGGCGCGCCTGAGCGGCTCGGACTCGGTCGAGAGAGCCCCGTCGTACTGGATCTGGATTATGTCGGCGGAGAGATACTCGGCCGTCTGAACGTAGTTCTGCACGAGAGCGCGTGACGTACCCTCTATGAGAACCTTCGTCGACCCGTCAGGAATGCGCACCATCTGGATGACCTGACAGAGCGTGCCAACCTTGTAAAGATCGTCCGGCGACGGATCCTCGGCGCCGTTGTCCCTCTGGGCTACCACGAGAAGATTTTTGTCGCTGATAGACGCCTCCTCCACGCTCTTGAGAGAGTGCGGCCTCCCCACGAAAAGAGGCGCGATGACGCCCGGAAATATGACGACGTCGCGAATCGGCAGCACAGGAACAAGAGCCATCAGGCGACCTCCCTCGAGTGCCTTTCGGTCAGCTCCGGTTCGCCGGCGCCCTTTACGAAATCCTCAGTTATCATGATCTTCTCTATCTTCGCGGCCCTGGCGGGCAGATCGAACATGAGGTCTATCATGGAGGTCTCGAGAACGCTGCGCAGCCCGCGCGCGCCCGTCTTTTGCGCGAGGGTGAGCTCGGCGATCGCGTTCACGGCGCTTTCCGTGAAATCGAGCTCGACGTCCTCGAGTGAAAATATCTTTTTGTATTGCTTCAACAGAGAGTTTTTCGGCTCCTGGAGGATGCGCACGAGCGTGGGGTGGTCGAGCGCATCCATAGGAACACAGACTGGAAGGCGGCCGACGAACTCAGGAATAAAACCGTACGACGTCAGATCCGTGGGCTGGATCTCCTTCAGGAGGTCGTGGCTCGCCTCGGAGAAGTTGCTCAATATCTCGCCGCCAAAACCTATAGTTTTTTTGTTGACTCTGCGGGCAATTATCCCCTCGAGACCGTCGAAGGCGCCGCCGCATATGAATAAAATATTTTTTGTATCTATCTGCACAAAATCCTGATTCGGGTGTTTGCGGCCGCCCTTCGGCGGGACGTTCGAGACAGTCCCCTCCAGTATGCGGAGCAGGGCCTGCTGTACGCCCTCTCCGGAGACGTCCCTCGTGATGGACTGCGACTCCGACTTTCTCGATATCTTGTCTATCTCGTCCACGTATATGATGCCGTGCTCCGCAGCCTTCGGGTCGTAGTCCGCGGCCTGAAGGAGACGGACAAGGATGTTTTCGACATCCTCGCCGACGTACCCTGCCTCAGTCAGCGTCGTTGCGTCCGCCATAGCGAACGGAACTTTCAGGAAATTTGCGAGGCTCTGCGCCAGGAGCGTCTTCCCGCATCCTGTCGGGCCAAGCAGAAGTATGTTGCTCTTCGGGAGCTCCACCTCGTCCTTCACGCCGGAGACGGCGGCCCGAATGCGCTGGTAGTGATTGTACACCGCCACGGACAGCACCTTCTTCGCCCGGTTCTGGCCGACGACGTATTTGTCGAGGTAATCCTTTATCTCCTCCGGCTTCGGCAGCTTTTCACGAGTCGCAGGCAACGGAACGTCCTGCGAGGCTATATGATCCGTCTCGTTCCTGATTATTATGTTGCACAGCTGGACGCAGTCCGTACAGATGTACGCACT
This sequence comes from Synergistaceae bacterium, assembly GCA_031289775.1. Taxonomy (GTDB): domain Bacteria; phylum Synergistota; class Synergistia; order Synergistales; family Synergistaceae; genus JAITOY01. The sequence goes on from JAITOY010000070.1 coordinate 5,154, forward strand.
GGAACCAGCTATGAGCTTTGGCACCTCATCCTGACTTTTGCCGCAGAACGAGCATCTCACCTTCCTTTTGCCGCGTCCATCCCCGTCCTTCTCGTATGGAAACATCCATCCGTCACCTCCCAGCTCGAAAAAATTTTACCGCTTCTCAATGACCTTGTCGACAAGCCCATACGTAACAGCCTCGACGCCGGACATAAAAAAGTCCCTGTCCGTGTCCATCTCTATCTTGTCGAGCGGCTGGCCTGTGTGCCTCGACAGAATGTCGTTCAAAGCGCGCCTCGTATGGAGTATCTCGTCCGCCTGGATCTTGATATCTACAGCCTGCCCGCGAGCGCCTCCGTGAGGCTGGTGTATCATGATCCTCGCGTTCGGAAGAGCTATCCTCTTGCCGTGGTCGCCGCCCGAGAGGAGAACGGCCGCCATGCTCGCGGCCTGACCAGTGCAGATCGTCGACACGGGACACTTTATGTACTGCATGGTGTCGTAGATGGCAAGCCCGGACGTAACTACGCCGCCAGGGCTGTTTATGTAGAGGAAGACGTCTTTGTCGGGATCCTCGCTCTCTAGGAACAGGAGCTGGGCTATGACCAGGTTCGCCATCGTGTCCTCTATCTCCTGACCGATGAATATAATCCTGTCCTTCAAAAGACGGCTGTATATATCGTAAGAACGCTCGCCCCTGCCAGTCTGCTCTACGACTATCGGGACGAGATAAGATGCCGGTTGAATTCTATCTTCTGACATTTTTCCGCTCCAATCGAATTTTTTGATTTTTTCCCGCTACTCCTCGGGCTTCTCCTCTGCCGTATCCGTATCCGTATCTGTGCCCGTGCCGCTTGCCTCTGGCGCCGGCGGGTCGATCTCCTTCACCTGAACTTTCGAGGCTATGAAGTTCATGGTGTTGCGCGTTCTCATCCTCATCGCGACAGCGGCGAACTCGTCCTTATCCTTGCTGATGGCGTCAGCCAGCTCCTGAGCGTTCACCTTCGTCGAGGCCGCCATCCTCATTATTTCCTCGTTGAGATCGTCGGACGTGAAACTGATCTCCTCCTTCTCGGCGAGAGCGTCTAGGACGAGCGTATTCCTGACGATTTCGCCCGCGCGCGCCCTGAGGTTCTTCTCGTACTCGTCCACGCTGAGACTGTTTTTCGTGAGGTATTCCTCGAGCGACTGCCCGAGATCGTGCCGCAGACGGCCATCCTGATCCGACCTCATGGCTGTGTACTGGCGATTTACCATGCTCTCGGGAATATCGACCTCGGCGGCCTCGGCAGCCGCTTTCACGGCGGACTCGCGGAGGCTCGAGTCGGAGCGCTCCTTGGCGTTCAGCTCAAGCTGGCGGCGCAACTCGGATTTCATCTCGGCCAAGGTTTTGTATTGACCTTTCGAGAGCTCCTCTATCTTCTCGTCCGTCGCCTCCGGGACAACCCGCTTCATGAACCGCAAAATTTCCATGTTGTACCGGATGAGCTTCCCAGAGAGCCTTGGATCCGGATAATCGTCCTCCAGCCTGATGTCGAACGAGAACTCCTCAGCGGGTTTCCTGCCGACTATGGCCTCGGAGATGTCCTTGCGAATCCCGCTCAGGGTCATGGTGTTTTTCTTGTTCTTCTCTATCGCGTCGAGGCTGCCGTCATCATCGACGCGATACGACGAATAAAGCGTCTCCACTATATCCTCCCGCGTCGCGGCGCGATCCTCGTCTGTCGCGACCAGCTCGGCGCTCGACTCCATAATCTGCTTGAAGCCCTCATCTACCTGATCGTCGCCGACGCTGTAGACGACCTTCTCTGCCTCGAGAGCGGCAAGATCGGGAAGCGTCACCTCGGGACGAACCTCGAACGTGAAGTCGATGGAGAGGGGGCTGCCCTCGGTAAGCGTCGCGATGTCAAACTTCGGGGTCGCCACGAGGTCGAGGTCGTACTCCGCTACGATGCCCTCCATAGCCTCCTGCGTGATCCTCTCGGTCGTCTCCATGTATATTTTATTTCTTCCGAAGTAAAGCTCCAATGTCTTCCGGGGCACATGCCCTCTGCGGAAACCCTTGATGGTTACTTTGCCGGAGAGTTCGCGTACCGTTTTGTTTACGGCCTTGTCTATCTCGCCCGCTTCGTACTCCGCCCTTACGGCTATGACGTTCCGCTCCTGAGAGAGTATCTCAGTCTTCAAATGCTACAACTCCTTTCGTGATTTACCTATTCGCGCGTCTAACCGTCTAATTGTATCATAATAGTCTTTTTTTCGAGTGGATATACTAAATTAAACGTTTAAATGTCGTTTTATCGTCAGGGCTCTTTGGAACGCCTCCGAAATGAGTACGCTAAAATTTCGGGCAGGAAGTCAAGCGTGAACGAGTTTAATAAATTCCTCAAGATATTGCTGGAGTGTCGCGGTGGTAGCGGCCCTGTTACGCGGTGGCAATGCGGTTTTCGAGAACGGGGGCGGAAACTGAAAAACGGGGCTCTTAAGAGCCCCGTTCCGCATCAGACTATCCAACTGTTGACGTTTGTCGTTGCCGTTCTCCTGTCCCAGTCCTGAAAGACCTGCTTCGTGTACTCGTAGGAGCGGTTGGCTATGAGATACGTGAACGCCACCGGCATGTCGCCGAGCCATCCCTCCAGCTGCCTGAACTGGTAAACCGTATCCAAGTGTCCCTGCCCCTGCAAAGTGACATTGCGCGGCGCCTGCGGCGATTTTGGAGGAAGAAACTCCCTGTTTACCCCGTAAATAAATTCCGACTGATGAGCTACGTTCTGGACCGCGCCGACCCTCGATACGGATTGAATGTTCATCCCTGATCACCCCGCTGTTCCTTTACTTACTCTAATTATCGACTCGCAGACGAAAAAACTTAGCGTAAAATCAATTATTGCGTAACTCGAGTAAACAACCCTTCTTCAAAGCCTGCGAAGTGTTATAATAAATCAGTGAGCGTACGCGAAAATAAAAAATAACACTATGGAGGCTTCTAAAGATGTCGTTGCAGGAAAACGCGATTTATCCGGCGCCGCCCGAGTACAACACCTTCAAAAAAAAGATACAGGAGCTCACCGGCATAGACCTTGACGCCTATAAATACCAAATTCACCGGCGCATACACATGCTGATGCAGAGGTGGGCAGTCAAGAGCTATGACGAGTACTACAAGACGATCGCGAACAACCCTGAGAAACTTCGCGAGTTTCTCGACTACCTCACGATAAACGTGACGGAGTTTTTCCGCAACGCCAACAGATGGTGGGAACTCCGCGACAACATAATCCCGCAGATGTATAAAGATCTGGGACACCAGCGGATAAAGCTGTGGAGCGCGGGCTGCTCGACCGGGGAGGAGCCGTATTCCCTCGCCATCCTCGCGATGGAGACAAAAGTCGCTACGCCCCAGCCAGTCCTCGCGGGCGACATAGACCAGGGCGTTCTGCAAAAGGCCCAGGGCGGAGTATACCAGAAGCGTCAGATAACTAACGCGCCGAAGGAATGGGTTGCGAAATACTTCACCGACGTAAGCGGCGACAACGTTCAGGTCAAAAAAGAGGTCAAGGACAAGGTCAAGTTCAAGCACATGAACCTCATAAAGGATCACTTCGAGTCCGGGTTCGACATCATCCTCTGCCGCAACGTCGTCATTTATTTCGGCGCGGAGACGAAGTCCGCCCTCTACCGGAAATTTTTCGACGCCCTGCGCCCGGGCGGCTATCTCATGACCGGCGCGACAGAGCAGATATTCGACCACAAAACTATAGGTTTCGAGTCGGCCGGTCCGTTCCTGTACAAGCGGCCGAAAAAATAAAAATTTACCCTCTCAGGAAGTCCCCTATGGGTATGTCCGTCCAGTCGATCAACTCCGGCACTTTGAGCGACAGCGACATGGAGCGCGGGACGGCTATTATCTGATAGACTGTGTTGTCCGTCGTTGCGCCTAGATCCTTCATGCGTGTGTCCAGGATTTTTTTCATCCTGGCGACATCGACGCTCCCCTTGAAATGTTCGGCGAGGTTGAGCAGGTTCTGTCTGCGCGTGCGGGTCCATGAAAATTTTTCGTCGTCGGGGCGCGGCAGACCCCACGACGGCTCTGTAAAGTGGTTCGTGGCGACCATGAGCCCCGGGCGCCTGACGGAGAGCCTGCGCTTCACGTCGAACACTGGCCACTCGAAACACCTCGATGTCTGGTCGTCGGCGGTTCCTATTATATAAGCGAAGTTCGACCTCGTCGATTGGAAAAAGCTCTCCAGCTGATCCAGATCGGGCGAGTCCAGAAGGAACATGAACAGCTCCGTGATCGCCGGCGCCCTGTTCGGGTATTGGAGCGCGCCGCCGGACGGTTCGCCGTTGTTGAGCTCGAGGAATATCCCGCACTCGTTTATGCCTGTCGTCATGTAAATACCGCCCGGATAACCGATAGTCGCCGTGCTGAGCGACCCGTCGCCGGGGTGATAAACCGTTGTAATGAGGTTTTTCCCCAACTCCCTGAACCATGGAAAGTAGTCGTAGTTGCGACCGTAAATCAGCGGCCCGGACGAGTACTCTCCCCATACGGCAATTCCAGTGCATTGAGCGTCCGAGACGCCCTTGTCCCTGTTATATATATCCCCGGCGACCTCTACCTCGACAGCGTTCAAAAGGAGCAGCTGCCCGAAGTCGAGCCCGGAGGTCTCCGACAGGCCAACGAGAACCTCCTTGAGCCTGTGCGGGTAGTTTGCGTAAAAAACCTTCGCGACAGAGTCGGCGGCTTCTCTTGACAAGCGGCCGGATTTGAGGAGGTTGCCAACTATGGCGGCCTCATACATCTCATGAAGCTGCCTCGAAGCGAGGACGCCGTACTGGCGGCCCATTTCGCGCCACGTTCCGCGTAGATCTAGCACAGTGAAACCGCCAAAATTTACGCTTTTTCCTCGCTCGAACGAATCCGCCATACACACTCCCCCTCGTGTATAATTATAACGTAAATTGACGAATTTTCGCGCGCTCAGCAAGCGCGTTCGACGGAGAATAAAGGGCTATGGACGAAGAAACCATCCAAAAACTAAGACGATACGCCGGCCTTCTCGGCGCGGCCAACGCGAAAGCACGGCTCACAGGACCGTCCGACCCGGATACGCTGTACGACGAGCACATAACGGACGCGCTCGCCGCCCTCCCATACCTTCCCGAGAACTTATCCTTCGTAGACGTCGGAACCGGCGGCGGGCTGCCGGGGCTCGTCTGGTGCATATGCAGGCCGGCCGCGCGCGGAACGCTGCTCGACAGCATCGGGAAAAAAATCGCCCTGGTTGCCGAGATGGCCGAGGAGCTGGGCTGCTCGAACGCTGAGGCCGTAAACAGACGCTCGGAGGATTTCGCGCGCGAACGACGGGAGGGCTTCGACATCGCGACAGCGCGGGCCGTCGCGGACGCTCGCGTTCTCGTCGAGTATCTGTCGCCGCTTGTCCGGGCTGGAGGCAGGTTGATCGCCTTCAAGGGAAAGGACGCGAACGAGGAGACCGACCTTCCCGGTTCAAAGTGGAGGATACTCGGGCTCTCAAAACCCGAACTGTTTCGCTACTCCATCGCCGGGAAGGAGAGGTTTCTCGTAATCTGGGAGAAAATCGGCCCATGCCGCAGACGATACCCGCGCAAACCTGGCGACGCCGTCAAAAGCCCCTGGTGGTTTTGAGGAGAGGCTGAGCGCTTTTTTCGGGTCTGCGCGCCTGTCTTACGGCATCTGGTAGTTCCACCAGTAGTTTTGAATCCCCAGAGTATAACCGAAGCTGAACTCTCCCCGGTCGTCGTATACGAGCAAAAGTTTTCCGTTGAGAAACTCGCCCGGGACAGAAAGAGCCACCCCCAACTCCCACGCGTCGTCCCTTTTCGACCAGTCGTCCATTATGACGCCATAACCGGCGAACACCTCGCCTCTCACCGCGCCCCACCATGAGTTCAAAAAATTCCTCCCGATACCGAGCCGGGCCCACGCCGCCTGGTCTCCTGCCAACGGGTGGCGGGAGACGCTCATCAGCTCCTCCTGGTCGCCCAACAGGGCGCGGTACGCCTCGTGCTCTTTGTCGCCGGTCTCGAGGCCCAGGTCGAGGGCGAAGTGCGTTTTCTTTCTGGTCATAAACGGTATGTAAGCCGTCACGTTCGTCCGCGAGGTCAATATATCGGCTGTGTTCCACCAAACCTGCGTGTTGATCGTGTAGCCCTTCGTCGGAGCAAGCTGGTTGTCGAGGGTGTCCACGTTGTAGTAGAAATATGGGCCAAACTCGTAGCCGCCGTCCCTGGCGTTCGTATGTTCAATAGCCGCGCCGATGCCGAACCTGCTGTTTCTGTTCCCGCTGTAGAATATTGCCCTGGCGAATCTCCGCCTCAGATCGACAGAGTCAAATCCATCAGCCTGATAGAACTCCTTCCTCGCCCCGAGGGCAAACCCCCACTGTTCGCCTCCATGAAGCGGCGTAAAATATCTCGAGCTCAGGTTCCACTCTCCCTTTCCATATCTCGCGTCCATATTTGCCGAGTCGCCCCCGGAGAAAAGATCCCTGCCGTCTATCTGCAAGCCAAGCCACCTCTGCCTGTGCAGATTTGTCGTGTATCCGCTGACGCCCAGTTCGAAGGGCGGACGTTTTTCAATCGAAAAAACTACCTCGACGTCGTTTGGAGTCGACGGATCGAGCGGCAACGTGTTCACGTCGACAGTCGCGACCTCGTCCCTTCCGGAGATGACGTCGAGCGCTTTGTTGATGGCGTCCACGTCGTACGGCATGTTCACGAAATGCCTGAACGTCCTCTCGATGTCGCGGGCGGCGCGCCCGTCAAGCCCATCCACGCGAACAAGCCTTACGACCCTCTCATCCGCCTCGATATCGCCAGTGACCGTCACGAGGGGCGCTGACTCGGAAAGCGCGATCAACTCTTCTACGTTCTCCTCGGCGACGGTCAAACCCTTTTCGTATACCTTGTCGTAGTCCTCGGAGTCAAGCACGCTGAACGAGCCGGTATCAGGGTAAAGGACAAGATCCGCAAGAGCCTCGTTCCTCCTGATATTTTCAAGTGTCATTATGTCTATGGTCTGCGTCAGAACGTCGACAACGCTTGTGAAGGAGCTTGCCGGCTTCGAAGTAACCTGCCCGGACAGGTTCACGGCTATGATCGGGTATCCTGGGAATATCTCTTTCGCTATCTCGACGGGCAGGTTCGCGACGAGCCCCCCGTCGACCAGGAGCCTGCCCTCTAGCGGCCAGGGCTCCAGAATACCTGGAATCGACGACGAGGCCCGTATCGCAGACGCGAGATTGCCGTCCCTGAGCACAACGGCCTCGCCCGTGCCCAAATCGGTCGCCACACAGGCGAATGGCACAGCGAAGTCGTTGAAGTCAGTCGTCTGCACGTGTCCTGTGTTCCTCGTGAGGAAATTTAAAAATGAAACAGCCGGGAGGAGGCCAAGCGGCCCTATGACGTTGAACTTTTTGTCGAAGTCGAGGCGCAAGGAGGAGGAGCTTTCGCCGACAGGCTTGTGGTTGCCGGAGTCGAGCCTGAGCCTCGTTCCGGTGTCCGCCAGAAGGCCCATTATGTCCGTCTCCTGGATCAACTTTCGTATTTCGTCGGGGCTGTGGCCGGAAACGTAAAGGCCGCCGATCACCGAGCCTATGCTCGTGCCCACTATCGCCGCGATAGGTATGCGCTCGCGCTCGAGCACCTTGAGAACGCCCACGTGAGCGAACCCGCGAGTCCCGCCGCCGGACAGCACAAGCACGACCCCTCCGCGCCGCGCCTCTGCTTTCGCGCCAAAGCTCCATCCAAGGTTCTCGGTCTCGGCGCGGGCAGGGATCGAAGAAAAAATCGTCAGAAACATGCATAAGGCGGAAATAATCGACAACCGGGTAAAAGACGCGAGACCTCGCACCGACGTCACCTCCTAGAAGAAAAATTTTACGAGTCGACCTTAGCCCATCTCGACAAAGTATATATGAAAAATCTCCTGTTACAACGCAAAAAACCGCGACGCCCCATAAAGAAGCGCAACGGTTTTCATTTCATGAGCGGGGCTGCTTTCAGGGTTTGCTAATTTGCTGTGCCGCTCGTATGTTTGCGCTCTTCTTTGTCGGTCTGTTTCGATATCTCATCCAGCGCGTTTTTGGCCGGCTGATAGTTCGGGTTTATGCGAAGCGCCTCGTTGAACCACGATTTCGCTTCAAAAAGGTTCCCCAACTGTTGGGCAGACCTGCCGGCCCAATATGGCGACAGGTAATTGCCATAATACTCGAAGGATTGCCGGCGAAAAGCGTCGTACGCCTCACGATAGCGCTTGTTGGAGTAGAAGTTCCAAGCTCCTCTGTGTTGAATCTCGAGAGAGTATTTTTCGACGTCGGCGAGAGGGAACGTCCGTATCAGCTTTGCGTCAGTGACCTGATTTACGTCAAAGTCAAACTGTCTCCAAGAATCGGGATAAACCGGCTGTTGCTGAGTAATCCTCGCGGCCGGCGACGGCTCTGGCGGGAACGTCTTTGGCGTCCTCTCCGCCGGCGCCTGCCAGGGCAGACGGACGGACACGCCCGGTCGGGGCGGGCTGTAGGCGTTCGCCGGCATATACTGAACTGTCCGGACGTCGGCATAATAATAACCGGGAGGCGCTGGCGGCACGTTCGCCGGAAGCCCAAGCAGACTCCACCAACTGTCATACTTCACTATTGCGCTGAAGGGATTCATGACCGATCCGACGCGGATCCACCGCCCGTTATAACCCTTCAGGCGAGGGGCGTCCGGTATCGTGTTGTACATCGCGAATTTTATGTGATCCGCGGCCTCACGTGATATCGGTATAACTTTATCGCCAGTCTGGATTATCCAGCCTTTGCTCGGAAGGTAGACTTCGCAAAAGCTCTCTGTCGTCGAAACGCCTTTTGTCACCAGCACGGCCAGCGGAACTTTATAGCTTCCGAGCGGCGCGCCGTTGAAGTCGACTATATCCTCGCCGTCGGCGTAAACCAGATAGTGCTTGCCTACGCTTCCGCCTCCCGACACGCCGATATTCAAATCGTAACCATCCGCCGCTATGGCGATCACACGGCCCTCCAAAACATCGGCGGCCAACATGATCCACCCCGCGCCGTCGGCACGTACGACCGAGGACGAAAGGCAGAAAAAAATCCCCAATAAAACAAATAATTTAGACGGCCATCTCATTTTAAATCATCACACAATCTTTTACTGACCGGCTGTTGGCGGATATGAGTCGCCCGGCGTTAGAGAATACGGAGCTGGTACGTTTTGCGGCGCCGGCAGGCTGTAAGGCGCGGGCGAATGATTCGGATCCGGCGCTCCGCTCTGCCCTTGCGGATAACCCGGCGTCGGAGCGTATTGCCGATATTGGTTTACAGGAACTGGCGGATAGCCCGGCGTCGGAGCGTAATTTGGCAAGGACGTTGGGTATTGCGCGGGGGACAAGTAAATATGAATCTGCTGCGTTGGCGCGGACGACTGGGCAGACTCGCTACTCGGAGCTGCCGGATACTGCCCTGGCGCTCCGTGGAACGTCGCCACCCTCATGTACTTCACGCGCGAGGCCGATATGGGAATCAGCCTGCCGCCGCTCTGAACCTTCCACCTCGTGCTCGTCGGCGAAATTTCATACTGCGTGGTCGGCGCCTCGCTGACGGTAACGATGTACGAACCGTCCGGCGCTTCGGACGCCGCCGATATGCCGGCGACCCCTAGAAACACAAAAAACGATAATGCAAGTATTGTCTTCCTTAACGTCTTCATCTGCTCTCCTCCTTGATTGCAGGTCAAAAATGCCTGAAATTTATTGATAATATAGCTAAATTATAGGACTACCACCCGTAATAATAACCCACCGCCCCGTAGGCGACAGGCGCGTAAGCAACCGGCGCTGGAGCGTAGACGACCGGCGCCGCATAAACAACGGGCCTGGCGTAAACGCGAGTTGGCGCGGCGTAAACCACCGGCACTGCCAAAGGACGACACGCGTAAGGAGCGTATGGGGCGTAGTATGACGCGGTGTAATATGGGTACTGGTAGGGATATGCGTAATACGACGGTCTCATCCACGCTGCCGACGCAGGCGCGATCCACAGAAACACCCCAAGCAAAACTCCCAAAACGACTTTCCCAAACAACTTCATTTTTACTTCCCTCCTTACAATTTTTTGACATCATTAGCCTAAGCTAAAAAAATTATAACAGTTACTTTTTGATTTGCAAGCGCTGAATATAAATTAATTCTTATTAATGTCCCCAGGAATAGAGACGTGCTGCGCCGGCACTGTTTCGAGCGCGCGTTTCTCCGCGCGAAGCGCCGCGTCGATCAAGTCCACGTCGCCTGCCCACTTGTAGCGCATCAAAGACGCGTTTGCCGCGAGCGACGGCGTGTCGGGCTCGTACCACTTGAAGCCCCTGTCGCGCAGCACCTCCGCGATGTTGTCGACAGCGCTGTACAGAATGTCGTCATATTTCTCTTTGCTGTCCTCGAAAACTCCGCCCGTTTTCCTCCTGACCCTCGCCCACTCAGTTCCCGTCCAGAAGTAGACCTCGTATGGATTGTCGCCCTTCCATGCTATCGGAACCCTCGGCTCCATAAGAATTCCTATCCTGTCGACCCTGAAGCGCCAGCGCGATATCTCGTTGAAATGTTCGCTCTGCATCCAGCGGACAGTCGCGCCGAGCGGCATCGGAATCTGGGGGGAATACTGGAGGTACGCGCCTGTGATCGGGTCGCGGCCGTCCGGCGCCCCAAGAGAGTTCGCGTATTCGCCCCCGTCCTGATCCTCCGCCTCGACGAGTATGGGGAACGATATCGTCACCGGCTCGAGAAGCAGGTTCGCCGGCAGGGGTTGTTTGACCGGCAGCACGGACATCGAGGGCCTCGGCTCGCGCCGCTCTTCTTTTGTCAGGATCGGCATAGGCTGGATGCCGTTCGGGGTCTTCACCAGATCCGGGTAATACGGGTCGATGTCGAGCGCCGCGTTGGCCGCGGCCTGCGCCCTTTCGTAGTCGCCTACCGCGTGGTAAGAGCGCGACAGCCAATACCATGCGTCCGGCGACTCCGGGTATGCTTCGAGATAACTTTTAAGAACCTGTATGGCGCTGCGGAAACGGCCGTTCTCCACGAGGTTCTGCCCTATTACGAGCGGGCGCAGAACCTTGTCCTCCTCAGCGAGGCGGCGCGCTGTCTCCGCGTCGTGTTCGGCCTTGGCTCTCCTCTCGGCCTCGGCCTTTTTCCTCGCGGCCTCAGCCGCGCGCCTGCGGGCCTCGGCCGCGCGCTTCTGCCTCGCGATCCTCGCGTCCTCCTCGCGCTTTTTCACCTCCTCGCGCTCCCTCTCCTCGTCCTCCTCCGTCCGGATGGACTCGTCGGGCGGAGATTTGCTGTCCGCGAAAGAGGCGGGCAGCGTGAGCGAGGTCAGCAGGCCAAAGCAGAATATAGCGAGGAAAAATATCATTACGAGCCTCGTCGCTAGATTTTTTTTACCAGGACGATCAATCATAGAGAACAACTCCCATCAAAAGTTAAAGTTATGGAAACCCAATATTTTCAATAAATACCGGCGCTGCCGCGCCGCCCGCGAAGGGGCATCGATACGGAATCCCCCAGTTGTATCGGGCCGCTCCCGGACTCTTTGATAATCTCGACTATCGCGTCCTGATCCTTTACGAAGAGAACCTTCACTCGCCCTACGACCTGCGGGAAGTGCATCTCCGGCGTCTCCGGGGCGATGGTCCTCACCGACGACGAACGGGTGACGACGAGCAAGTCCCCAACCCTGACGCTGTCGGCGCGACCTATATTGATATGGTAAAGATTGTCCTGTTTCTTCGACGAAACTGTGAGCGACGCGTCCACCCTCTCGGCCTTCGCCACTATCTGGCCTACGACATGATACCCGTTATAGCCGTCCAAAACCTCGTTGAGCGCCACGTCGAGCGCATGGCGGATCGCCGGCCAGTACGGGCTCTTCTCAAATTTGTCCCAATAAATCGGATCAGTCTCCAGCACGTCGTTGTAGAGCACGTACTGGCGATCGGCCTTCTCCCTCACGATGGAGTCATACAGAAGCTCGCGCGTCGAGCCGTTGTAGACGTAAGTATGAAGCACGACGTCCCAGTATATTTTTGAGCCGATGACGTCCTTTTTTGTGTGTGCGAACTCCTCGAGGTTTATCTTCACCACCATGTCCGACTCGGAGAATCCGGAGGTCGACCACACTTCAGGGATGTCGCTCACGAGACGCGTCGCGCTCACTCGCGGGATCTCCTTCATCTTCCTGAAAACGTAGTCGCTCATCTTCTCGGAGAGGACGTCCCCTGGATAATACTTGCTGCCCCAGACGGCAAAACCGCTGTTGTTCTCTATAGGCGAGACCATCCTGAGCTGGAAGCGCTCGCCCGGTTCGACCGTGACCGCGCCAGACTCGCCAGATGTAAGGCAAAAGGCGAAAATCAGCGCGATTAAAATTTTAACGAGCTTTACGGCTCTCATAAGACATTCCCCCGATCACAAATTTCTACAGATAATATCGGCGTTTCCAAACCGTTACTGGAGACCGGCGATTTGCGAGAGCCGGTCTATGTCGACGCCTCTCTCCATAAGGGCCGCGAACTCGTCGAGCGTCCTGTCCACCGCGCTTTCGTAGTCCAGCTTTGCGACGCCAAGCCCCGACCCGCCCCTGAAGATGGAGAGGAACTTCGACCTGTACGAGTCGTTCGTAAAAAGACCGTGAATATAACAGCCGGCCACGAGGTCGTCGTCCCTCAGCGCCCCCTCCGGAACCCCGTCGAGGACAATCATGGGACGCGCCGTCCCCGGGCCGTCCGTTAAACCCATGTGGATCTCGTAGCCTGAAATGTCTTGCCCGTCCGGGGTGACGGCGGCAAATCGCCGCAGAGTCTTGTCGCCGGCCATGGACGTAACGACGTCCAGAAAACCTAACCCTTCTACGGACGCCGGCGCTGGGTTCTCCGTCGCGAGCGGGTCGTCTATCCGCTTGCCCAGAATCTGGTAGCCGCCGCAGATGCCGATAACCCTGCCGCCCCTGTGGATGTGCGCCGCCATGTCGATGTCCCACCCCTGACGGCGAATATATTCGAGATCCGCTATTGTCGACTTCGTGCCTGGGATTATTATCAAGTCCCCGTCCCCCGGCACAGGCGCGCCCGGCCTCACAAAAACGAGATCCACGTCGCGCTCTGAGGCGAGCGGGTCGAAATCGTCGAAGTTCGATATTCGGGAGAGGCCGAGGACGTAGATTTTTATCCTTTTTGTCCTCCTTATCCTCCCGCCGCTTTCGCGTTTTTTTTCGAGCGCGAGAGAGTCCTCGGCGGGAAGGAGCGACGCGCCCGCGAACCAGTCGACGGCCCCAAGACAGGGAAGCCCTGTGTGAGACCTGATGATCTCCTCAGCCGGTTTGAAGACGGAGTAATCCCCCCTGAACTTGTTGATTATGTAACCCTTGAGAAACGGCCTCTCATCCTCGGGCAGCAGCATGTACGAGCCGACGATGGACGCGATAGCCCCGCCCCTGTCGATGTCGGCCACCAGCACGACCGGCACGCCCGCCTCTACGGCGAAGCCCATGTTCGAGATGTCTCCGTCACGCAGGTTGACCTCGGATATGCTTCCCGCCCCTTCGACGACCACGACGTCAGCGGTGTCGCACAGACGGCCAAAGCTCTCCATAACGCGCGGAAGGAGCGTCTTCCTGTACGTGACATACTCCGAAGCTTTCACCGTCCGCGCCACTTTGCCCTGGACGACCACCTGGCTGCCGGTGTCGCTCTCCGGCTTCAGCAGCACGGGGTTCATGTCCGCGACAGGTTCGACGCGGCAAGCGCGGGCCTGCATAGCCTGAGCCCGCCCTATCTCGCCGCCGTCCGCCGTGATCGCCGCATTGTTCGACATGTTCTGCGGCTTGAAAGGCAGGACGTTTTTACCTCTGTTGGAGAAAATCCTGCAAAGCCCGGCGACAATAATCGACTTCCCAACGTCGGATCCAGTCCCCTGAAACATAATAGAGGGCGCCCGTCCGCCGCTTTTTTCACCGTTTTTACCGCCAGTCAAAGGAACACTCCCTTTTATTTTCGGCTCGCCCGATATGCATGGCCTATCCCGCGCTGACGATACGCGACAGCGTCCGGATCAAGTCGTATCCGTCCCAGATTACCCCTATGTCGAGGGCGTTTCCTACCGGAACGACCCTGTCTATCCCAAAAAGCCCGTCCGTCACGAACGAGACGAGTCCCGCCGGGTCGAACCCGAAGTACGTGAGCGTCTGCCACCTGCTCGTGACGTACTTCGCCGCATCCCGAAGCGACGTCGCGTCGTACTCGAAAAAAAGACCAAACAGACCGCGCAGACTCTCGGCGGCGTCCAACCTGTCGAGCTCCGCCCTGTAGATCAGATTGCCGTGCCTCGTCACGCGTTTTATCCCATAATCCCCCGCCAGATAGCCGCACAAAAGAGCGTATTTGCCTGTTGCGTGAGCCGGCTCGAGGTCGTACTTTGCGGCGGCTCGCTCCACCGCGGGCCAGAATATGTCCTTAGCGGCGCGGATATTTTTCCCCAGCCACATTATCAAATTCGGGGACGAGCACGCGTTCTGGTCGACGAGATACGTGTCGTTGTAGAACGCGGCGGCCAGCCTTTCGAGCCCGGCATTGTCCAGCCCGAGCACAGCCTCCGCAAGCAGGGCGCAGCACGAAAATCTGTCGGCGAATGTAACTTCCACGCTCCGAGGCGGAATTGGTATTTTTCGGATCGCGGTGACGGCCTCGTCGCCGCCCCATATTATTCTGGCGTCGCAAAAGCCGGAAAAATACGCCGTTATCTCGTCGTTCCGCCCATATCTCACCAGGGCGACGCGACGTTTTACCTCCTCGTATTCAGGGCGTTCGAGAAGGGCGCGAATCGCGCGGCATACGACATCGACCTGCGGCCAGTCTCTTGTCGGAACGCGAACGACGTTCGAGTTGCCCGAGAGCAAACCGAAAACGAGCGAAAAAGCGAAGTTTATGGGAATGTTCGAAGGCGTGATATGAAACGCAAGACCGCGCCCAAGGCGATTCGCGGTCTCCCCAAAGTCATTTTTCAGCCTCGAGGCGTTCGCCCTCCTGCAAAAAAAAGCGAACGTGACGACGTCCGGGAAGGCTCTGTTCGCCCTGTCGCGCAGCAGCGCGTCCGACAGGCCGCCCAAAAACTCGAGCGCGGCATCCGAGTAAGGTCGGAGCGGCCGAACCTCCGGAAGGCCATCCCCGACGAGCCAGTCTAGTTTATCCGGCGCGCCGATATTCATAGGTATCGCTGCATCCCCTGACCTCAGCGCCCCTGACCCTGCCATGGAGCCTGAAATATTTGCCCAGCCTGCCGCAGGGGCAGTCGTCCTCGCCCAATATCTCCCCCTCGTCCTCCGTGAGCAGCACGTGGCCCGGGTAGCTGGTCGGCAGAAGGGAGAGCAGCTCGACGATACCCCGCTCCCCGGATGGCGCGGCGGAAAAGTCCCTGTGCCGCCTTATTATGACGTCGGAATATACCGAGCAGTGCATGTTGCCGTGCTCGCACTCGACAAAGACCGAGCCGAGCTGTTCGGCCATGCCGTAGTAGTTGTGAACGCGAACGTCGCCGATGGTCTCCCTCACGGCGCCGTTAAAAGCTCCTCGGTCCACCGCCTCGTCCTTCAGCTTCTTCCAGCCCCCGATGTGGAATAAAACTCCGTCGCGGATGCCGAGGGAACGGCCCGTCTCCGCCAGCTCGCGCACGACGTGCCGCCATATCATGTACGTATACCCGAAGAGCAGTATCCTCTCGGAGCGGTGTTTTTCAACGAAGGCGCGCGCGGCGTCCACGTCGGGCCTCATGTTCTCGTCGAGCGCGAAAAAAACGTCGCGTCCGAACGTCGAAAATCCAACGATGCCGGCGCCTCTCGCGGAGAACATCGAGCGATCCGTGCTGACCAGCGCGGTGTCGAGCATTATGAGCGGAAGGCGTTTGTTCCCGATGAAAGACGATATGATGGAGGCGAGAGCCCGAGTCTGCGCGCGAACGTTCTCCCTGTCCAGAAATATCTTCGATACGGCCTGGCCGGATGTGCCGGACGACGTCATAGTCTTGAGGATCTCACTTCCGGGCACGCTCGACAGCTCGTTTGTTTTGAAAACCCCGACGGGCAGCATAAATTGCGCCTCGGCGCTCCGGGTCGGGCGCGGGTCGCAGCCAAACGCGTCGAGGATTTTTCGGTACCCGGCGCAGCGCGCGTAGTGGCTCGAGGTGAGTTCGCTCAATACGCGCGCGTAAAGCTCCGCCTTTTCGCCGCGCCCAGTGCCATACGGATCTAGCTTCGCTATTTCGTCGAATGAATAAGCCATGTCGTCGCCCCCGTCTTCAGAAAGTATATAACCTTCAGCCTGAGAAAACTATCGCTGCCCTTCAGGCCTCCAACAATGAACCGGCTCTTCCCTATCGCATTTCCTTCAGAAAAACGTCCGTCGGGTTGGAAAAAAACGCGCCCAAAACGGAGTAGATGTTCATGACCGGTGCGTTCAGCGTCGATATTCGTCCGTCAAGGGCGGCAAACCCTCTCTCCTTGAACTCCCTAGCCGCGTTGGCGTACAGCGAGAGCGCCGCGCCAGAGGAGCGGAAACGCTCGTCGACGGCCGCTAAGTGGACAAAGGCCCGCCGCTCCTCCAGTTTCTCCGGCGCCAGGAACCCGAGAAGCTCTCCCCTGTGCTCGCAGACGTAATATTCCTCGAGTTCATCGACCCACTTCGATATCACGAAATACGCGGATTTTTTGTCGTGTTTGTCTGGCGCGTCTGGAATGAGGTTCAGATGAAACCTCCTGTCGCGCGGGAAGCTCCGAAGCGCCACCGCCAGAACCTCCTCCCTGCGCTCGGACGTGAGGCGCGGTTTGAGGCGAATCAGCGGGCCAAAGTCGATCCGCGATCGCAGCAGGTTTATCGAGACGTCTATCTGCCTGTCGACAAACTGAAAACCAAGCCTCTGCATCTCCAGCATGTTTTCGATGCCGCCCGGCAAACTCGGCAGAGTCGCCTTCACGTGCGTGATTTCCGCGTCGTCCAGAATCACGAACCCGTCCATGTCGTCGATAGCGTCGCACTCGACGTCGAGCAGCCGTATCTCCCCGTAATCCACAAATAACTCTCTAAGCGCCATGTTCGCCCAGCTCCCCAAAGAGCGCCTTGCCTGATTCGCTCCTGGGTATTCGTTCGACCTCGACTACTTTGACGCAGGACGGGTGCAGGCCTGTTCTCCCCGATATGAACGCCGGAACGTCGAAGGGAGGCCCCCCGGCGACATAGACAATCAAGTTGTCGTCGGCGCCTGAGGAGGCACAGTCGCAGCCCTCGCGCCTCAGCATCGCGTCTATCTCGTCCAGGTTCACCCTGTTTCCGAACATCTTCAGGAAACGTTTCTTGCGGCCGGCTATATAATAAAACCCATCCTCGTCGAAATAAGCGAGATCCCCGGTTTCGAGCACGCCGCCCAGTTCGTCCCCCAAACACAGGTCGAATCTGTTTTCGGCGTAGCCCATAGAGACGTTTTCGCCCCTGTAGACGAGCTCTCCCACGAGACGAGGTTCCGTTATCTCCTCCCCGCCGACGCCATGTAAAAAAAAGCTGCCTCCCGGGATCGCAACGCCGACGCTGCCGGCCTTGGCTCGCGCGTACTCGGGCGCGAGCCAGCTCATCCGGGCCGTCGCCTCCGTCTGGCCGTACATAACGATAAAACCAATCCCCATGCCCTCGCAGATGTCCGCAAACTCGGCGGCGAGCTCCGGCGACAGCCTCCCGCCCGCCTGTGTGACGCAGCGTAGCGACGGCAGATCCATCCTTCCGAACCGCAGTTTTTTCAGCATCTCGTAAGTGTAAGGCACCCCGCCGAACGTCGTGGCGCGGCTGTTTTTCAGTGTGCTCCAGAACTCTCTGTCCATGAGCGTCCTGTCTGTCACGACGATAGACGCTCCGGCGTATAAATGCGTGTTGATTATGGAAAGCCCATACGTGTAGCTCATGGGAAGCGTAGTTATCGCCCTGTCCTCAGGCGTAATGCCAAGATATTCGATTATCGACTCCGTGTTGCTTATGAGGTTCCCGCGCGACAGACGGACGAGCTTCGGGCTGCCAGTGCTGCCGGACGTCGAAAGGAGAAGCGCGAGGTTCGGGTTGACGGCGTAGTCTATCTCAAATCCTGTCGGGAGAAGCGAGTAAGGCCCAAGCTCGCAAAGCGCCCCATCAAGTTTTTCATCGGTCTTGCGGAAGACAAACGCCGGCCTGTAGGCCTCTTTGAGGCCATCGAGAAACAGCTCGTTCGTCGAGCGGCCCGCAAGTATCGGGACAGCGCCGCGCCGCGTAAAACCGACGTAGGCGGCTATGGACTCGACGTCGTTGGCGCATATGAGCAGGACGACGTCGCCTTGCGAGGCGAATGAGGCTATAAGGTCGGCCATTTTGTACAGCTCGGCGAATGTGATCTCATTGCCTTCGCTGACGAGGGCCGTTTTATTCGCGGTGTCGCGCCTGATGTCGCGAAAGATGCTATCCAATCCCAAACACCGTCAAACTGGCTTTATTATCATTTCTTTCAGGAAGATCTCCCGATCCAGAAAAGGAGACAAATCCTCGAGCGGTCTCATTCCCATCCGGCCTTCGGGGCTCCTTCCCATAGCGACGAGAAAATTTTTCTGCACGCGAGCGCACATGACCTCGCACAGCACCGGGCCGTCAAAGCTAAAGACGGCGCCCAATTTTTCGTCAAGCTCGCCCGCGTCGTTTATCCTGACGTACTTCAGGTCAAAACCGGCCGCGATCCTTTCAAATGACGGCAGGCCAAGGCCGTTTGTGCCGTCCGTGCCGAGGGTTCTCCCTCTGTACGCCTCTTTTTGCATCGCCCTGATGCTCGCGTAACCGCCGTTGTTTATCACGAAAATTTTTATGGGCAGTTTCCGGAACGAGATTGTCGCCAGTTCCTGAATATTCATCATGACAGAGCCGTCCCCAGTCACACACCCCACTTCCCCCATACCGCTCGCGTAACAAGCGCCTATGGCGCCCGGGAGTGAAAAACCCATCTCCGCCTGCGCCCCGGAGGTTATGGAGCGCTTTCCGCCTGAGATTACCACGCTGGCCGGCGTCGTAAAACAGACGTTGCCGGCGTCGCTGACGAAAACGGCGTTATCCTTCGCGGCCATCGACATTTTTTCGTTAAAAAGGTAAAGATCTATCGCGTCGGCGTTTCTCTCCTCCTCTGTGAGAAAGGGAAATATTTTCTTCCAATGCGCGCATTTTTCGATCCAGTCCCTTTTGGCCTCCGGCGGGACAAGGGTATTTATCTCGCCCAGAAATGTTTTCAGGTCGGCCTGGATCAGCCGATCGATCCGCACTGTGTTTTTTGAATGTTCCTCACCGTCGATATCCACCGCCACGACCCTGGCCTCCCTGGCGAAGTTTCCGTAGTCGGCGCCGGTGACGTTGACGCTCAGCCGGCACCCGAGCACGATCAACAGGTCGGAGTTGGCGACGGCGAAATTTCCGGCCCTCGACCCGCTCTGGGAGCCAACGACACCTGTAAACAACCCGCCCTCGGTGTCAAGAATGTCGACTGCCATTTTTGTCGTCGCGACCGGCAGCCCGAAATCACGCGCGAACTTTTGGAACTCCAGTACGGAGTGGGATGACCTGACGCCGTTGCCGGCCAGGATAATGGGCCTTTGCGCCCGCTTTATATCCAAAGCGAGCTCGCGCGCGCTTTCGCGTATAGAGACGACGTCGGCCTCGGGAGGCTCTGGGTGGAACCGCTCCAGAGACTCGGCGTCGACCGGCGCGCTCTGCACGTCGAGCGGTATGTCGAGCCAAACTGGCCCCGGCCTGCCAGTTTTCGCGTAAAACAGGGCCCTGTCGAAGTGGAGAGCTATTTCCCGCGCGTCCTTCACAGTGACGGCATATTTTGTAATACTTCGTACTATCGAAATAATGTCGGCCTCCTGCTTGCCAACCTGACGCAGCCTGACGTCGAAACAGTCTATAATATGTTTCGTGTCGCTCTGCCCGGAGACAAATAAACAGGGAACGCTGTCCTGATAGGCATGCAGAAGCCCTGTAACCGCGTTTGTCCCGCCGCAGCCCGTCGTGACGAAACAAGCCCCAAAATCGCAGTTGTATTTGGCATAAGCGACCGCAGCCATCGCCGCGGACTGCTCGTGATGGACGGATACGCCGTTTATATTTTCATCTCTGGCCAACGCGTCGACAAGATGGGTGTTGCCGTAGCCTGGCACAAAAAACACGTCCCGAACGCCCGTCTCGGCGAGGCGCGAAACCACGTAGTCGGATAATCTCATACGACGCTGCCTGCAAAAATCGAAATATATCTCATCTTATAACGACCTCGTATTTTAGTAGTATCTCGACGCCTTTTTCGAACGAGGCGAAATCAATTATGTCGTCCGTGTCGAGCATTATCTCGAAGTTGTCCTCCAGCAAGGCCATCAAGGCCATGTGCCCTACGGAGTCCCACTCCTGTATCCCCTGATATTTCAACGACTCCACGTCCGCCTCAGAGAGGGCGAACGCCTCGATAAAACAGTTTTTATATTTTTCCAGGTTTGTAATCGCAATCACCTCATTCCGCCGTCGACTCTGATGGTCTGGCCCGTCACGTAGCTCGACATGTCTGACGCCAGGAAAAGCATTGCGCCGGCGATCTCCTCCGGGCGCGCCATCCGCCGCATAATGACGCCCTCTATCGTCCTGCTCTTCAAACCTTCTTTCATCGCCGAGGCCATATCGGTATCGACAAGACCGGGGGCTATGGCGTTCACGCGGATATTATAATCCCCAAGCTCTATCGCGAGCTTTTTAGTCGCTCCGATCACCGCGGCTTTGCTCGCTATGTACTCGAGCTGGGCTGGGTCGCCGTCTAGCGCGGCCGTCGACGATACGTTTATTATGCTGCCGCTCCTCCGGCGCGTCATCATCCTCGCGACGTACTGCGTGAGCGCCATCTGGGCGAAAAAATTGACCTCGAATACCGACTTCATTTTGCCTGTCGGCGTCATCAGAAATGACGCGCTTTCGGCCACCGCCCCGGCGTTGTTCACCAGAATATCTATCGGGCGCTTTGAGGATACTATCTCCTTCATTTTTAGCTTCATTGCTTCGTAATCCGTAAGGTCGAAACAAAGCGGCAAAATGTCCGTCCCGTGACGGCCACTGAGTCCGTCGGCTAAAGACAGGAACTCCGGCGTCTCTTTTCTTGCGTGGGCGTAGACGGACGCGCCATTCGCCGCGAAGACTTCGAGAGCCGCGAGCCCTATCCCGCGGTTCGTACCGGTTATTATGGCAGTTTTACCCTGAAGCGGCAAATTTTTTACGCTCATTTCTATTGCGCGGTCAAAACGACCGACCCCCAGGACAGGCCTATGCCGAAGCCGGAGAGGAGCAGCTTCGCGCCGGCCGGCAGCCCGGGCATGATGTCCGTGAGCAGTATCGGTATCGACGAGCTGCCAGTGTTGCCGACCTTGTCGAGGTTAGACGGCACTTTATCCTCATCGACCCCCATCTTCGCCCTGATGTTTTTTATTATCGCCTTGCTGGCCTGATGCGAGATAAAATACGCGATATCCCCGACCTCGAGGCCGTTTTTGGCGATAGCTTTCCTGATCGACTCCGGGCCTCTTTTTGCCGTGAAGTTATACACGGCCATGCCGTTCATGTATAGGTACTCCGGGTAGTGCTTCTGCCCTATCTCGTCCGTCCAGGGCTCCGAGGTCTTTTCGGAGTACGGCGTCGCGGTTCCTCCCGCCGGAATGAGCAGATATTTCGACCCTCCTCCGTCCGTGCCGACGTCGAACTCGCCTATCTCCGCAATGACGTTCTCGCGCGAGACGACCGTCGCCGTTGCCGCGTCCCCGTGCAAAAAACGCGTCCCGGGGTCGTTTTTGTGTATGCGAAACAAGTTCTTCTCTGCCGTTATAAGAAGCACCCGGCTCGCGACCCCTCCGCAGACGAGGGATTTGGCGACCGCGAGGCCGTAGACGTAGCCGGAGCACGCGAGGTTCATGTCGAAGGCCCCAGCGGAGTTCGGGAGCCCAAGCTTCTCCTGCACGATACAGGCAGTGGACGGCATCAGATAGTCGCCGATCTCCGTGATCTGAACGACGAAATCTATCGACCCTCTGGACACCCTGCCGCCGGAAAACAGCTTTTCAGCCGCCCTCGCAGCCATGTCCGAAACTGGAACCGAATCCTCCTCGACGTGGCGGGCGTAAATGCCGACTACAGGCGCGACTCGTTTGTAGTTCCAGCCCGGATATTCCTCCCCGAACTGTTCGTTCGTCACAACCCTCTCTGGGAGGTAATACGCGATGTCCTCTATACCCGGCGTCTTTGTCATTCATTCATACGAGCCGCAAGAGAGGGCGTTCATCAGTTCACGCTCAAGACGACAGACGCCCACGAGAGCCCGGCCCCGAAACCGGAGAGGACGATCTTCGCGCCGGCCGACGGTTTTTTGTCCCTCAGTATTTCGGCGAGCAAAAGCGGTATCGAGGAACCTCCTGTGTTGCCGACGCGCTCGAGGTTCGACGGCCACCTGCTCGAGTCCGCGCCCACCTTCAGCTGGACATTTTTTATGACGGCCTTGCTTGCCTGATGCGATATGAAAAAAGCGACGTCGTCCATGCGGATTTCGTTTTTCTCACAGGCTCTTTTGATGGACTCCGGGCCCACAAGAGTTGTGAAATTATAAACTTCTGTCCCGTTCATGTAGGCATATTCGGGATATCTCGTTTCGCCAAACGCGTCGGTATAAGGCTCTTTTGTCCTCTCCGAGTAGGGCATGGCCGTACCCCCGGCCGGTATTATCACGTTGCCGGCGCCAGATCCGTCCGTGCCGAGGTCGAACTCTCCGATGGCGATGGCGGCGTTTTCGTTTGACACCACTGTCGCGGTGGCCGCGTCGCTCATCAAAAAATGCGCCCCTACATCGTCATGATGGGTCCAGAAGCAATTTTTCTCCGCTGTGACTATCAGAACCTTTTGGGCTATCCCGGAAGCTACGAACGCTTTCGCCATGGCCAGCCCATACACATACCCAGAGCAGCCCAAGTTCACGTCGAACGCCCCGCAGCTGGTCGGCAGGCCGAGTTTTTCCTGTAGGATACAGGCCGTTGGAGGGATGATATAATCCCCCGTCTGGACTATTTGCACTATAAAATCTATGCCGTCTTTTGACGTCCTCCCCTGCCCAAACAAATTATTCGCCGCTCTGGCCGACATTTCGGATGTAGGCACGGCGTCGTCCTCGATATAACGGGTCGAAACGCCGACAACGGACGCGAAGCGCTTGTAATTCCAGCCAGGGTAGCCCAGAGACAGCTCTTCGTTTGTGACAAGGCGCTCCGGAAGATAATAAGCTATATCGACGATGCCCGGAGTTCCAGCCGATGTCCCTATGGTCTTCACCAACTTCACGCTCCTCTCAGGCCTCACACATAGCTGAAGGATGACGCGCCGCTTGTGATCTCCAAAAGCGAGCCTGTTATCCTTCGGCTTTTGTCCGACAGGAGAAATATGGCCGAGTCCGCCACATCCTCCGGCTCTATCAGGCCAAGCGGCATACTTTTTTCGATGAACTCCGCGAATGCGCTATCGCCCATGAGGAACCGGGCCTTATCTGTCATCGGAGTATTCACGGGATTCGGGCAGATGCCGTTAAACCTGACGCCCCTCGAGGCGTACTCCTTCGCGAGCGACTTTATCGAGGCGTTTAGCGCGGCCTTGCTCGCGGCGTATATCGACATGCCTGAATCCGCGGACAAGGCCGCCATCGACGAAATACCTACGACGCTCATAGCGGACTGGACGTACCTGCCGCGCCGGCAGGCGCCCCTGGCAAACGCGAGGAAGACCGTGAAGTTGATCCTCAACAGATCTTCCATTACATCGTAAGACGTATCTCGCAGAAGCTGCGTGACGGAGACGCCGGCGCTGTGTACAAAACCGCCGAGCGGCCCCATGCCTTTCGCTATCGCGGCGGCCATGCTCTCGACTCCCGGGAGGTCTTCACTGTCGAAGATGTAGACCGCGTGTCCGTCGCCCGGCAGCTCGGAGCGGACGGCCTCCAGCTTTTCCGCGTTTCTGCCGCAGCAGGCAACGCGAGCGCCTTCGCTTGCCGATTGTATAGCTATGGCCCTGCCGATGCCGGACGAAGCTCCCGTGACGGCAACGACCCTTCCCTCAAGATCCGCCATATTTGCTATTCCATTTCATCCGCGATGTCGCGGACAGTTTTGAACGCGGCCAGAGTTTCAGCGTTTAGGTTTTTGTTAAATTTCTGGTCGAACATGATTATGATGGACAGACGTCCGAGCGAATCCCAGACGTCTACGTCCTTCAGCTCCATATCTGCGTTCAGTTTATCCGCCTCTATCGTTTCCTCGATGAGCGATATTTTTTCCTCAAGCGTCATATAAAACAACTCCTATCTTTCGTTTGTCAAATTGCCCGGGCCGGGTTGCCCATCATCTTTGCGCCGTCCTTAACGTCGCGCACCACAACGCAGCCAGAGCAAATTTCCGCGTTCGCCCCGACGTCAAGCCCCTGTGTTATAATGCTCCCGGCGCCTACAAGGACGCCGCTCCCAATATTAACATTACCGGCTATCAATGAAAACGCCATTACGACGGAAAAATCACCTATTCTGGCGTCGTGCCCGATGGCGTTGTATCCGTTCAATAAAACCCCCCTGCCGAGCGACACGTCCGGCGACACGGAACACAACCCGGTTATGAGCGTCCCCTCCTGAAGCTCGACTCCGCGCGCCACGTGCGAATCGGGAGACACCGTCGCCGGGAAGCGGATGTGCGGGTTTTGAGAAAATTTGCGAAATATCTTTTCCCTCGACGCCGGAAAACCTACGCCTATCACAGCGTCTATCGGTTCGTCAAAGCTCAGCAGATCTTCCTCGCTCATCACAGGATAACCTCGGATCGTCCGGCCCCCCGAGGCGGAGGCGTCCGAAAAACCGACTATCTCCCATCGCGAGTCGGAGTTCATGCGCTCGAGCAGGCCGATGATCTCCCGCCCCAAACCCCCAGCCCCGCAAACGACTATCTTGCCCATTTACGCCCTCCCGCGGGCCGAACGTATACCGTCCGGCAAATCGAGTCTGAAGGAAACGCCGACGACAAAAAAACGCCTGAACCATTTAAGCTCGCGCCTCCTGAACTCCCTTCACGATTATACATCAGAAACGCCAAACTCACCCTCATACTCGACCACCCCCGCGCAGGGGCACGGCCCGATCTCGACGCTCGCCGAGCCGACGGAGAACCCCGCCCCGAACGCGGACATGAGGACGCGGGACATCTTCGCCTCGACCGCGTCCTCGAGCTCGGAGCAGACGGTGAGCGCTATAGAGCCGGAGCCGATGTTTCCATACTTCGCTATGGACGTCGGGAAGCGCTCGCCCGCGAACTTCAATTTTTTGGCGACCTGGCTTATCATCATGAGATTCGCCTGGTGCAGCAGGAGATAATCATAACCTTCGGAGCTTTTCCCCTCGGCCTCCATCAGCCGCGCGAGGCTCTGCGGCGCGTTGCGAACCACGTGGTTGAAGACCGCCATGCCGTCCATCCGCAGGTCGATCCCCCGGCGTCTGCTGCCGTCCGGAAACTCGGCGTAATTCAGGCTCGCCGCGCTAACCCTGTCGCGGTAGCCGCTATTCGGAACGACGAGGCTGTCCCTGTCCCCAACGGTGACAAAGTCAAAGAACCAGGGGCCGCTCTCCGGCGACGGCCCGACAACAGTAGCCGTCCCGCCGTCGCCGAAGAGCAGGGAAGTGGCCCTGTCGTGAGGAGAGATAAAGGGGCTGTGGGTGTCGCCGTCCAGAAGCAAAATTTTTTTTCCGGTCGACAGAGCCATCATGCCGGCGAGCCATAGCCCGTAGGGATAGCCGGAACAGGCCATGCCTATGTCTAAAGCCGGCGTGCCCTGCGAAAAACCCAATAATTTATGCGCGTACGACGCGTTGTTCGGCATAAAAAAATCCGGGGTCATCGTGACGAAGAGGAGCCCGCCGAACTCCGAGTAATCGAAGCCGGATGAGTCGCGCAGCGCCGAAGCCGCTCTCGCGCAAAGGTCGAGCGCCGTAATGCTCGCGCCCGTGACAAAACGCCTGCGCTCGACCCCTGTCGCCCTGATAGTCGCCTCGAGGCCGTCCCCGTAGAGCTCTTTGCCATACTCGAAGTTGTTTATCTCGAGGCGCGGCACACAGGCGGATATGCCTCCTACAGCCGCGCCATCGATCCTGATTACGCCCAAAACCCCTCACCGCCCCTCAGCCAGACGCAGATTGACATATCGCAGGGTTTTCTCCCTTTCTATCAGCCTCCAGATGTCGCCGACGGAGGAGGCCGCGTTCACATCGCCGGCGTCGAGATTGACCTCGTATTCGGCGAAAACGAGCGAAAGCAACAAAAATTTACCCAGGGAATCCCACTCATCCAGGGAATCGAGCCTCGTACCGGCTTCTACGACGCCCTCCCCGCCATTTACGTTGACCGCGTTCGCAAATATTGCGCGGAACCCTTCGAATCCATCCATTTAAACACCCCTGCCCGTGCGTGTACATTCCAGCCGCGAGCTAGTATAATTGTTTGAAATGAGCGGCGCAAGGCGTCGGGGACGCCTAAAATATGTAAAATAAAGAGGTATTTATGCAATGACTGAAGAAGAAAAAATCTCGAGGATAGAGGAGGCCATAGGTCTCGAAACGGGAGCTTTGACGCCCGAAACGGATCTGGGCGCCCTGCGGATGTGGGATTCCGTCGGCAAGCTTTTCCTTCTTTCCATGATAAAAAAAGAGTTCGGACGAGACGTCGACCCCTCTGTCATACGCGGATTCAAGACTGTCGCCGAAATACTGCTGGAGATGCGGGAATAGATCTGTGAACAGGGCTTTCATAGAGGCCGTATCCTACTACCTGCCTCCACGCAACGTATCGAACGAGGAGCTCGCGAGAGAGTTCCCGGCGTGGAACCCAACCCGGGCGGAGCTGATCACCGGCATCAAAAACCGCCGCGTCGAGGCGGCGGACGTTCCGGCCTCCGAAATGGCCTGGCGCGCCGCTGAAAAAATCTTCGAACGGGACATTAAAAACATAAAAAAAGCGGACAAGAGGGACGTCGATTTTCTGATAGTCGTCACCCAGTCTGCCGACTACCGCCTCCCTTGCACTGCCTGCCTGCTGCAGGCAAAGCTCGGCCTTGCCGACTCGACAGGCGCGCTCGACATAAACCTCGGCTGTTCCGGCTTCGTATACGGTTTAATCCTGGCGAAATCACTCGCCGCGTCCGGAGCGGCAAGGAAAATCCTGCTCGTGGCCGTCGAAAAATCGTCGTTTATGGTTCACCAGTCGGACGTGACGCTGAGATATATTCTCGGCGACGCCGCCGCCGCCGCGTTAATCTCGTCCGGCTCGGGCTTCGCGGAGATCGGCGAGAGCGACTACGGAACGGACGGCGCGGGCTGGCGCCACATCCTGATACCGGCTGGCGGCAGCGCCATGCCATGCGGCGAGTCGACGAAGGCGCCGACGGCGGACGCGGACGGCAATCTGAAATATCCGGAGTATGAGCGAATGAACGGCATGGAGATATTCAACTTCTCCGTAAAAAGAGGCCCAGCCTCTATCAGATCCGCGCTGGAGAAAAACAACCTCCAGCGTGAGCAGGTGGATTACTTTCTGCTGCACCAGGCCAATAAGATAATAATAGACGCGATAGCCGGGGCTTTGAAGATAAATCCGGAGAGGATCCCGGTAAATATATCCGAAGTTGGGAACACGTCGAGCTGTTCAATACCCATATTGCTATCCGACCTCAGGGACGACGGCAAACTGAGCGCGGGCAAAAAACTCGTGTTATGCGGCTTCGGGGTCGGGCTCTCCTGGGCGAGCACCGCGCTCACGATTGTCTAATTCTATTCTAAAAAACCCTCCCAGCAGGGATGATCCCTCAGCGCCCCGTATGACTTCCCAAACTGGCTTTTCCCCATGCGAAACTCTAGGAGAGTTTCGTCCGTGTTCACAAGACGCGAGCCTGACGCTAAAGAGAATTTGACGATTCCGTCGCGCAGAGATCGGTTCAGCCGCCTTTCGGCGACTATTTCCATCCCAAGCGAAAGAGCGTTATCGATTGTTATCTTGTTTTTCCTGAAAATCTCAAACTTCAGCGTATCTCGCCCGAGAAGAAAAAAACAGATGGCGGCCCGCTCGAGCGTGCTGCGGACAAATATCCCGCTGTTCCCTCCCCTGCCCCACCTCATGCTCCCGTCGAGCTCGAACACTCCGCCGTCCATAAGCGTAAAACCGTCCTGGCCGATTATCCGCCCGTCGAGGGTTTCAACCAAAAAAAGCATCTTTCGATCGTTGGGCAGCACCGAGTGCTCGAGCCAGTTTTTTTTGTTCTCCGGCGTCACGTCGAACTGCGTCAGGAAACTTTCTTTGTAGAGCGTGTGAAATTTCGCCATCGTCTCTATGATTTCGTCATCTTCGAGAAAAAACATGTCGAAACCGCGCAGGAAACCTATGACGTTCAGCTCCGCGTCCCGAATCGGAAACCTTAAACCGCGCCCGTCCGGAAGGCCCTTCATGCCGCGGATGATGTCCGCGCTCTCGTTCATTTGAGGATATCCGGCCGCCCGAACAAGCGCACAAGCTCTGCCGCGCATTCGAGCGCGCCGCGCCCGTTCACGAGACCGTCCAAAACGGCGCCGTCCGGACAAAAGGCCAGCGCGTCCCGTATCTTGCCGCGCGAGACGCCCTTCCAGTCTCCGATGTCGTACGCGGCCATCAAACGCCGCAAAATGCCGCCGAGCCCATCCTGATTTTGGGCCACTGAGAAAACGGCCGTTTTTTTGCGCATCGCGAGAGCCTCGTATGCCGTGACGCTCGCCGAACAAAAAACAGCGCCGGCGTTCGCGAGCAGGCTCGGAAAATTTGGCGGGTCGCTCAGCACGGAGACATTCGCGCGCCCCTCGGCCGCCCTCGTCACGCGAGCGCGCCTATCGCCCGGGACGAGCGGGCCAAGCGCAACCACTAGCATAGGGAGAACCTTTTCCCAAAGGCCTATCGCGGTTTCAGCGGCGTTGAGGACGTCCGCGGCCCCTGGAACAAAAAAGACGTACTCGCCGGTCTCCGGCTCGAGGTTCCAGTAGTCCCTCCGAAGAAGCGCGTAGCGCGGCCCTAAAATAAAACGCGCGGGGCTGCTCTCGTACATGCCGCGCGACGCGCCTATCCCATAGTTTATAACCGCCGAAGCGCACCGTTCGACCCCTCTGTCTGAGAGGTCGTCTATCGCGACTAAAGGGCCTTTTCCCGACAGCTCGCGGTAAAAATCCGCGCCAGGCAGATAGCTGTCGACGACGAAAAAATCCCCGCAAAAACTATTTTGACGGACGACGGCGCCAGACGAGAAGGGATCGCCAAAAAAAACGGCGTCCCTCAACGCGTTTTTCTCCGCCTGAACGAGCGCGCCGTCGTTTAAGATCCACGAGGCGCCGACCCCAAACGTTTCGAGAGCCTGAGAGAGCGCGAGGCAGCGAGACAGATGCCCTCCGCCGATATTCTCCCCGGCGTTTGTGATAAAAACCGCCCTCATGCGCCTAGGCGAGCATATCCATCGTCAGCCACGAGTCGGCGGCGATGTCGCGAGCCGCCCTCCTGCCGACGACCCAATTCAAAAATTTCGGCCTTATACCGTGTCCGGGGCGTTTGCTTATCAGCATATCCTCAGTGATAACAGTCCCCTCCTTTATATCGCGGAGCGCGTGCAGACTGCGCCTCGCATAGCCATACGCCCCAAGCTCCTCCGGCGACGGCCCCTTTTTCATGCCGTCGCCGAGCGCGGACTCGACCTCGCGTATCTGGCGCACAAGCTCGCGCAGTTCTTGCGGTTCTATGGCGAACGAATGATCTGGCCCCTTCATCTTCCTGTCCATAGTGAAGTGCTTTTCGATGATCGACGCCCCCATGGCGACGGCCGCGACCGAGATATGAATGCCGAGCGTGTGGTCAGATAACCCGACAGGAAGGCCAAAAGCGCGCCTCATGGTCTCCATGCTCCGCAGATTCATTATGGAGGCGGGCGATGGGTAACACGAGGCGCACTGCAAAAGCGCAATATTTTCGTTGCCCAGCTCGCGGCAAGCGGCGAGCGCATCCTCGATCTCGCCCATATCCGCGAGCCCGGTCGCGATTATGATCGGTTTGCCCTTCGAAGCAACCCCGCGAATCAACGACAGGTCGACGATCTCGAACGACGCGACTTTGAAGAGCTCCGAGACGGCGTCCAGCTCGTCGACCGCAGCCATGTCGAACGGAGCGGCGAAAAATATCATCCCCTTCTCCCGGCAATAATCCGCCAGCTCCGGCAGCCATTCCCGAGGAGTCTCGACGCTCTCGATCAACTTGGAGACGTTCCCCCCGTCATACCCAAGCCTCTCATCGTCCCGAGCCGAATACAGAGAGGGCGCGCTGTATATCTGAAACTTGGCGGCGTCCGCCCCGGCCTCGGCCGCGACGTCGATCATCTCCTTGGCGAGAGGGAGAGAACGATTGTGGTTCGAGCCTATCTCGGCGATGATGAAGGTGTGATCTATCGTATTCCAAAATCTGATGCCGTCCGAGCGGCTATGTTTTTTCATAAACTTTCAACCTCTAGACTCGAAAACCCACCCGTTGCTATCGAGAAAATCTACGGTTTTCTCCACAGACTGCTGGATTGTCAATTTTGGCGCCCAGCCCAACGAACGTATTTTCTTCGTTTCCAACAAGAGATGCGGATTATCTCCAACCCAGCCCCTTTCCCCCCCGGAAAAAGACAAATCGGGCTTGACTCCGAGCCTGCCGCAAATCCACCCGACCGAATCTCTGACGGTACAGCAGGCATCGCTCCCCAGATTGAAGACGTCATACTTCGCCGGCATTTTTTTTTGCACAAGCAGCATGGCCTCTATGCAGTCTTGCACATAAAGGTAGCTCTTTTTCTGATACCCGTCCCCCAAAACATGAAGATGATCTTTGTCGGACTTCAGCTGCTTTACGAAGTCAAAAACATGCCCGTGGGTATATCCTTCGCCTAAAATGGACACAAAGCGGAACACAACCCCGCTTAGCCCATAACCTTCGCAATAGGCCGAAATAAACCCCTCGCAGGCTAGTTTCGAGGCCGCGTACAGCGATGTCTGGATTGGAAAGGGAGCGTCTTCCGG
>JAITOY010000039.1 GCA_031289775.1 Synergistaceae bacterium
CCCACCCACAGGCCCGTAGAGGGCGACTCGCTCATGTTCGAGTATGGGATTACAAAAACGATCACAAACCCCGCGAGTGGCGGAACTGTGGACATAACCCCTCAAAGCGGCGTCTCGTATGCCGGAACCGAAATTGTCACGGTGACGGATTCAAGTGGAACCCCTTTGATATTAGGAACAGATTATACCTATACCTTGACTCCTTCTCCTCCGAGTTTTACTTGGATCAATCCTCTTACCGGCGATTATACAGTCACCGTCACTCAGCTTGACAGCGCATCCGCCCCGCTGGACTACGTCTCCAACAGCAACGGCTTTTCCTTCAGCGAAACTCCCAGCAGCGGCATCTTGGACGTGCTCAAGCTCAACGCTTCGGACGTCACGACCATCGCCGCTCAGGACGCGATTCTTTATCTCGACGGCATGAGGGTGACGAGAGCGACAAACGTCATAGAGGACCTCATCACGGACGTGAAGCTCGAGCTGGTTGGCGCGATCGGCGACGTCACGATGAACGTCACGCAGGACGCCCAGAAGGCTATCGACGCCGTACAGGCTTACGCCGACGCCTACAACGAAGTCATCACATGGATCAACGAAAAGCTGGACGAGAAGTACACAAGCAGCAGCGTCGCCGCCGACGACGACTACCTGCAGGACATCCTGGCGGCGAGCAAGGGAGAGACGGTTTTCGGCACGCTGCACGGCGACCAGCTGCTCTGGAGCATCAAAAACCAGATGCGCAACTCTCTGGCGAACCCCATCGCGATGAACGCGCGCGCCCTTGTCACAAGGAGCTTCGCCAACACGCTTACGCCCCTCGGCATCGACGCCGAGATCAATCTTTACGCCGGCGGCCTCGCTTCGAGGATAAAGATTTTACCTACCTATTCGCTTTCGAGGATCAGGGACTTGGTGGCAAGCGCCCTCGTGGAGACCTCTAAAAACGGCACGACGCCGATCGGGTCGACGATGGATCTCGAAGTGTCGATCGCTAACGGGCAGCTCGTCATAAACTACAACTCCTCCCTGCCATTGGCGAACCAGAAGACCGAGAACATCGTAAGGAACCATGACACGACGACAATCGGCTTGGCCGGTTCGGCGAATTACGACATCCTGTCGTTCACGCCAAGCGAAAACGCGCCCGTAAACGGTAAATTCACGGTGCAGGTGGGCGACTATGGCACGGACGCGGCCGGCAACCCCATAGTGCCGACGTTTTACCAGGAGGGCGCGGACTTCAACGTAGTGACGCGGTATACGACCCCCGCCTCGCCGGCCCTCCCCTACTTCGAGAGCTTTATCGAGTGGAAACCGGGACGTATTGCGGACAATACGCAGTACAAAGTGACGTACGACTACAACTCGGCTGCGGTGGGCTACAGCGTCGTCAGCGACACGAACAACTCCCTGTCGACTCTGCGCTTCTCCATCGATTCGAGCCAGTCGCAGCTCTCGACGTTCGGGCTCGTCACGACGGCGGACGACTTTGGCAAAAGCGGCCTGCTGGAGTTCGACACGGAAAAACTTTTCGCGGCGATAGCCGGGAACGCGAACAATACCTCTAACGTGCTGACGGAGTACTTCAAGGAGATGGACACGTATATAAACAGCCTCGTGTCCAGCACGGCGTCCCTCATAGGGGGGACGACCTACACGACGGGGCGCATCGCAAACGCGGTCCAGTCGCTCGAGCTCCAGATCAACGACCTGAACACGAGAATCTCGAAGCTCGAGGCACAGCTGGCAGCGAGGCAGACGAGCATGTACAAGCAGTACTCGGACATGGAGGTTGCCATACAAACGCTGAACGCCCAGCTGTCGAGCATGACCCAGTACTTCGCGAGCACTACGTCGACCTCGTAGAAAAAAAGAAGAACCCCGGAATTTCGCGCGAAATTCCGGGGTTCTTCTTTCTCTTTTTTTCTTTTTCAGAAGTTCATTGTGTTCGAGGAGGGCTGGACGATGCCCATGCGCCACGCCAGCACGGCGGCTTGCGTGCGGTCGTTCAGGCCCAGTTTTTTCAGCAGGTGGCTGACGTGGTTTTTTACGGTTTTTTCGGAGAGAACCATCTTCGCGGAGATCTCCGCGTTGTTGAAACCCTGCGAGAGCCAGAAGAGAACCTCCTTCTCGCGCTGGGTCAAAAGCAGCATGACGTCCTGCTCCTCCTTGCGCTTCTGGAAGCTCGACAGGAGTTTTCCGGCGACCTTGGGGTCGACGTAGGACTCCCCGTTGTTGACGGATCGCAGCGCGGAGAGCAGATCCGGCATACTCGACGACTTCAGTATATAGCCGTTTATGCCGATGGCCGAGAGGGCCGCCAGGTGCTCCTCGTCGTCATACGCCGTGATGGCCATATACTTCGTGTGGAGGCCGCTGTCTTTGAGTTGCTTCACGACCTGTCCGCCGTCCAGCTTGGGCATGTTTATGTCGAGCAGGACGATGTCCGGCTCCGTTGCGAGTATCATGTCGACGGCCTCAGCGCCGTCCTTCGCCTCTCCAACGACCTCGATATCGCCCTCCAGCTCCAGAAGCCTGCGAAGGCCCTCGCGAAACAAGCGATGATCGTCCGCCATCGCGACTCTTATTTTACTCATTGCCATTACCCCCTATGGGCACTCTTATCTTGATTGCCGTTCCTTTTCCAACGGCGCTGTCGATAATCAGGCTTCCCCTGACAAACTGGACTCGCTCGTTCATGTTCGACAGCCCGAACGATCCTCTCTCTACGGCTGACGCGCTCTCCTTGTCGAAGTCGAACCCTATTCCGTCGTCCTCGATGGAAAGATAAAGTTCTTTTTTATCGTATCCGTAATCGACCGTGATTTTTTTGGCGTTCCCATGCCTCAACGCGTTCGATGCCGCCTCCTGGACTATGCGGAATATGTTCGAGCGGAGGCCTGACGGGAATGTGTCGTCCTCCTGCGAGAGACGCACTTTGAAGTCGATCCCGTGCCTCTCCCTGAAATTTTCCGCGAGACGTTTTATGGCGCCTCCAAGCCCCTTGTCGAGCCCCAACGGCTGAAGCTGGAGCAGAAAACCCCTGAAGTCGCCAAGCGCCTCCCGAAGTTGATCCTTCACACGCCCTATCTCCTGGTTGACCGATTCGATGTCCCCTTTGGCAGCCACTCTCTCCATGTACTCGAACAACAGAATGGAAGCCGCGAACTGCTGAATGGGGCCGTCGTGTATCTCGCGCGCGAGACGTTTATGCTCTCTCTCCACGAACTGCATGGCCCGGGCCATGTTAGCCGCGCCGCCGTTCGTGGCGCCCGCGCCGGACGAGTCCATCCGGTTTCTCAAAATCTCGACCGCAAGCCGCAGTTTGCCCATGGTGTTCGTGCTGTGAGACATTATCCTCTCCATGCGCAGCTTCTCGCGCTCGAGGTCGTCCCGACGCCTCCTCAGGTAGCGCTCGCGCTCCTCGAACGACGCTCGCAGACGCATGAAACGCTCCGCCTCCGCGTACACCTTTGCCTGAAGATCGTAGTCCTGAGTCACCTCCGCTGAAATGAGGGCTTTCCTGGCGTCCCTGTACGCGACGGTGACGGCGTCGCTCGCGGACTGAACCTCGTTCACCTCCTTGCGAACCTCGTTAAGCTCGTCGTTGAGGTCTCTAAGGCCGTGCATCACGTCGTCGCGTATCCCGCCAACGTGATCGACGCTGTAGCCCAGAAATTCGTTCGTCCTGTTCAGGACATTTTGGAGTTTATTTTTCAGCGACTCGTCGACCATTACGTAAAGTCCTGCCTCCTCATTTCGAGTAATTATATTATACTAAAAAAACACGGTCAATGGGAGGGGTTTTTATGAGCCAAAAGAGCAAAAATTAAAGAACCAATAAAATCAAGTCCCCTGAAAGCCCTCTGCGCCGAGTGTTGATTTTGGTATAATTTTGGGCTTCGGCGTTCCATCGTCCGGCCGTTTGTGTGATAATATCAGAACGAGGAAAACGCGTCTTTGCGCGCGGCCGGGGAGGAATAACATGACTGCGGTTCAAGAGGTGAGAGATAGTTATTTCGCCTGGGCGCCCTCCGAAGACCCGGAGTTCGCGCCCCTGCTCATTGGGGGCGGGTCTATAGGCGGAAAGGGCAGATCCCTGCTCTTCGCCTTCAGGGTTTTATGGGACTCCGATAACGACGCGCTCAAATCCGTCATCCTGCCGAGGTCGCGATACATCGGCACGGACGTCTTCGAGGAGTTCGCCTCGAGTGTTCCGAACCTCGGCCAACTTCGCGCGGAGGCACTCTCAGGATCTCCAGACGCGGCGCGGCGCCTCGAGGACGAGTTCCTCAAGGCCGAGCTGCCGTCATACGTCAAAAGCGCGCTGCAAAGCTACCTCGCCGAGATGCGCGACCCTGTCATAGTGCGCAGCAGCTCGCTGCAGGAGGACTCGCTCAAGTATTCGTTCGCGGGCAAGTACATGTCGCCGTTCCTCCTGAACGCGGGGGACTCTCTCTCCGAACGCACAGAGGCCGTCGAGAGGGAGATAAAACGCGTTTACTCCAGAATATATTTCCCGTCGGCCGTGACATACAGACAAAAACACGGCCTCGGCGACGACCTCATGGGCATCGCGCTCATGAGGATATCTGGGAGATGGCGAGGGCGATACTACTACCCGACCACAGCCGGCGTCGGCCTTTCGTACAACGGGCGGCGGTGGACGACAAGGATAAAGCGCGAGGACGGCCTCATCAGGATGGTCTTCGGGCTTGGCACCATGAGCACCACCAGAGGTTACGCGCGAACATACTCCCTTACAAACCCCTACCTGAGGCCGGAGGGCTCGAACTCCTACAACATCATGAAACACTCGCAGGAGCGCTTCAACGCGATAGACCGCGAGACGGGCGCTCACGTCACGATAAACGTCAAGGACATCTGGCGCGATTCGTTTCGCTGCCACCCGGACTTCTCCACCTACGCGAACCTTTATCTGTACGACGAGGAGCAGGGGTACTTCACACCGCTCGACAAGGCTTGTATATTTTCGCCGGCGGAGGGGAAGGTCTGTATGCCTTTCGAGTCATTCCCGAGGGCCCACAAAAAATTTTTCGAGACGATGTCAAAGCTGATGCCGCTCCTGCAGGAGAAAATGGGGGCCTATGCGGACATAGAGTTTGCGTACGAGCCGCTCGACCACAGGCTGGAGTTATTGCAGGCGCGCCCGCTCTGGATAAACGAAGTACACGACATATCGGCCTGCCCGACTTACCCCGAACAGGACACGCTTCTGCGGGCGGACAGGATGGTGACGGACGGGTGCAGCACGGATATTGGGCGCCTAGTCCTCGTGGATCACAAAATTTACTCCGAGTCCGGCGACTTCCAGAATATTGCCCGGTCGCTCGGCGAGATGAACAATCGGCTGTCACCGAACAAGTATATCCTGGTCGCTCCGGGCCGCGTCGGGTCGAGCAGCCCGGAGCTCGGGGTGCCGGTTCGCTATGACGAGATAACCGGCGTCTCCTGTATAGTGGAGGTCGGCATCCCGAGAACAGGGCAGATGCCCGAGTTGTCGTACGGCACACACTTTTTTTCCGACCTCGAGACGGACGAGGTACTGTACATGCCTGTTTTTATGGGGGAGAGCAACAACGTCTTTAACGAAACCTGGTTCGAGACCACTCCGTTCGAGTACGGCGACCACAAGGCCATTCGCCTCTATCACGGCAACTTCCAGGTGTACATGAACGGAGACCACAACGTCGGGATCGTAGCCTGTGTGCCCTAAAGAAACGTGGCACACAGGCTGACCGGCTTTAGGCCGTCACGCCCAGCTTTTTTATCCTCTCGAAGTACTGGCCGGCTTCGCCGGCGTCCTTGCCGAAGCCGTCCCTTCCCATGAGGCCGTATGTGTAGCGCTTGCCCTGCTCCACGCCCGGCTGGTCGAACGGGTTTATCCCCAACAGCCGCCCAGTGATGGCAGTCACGTACTCGTAGAAGAAAACAAGCGCGCCGACCGTGTGGGCGTCGATCTTATCGAGCTCGATCCACACGACGGGACGCCCGGCTTTCACAAGAGCCGCCGCTGTGCTCTGCGCCTCGAAACCTAGCATGACCCCAAGTTTGCGGCCGGAGAGGTATGAGAGGGATTCGAGCGAGCTGTCGGACACGGTGGAAAGTTCTATCTCCTCTGCCCTGTTCCGCACGTTTATGAGAGTATAGAGCTTGTCGTCGGGCCCGGCCGTATAGAGCTGAACCTGCGAGTGCTGGTCTATAGCGCCGAGCGCCCTCACGGGCGTCGTGCCGAGGCCTTCCTTGCCTACGCTTTCTCCCCAGAGCTGCGCGAACCACTCGGCAAACGTCTCGAGCCTGTTCGCGTAGGGCATGAGGACAGTCATGGGCCGGCCGCCACGCTCGTGGAACAAATGCGTCGCGGCCAGAAAAAGTGCCGGGTTCGCCTCGACGCCGGCCGCGGAAGCGAGAAAATCGCGCATATCCGCCGCGCCCTTCAGAAGAGCCTTTATATCCGCCCCAAGCGCCGAGGCTGTCACGAGGCCGCATGGCGTCAAAACGGAGTAACGGCCGCCGACCGACGGCGGTATCTCGAGCGAACGGCACTTCGTATCGTTCGCGAACGAGCGGAAGACACCGCCCTTCGGGTCTGTGATGACAAGCGCGTCTCCGTCGACCGAGCCGCCGGACTCCGCCGCCATCTTCGAGCGAAACCAGAGGAACTGCGACATCGTCTCGGCTGTCGCGCCGGATTTGCTGACGCCAACGAGGGCGGCGCGCGAGCCTTTCACGCGCTGCCAGATGGCCCTGGCCTTCTCGGGATCCGGGTTGTCGGCAAGGTAAAAGCGGGGCGCCCCGCCCGCGGGGCGCTCGTTGAAGTAAAAGGGCAAGAGCGCCTGATGGAGCATGAGGTTGCCGAGCGCGGACCCGCCAATCCCCACATGTATGATGGAGTCGTAGCCGCGCAGCCACTCGGCCGCTTTCAGAACGTCAGACGGATCTTTGTCGGGCAGGTTGTACCAGCCAAAACCCGACTCGTCGCGCGACGCGTTTTTTTTGACCCACTCTACCGCCTCCGCTATCGAAGGCCCTAGCTCGCCGATGGAGCTCTCGAGTTTACTTGTTCCGCCCTCTCCGCCAGCGGCGCCGAAGGAAAAGGAGATGCCAAGTTTTCCAGGCTTTTCAGACATTCCGTCAACTCTTCTTTTCAAAATCCTCGCGCGAGCAGGAGACCTCCGCGAGTATTTCCTTCACGTCGCCGGCGATAAAAAGCTGCTTGCGCCCCACCCTCACGTCCGCGGATTTCACCTGCTTGAAGCGCGAGAGCAGTTCCTTCGCTATCGCGAGGGCCAGGCTCGTGGTCGAGCGGAATTTCGTCCCCATCATGATGTTTTTCGTGACGTCGTATACCTCGTTGCCGTTGACGATCGAGTTTACCGACGGAGCGATGTCCTCCGGCTTCAGGTCGAAGTCGAGAACCACATCCACCGCAAAAACCTGCCCAAGCTCACGCTCCACCTCCAAAAAGCCGTGAAAAGCATGGAATGTCATACCGTTTACAACACATCTCCCGATCAAAGCGATCACTCCAATCTAACTCATACTTTCCTTAACACAAACCGTGAGGATCGTCACTTACCCCTCACGGTGTTTGTCTTGACTCATTACGACCGGTCGCCGGCGGCGCCCTTACACAATCCCGGCTTCTTTCAACGCCGATTCTATCTTGTGCTGGTCGAAACCGACTATATATCGCTCATCTATCTTTGTCACAGGAACCCCGCGCTGTTTTGTCTTCTCGATAATTTCGAGCGCGGCCTCTTTGTTCGAGCCCACATCGACGGATTCGTAGGCCACTTTGATGGAGTCGAGATACTCCTTAGTTTTGACGCACCAGGGACAACTTTTTGTTGAATATACGACTACGCTCACTCTTACCACTCCCTGCCTTCACTTCATGACTTTATAGAATCTTAAACACTGTTACTCGTTGGCGTCAATGAGCTATTTAGTCAATAACCCGGATTACAAGGGAGACGCCGGTAAATCTAATAATTAACGTCCCCGAGCATGTCGAGTTTTTTGTATTTGTGCTCAGCGTCTATGTAACGGATGGTGCCGCTCTCTGAGCGCATAACAAGCGACGAAGTCTTTATCGTGTCCCCGACGTATTT
Organism: Synergistaceae bacterium; assembly: GCA_031289775.1. Lineage (GTDB taxonomy): Bacteria > Synergistota > Synergistia > Synergistales > Synergistaceae > JAITOY01. Next base: position 8,139 of record JAITOY010000039.1, read on the forward strand.
GACCCCGTTGAGCCAGTCGCCGTCCGTCACGCCTGTCGCGGCAAAATAGACGTTGTCGCTCGCCACGAGGTCGTTAAGGGTCAGCACTTGTTTCAAATCCATGCCATTTTCCTTGCACTTATTCGCTTCGTCCTCGTTGCGCGGCCAGAGCTTGCACTGCATATTGCCGCCGACGCATTTTATGGCGCAGGCCGTGATGACGGCCTCCGGGGAGCCACCTACGCCAACCAGAAGGTCTATGCCGGAGTCAGACTTGCACGTCGCCAGCGCGCCGGCCACGTCGCCGTCCATAATGAGCCTCAGCCTCGCGCTCACCTGCCTGATCTCGGCGATGAGCTTCTCGTGCCTCGGCCTGTCGAGCAGGATGATCGTGACGTCCTCCGGCCTTTTGCCGAGCGCCTTCGCGACGGCGATTATGTTATCGCTTATCGGAGCGTTTATGTCTATGACATCGGCCGCCGCCGGGCCCGTCGCGATCTTCTCCATATAAAAGATGTGTTTTGGGTCGTACATAGTGCCTCGCTCCGCGAAAGCGACCACGCTGACCGCGTTCTGCAGCCCAAGCGCCGTCAGCCTCGTCCCGTCGACAGGGTCGACCGCTATGTCGACTTTCGGCTCTCCGCCGAGGCCGAGCTTTTCCCCGTTGAAGAGCATAGGCGCGTTGTCCTTCTCCCCCTCGCCAATCACGACGAGTCCATCCATGCGCACCGTGTTCAGCACAAAACGCATGGCGTTTACAGCCGCTCCGTCAACCCCTTCCTTGTTTCCCCTGCCCATCCATCTGCTGGCGGACATCGCCGCCGCCTCCGTAGCGCGAACCATCTCAAGAGCTATGTTTCTGTCCGGACTTGACATTGAAACAACCCCCCTCTACTCTTTTATTGTATCGAAAATAATGAAGCGTGAGAATACCTCGTCCACATATCTTAGATAAAAATCTACGTCAAAAAGCTCTTTTAATTTCCCTGCGTCGCCGGCGATAAAACCCTCGAGACGGGAGTCCTTCGCGAGCAGCTCGTAGAGCGAGAAGCCGGAATCAGGCGAACCAGCGTCCCAGCAGCGCATCGCGTTATCCTGAACTATGGCGTAAGCGTCCTCGCGCGAGAGCCCCCACCCTACAAGGGCGAGAAGCACCCTGCCGCTGAAGAGCAGCCCGCGCGTGATGCCGAGGTTTTTGCGTATGCGATCTTCGTCGACCACGAGCCCGTCGATTATTTTTTTCATCGTATTTGTCATGTAATGCGCTATGTGGAACGCGTCCGGCCAGATGACGCGCTCTACGGACGAGTGGCTGATGTCCCTCTCGTGCCAGAGCGCCACGTCCTCGAGCGCCGCTGACGCGTACCCTCGCAGCAGACGCGCCATGCCGCTCACCCTCTCGCACAAAATTGGGTTTTTTTTGTGCGGCATGGCCGACGAGCCCTTTTGCCCCTTGCCGAACGGCTCCTGCGCCTCCATTACCTCCGTGCGCTGGAGATGCCGTATCTCGACCGCTAAACGCTCCAGGCCGCTTCCATAGAGAGCCAGCGCCGACACGACGCGAGCGTGCCTGTCCCTCTGGATTATCTGCGACGACACCGGGTCGATTTCGAGCCCGAGGTCGGCGGCCACCTTGGCCTCAATATGCGGCGGGCAGTTCGCGTATGTCCCCACCGCCCCGGAGAGTTTGCAGACCCCTATCTCGTCCCAAACCTGCGACAGGCGCTTCAAGTCGCGCTCGACCTCCGATACGAAACCGAGCAGCTTCAGCCCGAAGCTCGTGGGCTCCGCGTGAACGCCGTGCGACCTGCCGACGGTCGGCGTATGCCGGTAAGACCAGGCTTTCCGCGCAAGCGAGTCGCGAAGATCCTCCGCCGACTTCATGACTACGTCCAGAGCCGCCCTCAACTGTAGCGACGCGGCCGTGTCGATGACGTCGCTGCTCGTCAGGCCGAGATGAACAAACCTGCCGGCCGGCCCTATTTTTTCGGCAACGGAGCTGACAAACGCTATCACATCATGCTGAGTGACGGCCTCTATCTCGGCTATGCGGGCCAGGTCGAAGCCGGCGCGCGCTTCGATCCTCTCCATGTCCTCCGCAGGGATAGCCCCGTCGGCCGTCCAAGCCCTGCACGCCGCAAGCTCGACCGCAAGCCAGTCAGTGAACTTGTTCTCCTCGGACCAAATCTTTGTCATCTCGGCTGTACGGTATTTGTCTATCATTATAGACCAACCCTTCGGTTTTATCGTTATTTTTTAATTTACCGCGCCCGACGCGCGAACGTCCCGCCTCCAGTCGAGCCTGACTTTGTCGAGAAAAGCGTCGTAGAGACCGCTTTTAAAGTCCGGGAACGTGAACGAAAAACTCTCCCATCCCGATTTCCGGCGGCAGAGCGTCACCTCGGCGAATATCCCATCCGCCACGTAAACCCTGTGCGCGTTGTCCTTCGTGGAGGCGAGGACAACGCGAGCGCCGTCGATATATCCTGGGTCGATATTGACGCGCCTCGCGCCGGAATTGGCGCTCTCCGCCTCTATCCCCACGGCGGTTTTTTTCCACCCAACCAGCCCATCAGCGTCCCGCAAGCCCTCGAACGAGAAAAATATACGCGACAGATCGGGCGCGATATCGTCGTAGTAACTCGTAAAGGAAAACGGAAATGATTCGCTCGCCCGCTCTACCCTTCCCAAAATGGCGGCAAGGCGCTCCCTCGACCAGCCGATCAGCTCCGGGGCGCGGCTCGGGTATAACAGCCCGGAGATCAGCTTGACGGCTGGGGCGGCTCGCTCGTTTCCAGTCACTTCTTCGGCGCGCGCCCGCCCTTTCCGCCGCCCCTGGGCTTTCGTTTTGCCGGGACAGGCTCGAGGAGCTGGGCGGCCTGAAAAATCTCAACCTGCTCCGCGTATTTCTCGATCACTTTTTCCGGTATCTGTTTGATCGCCTCAGCCGGCGTTTTCAGCTCGGCCGAGCTCTTGACCGGCTCGGATTTCGCCTCCTTGGCGGTTTTTGGCCTTCCGGGCGCGCGGCGCGTCTCGACTTTTTCAGGAGTTTCTGGTTTTTCGCCCGCGTCAGGCGCGTCTGGTTTTTTGGGAGTTTTCGGCGTCTCGGGTTTTTTAGGCGTCCCAATTTTTTTGGGTTTCTCAGGCGCTTTGGGCGCGACAGCCGTTTCTTTTTTCTCCGGCGCTTTTACCGTCTTCGCAGTCTTTTCAGCCGACGCTCCCGCCTTTTTGGGCGCCTTGGTATTTTTGTTCTCTTTGTTCTCTTTGTTCTCTTTAGGCGGCTGCGACGCGACTGGTTTCGCGGGCTTCGGCTTCGCGGGCTTCACGGAAGACTCTCTCGCGAGCGAATCAACCGCGGTTTCGGGAGCTTCGGCCGTCAGCTCGATGGCAAGTTTGCCCACAAGCTCGCCGTCCCAGGAGCAGGGTATTACCTCGACAGCGCCCTCCGGAGACTCCGCGTGCGGCGCGACGCGCCTCACTATGAGGCCGTTCCCCTCCATCCTGCGGACGAACGCGCTCCCGATGGCGGCCCACCAAACGAGATCCTCGACCATCTCGAAGTCGCCCGAAATGTCCTCTATAAAAAACGTGTTATCGCCCAGGGGAGAGAGCGAAAACGTCCGCTCCTTTTTTTTCTCCTTGATAACTATCATTTTGTCATTTTTTATTTTATTCATCTGCCGGGTGAGAGACTTCGCTCCTCCCGGTATCAGTTTCAGCGCCGCGTCGTTCAGCGAGAGCCTGTCGTCTTTCATATGCAGCAACGGGAGCGGCACGCTCCACCAGCCTGGCAGGAAGACGGTGTTCTCCCGTATCCGCTTCTCCCTGAAAGCCTCGAACGTCGTCCCGGAGAGCTCGCCGTTCGAGAAGACGAGAAGAGGCGAGGAGGGCGGTATATCCTCCATGCTCATCCTCGAGACAAGAGGCCCCTTGAGGACGACCGAGGGCAGGTTCTCCATCGTCGCCGTCTCCTTGCCTTGATCCAGAAGAGCGACGAGCTGATCCATGTGCAGAAGGCGCTCGTTTTTGCCGATGAGCACCATGATATAGTCGGCGCTGTAGAAGTACAGCGCCCGCATTATCTCCTGCACCGTCGAGTGGATGTTGAGCATGTCTCCCGTGATCTCTACGTTAGATGATTTCATCGGAGTACTCCACGTCCAGCAAGGCCGAGACAAAGGCCCTGGGAGAGAAAGGTTCCAGGTCGTCGATGCCCTCGCCGAGCCCGACGCACTTTATGGGAAGCCGCAGCTTTTGGGAAATGCTGACGGCTATGCCGCCCTTTGCCGTGTTGTCGAATTTCGTCAGAACCACCCCTGACAGGGGAACGGTCTTGTTGAAGGCTTCGGCCTGCGCGAAGCCGTTTTGCCCCATCACGGAATCCAGCACGAGAAGCGACTCCGCCGGCCCGTTTTCAGTCTCGCGCCGCACGACGCGCAGAACCTTCGCGAGCTCGTCCATGAGGTTCGATTTTGTATGCAGCCTTCCCGCCGTGTCGACGATCACAACGTCCGTCCCCGCGGCCTTCGCCGCGCGTATGGCGTCAAAGACAACGGCGGCGGAGTCGCTTCCATGACTCGACGCGATGACTCGCGCCCCGGCGCGCTCGCCCCACGCTTTCAACTGCTCTATGGCGGCGGCGCGATACGTGTCTGCCGCGGCGAGTATCACGGACTTGCCCTGCTTCAAAAACGCGGAGGCCAGCTTCCCGGCCGTCGTTGTTTTGCCGCAGCCGTTCACACCCACAAGGAGCATCACCGCCGGGGACGCGGAAAGATCCAGAGGAACCCCCATGCCGGGCACGTCTTCGAGACGGGCGATAAGGAGATCCGCAAACAAACCCCTCAGCTCGGATGTGCGGGATATCCTTTTGTCGATCGCCAGCTGACGGAGGTCGGCTATGAGCGAATCTGCCGTCTCGATCCCTACGTCGCCCGCTAAAAGCTTCTCCTCGAGCTCCTCCCAGAACCCTTCGGTGAGCGGGCTGTCGGAGAAGAGGTTCGACACGCTCTGCGACCATTTGTTTGTGACATTTTTTATTTTCGATATCAATCCGTCCCATATTCCCATTGAACGAGTTCCCCCTGTATCGCTTCGTGTAGTACGCAATAGCGGTTTATTGCTCATTCCCCTGGCCTCCGGAGCGCCTCGGGCGTCTCCGTCGGCGTCTCGATCGTTTGCCAGTCTCCACCGCCCCCTCGGCCGCCGCGCCATTTTCGGCCCGCTCGGCCGTCCGTTTCGCTGGTTCGTGCGCGCCGGGCTTCTCAGGCGTCTGCGGCGAGAGATGGATCGCCGCGTCATCGGCTAAATTCTTTCGCCCGCTCCTGCGACCGCGCCTGCGTCCCGGATGCTTGTGCAGGCTCTTTTCGAGTTGGTCGGCCTCTCCCGTCGATAAGCCATCGTTGATCGAAGTCTCCGCCGGCGGTTCATCCTGTTTCACGACGTGGGGCATCGTTGGACGAATGCCGGCAAAACCCCTTGTCATCGCCTTCGCGCCGCACGATGAACAAGATTTACGGCAGGAATCCATCTCGACCTGCGCCTCCTCCGGAACCGCCCAATCCTCCCCGTTCATGACAGCCTGCTTGAAGTCGGGGAACATGTCCTTTGGAACGGCTATGTCCCCGCCGGTTGGCTTGTGGCACCTCACAGCGTTCCTCGCTATGTCCAGCGACTGGACGATGTAGTTTCCGTTCGGAGTTTTTATCTTGCTGCCCGGCCCCGGCAGGCCCGTCCACATCTCCCTATAAACCCTGTGCTCAAACGACATGCAGCACATGAGCCTGCCGCAGATGCCGGATATCTTCGACGGGTTGAGGGCTATGTTCTGCTCCTTCACCATCTTTATGCCTATGGGCGCAAACTGGTTGAGCCAGTAGCTGCAACAGCAGGGCAACCCGCAGGACGAAATGCCCCGTATTATTCGCGCCTCGTCACGCACGCCCATCTGGCGAAGCTCTATGCGCGTACGAAAGCGCCTGGCGAGGTCGCGCACAAGCGTGCGAAAATCCACTCGCTGCTCGGACGTGAAGTAGAAAAAAAGTTTTTTCCCGTCGAGAAGTTTCTCGTCGTCTATCAGCTTTATCGATAATTTATGCCACTCTACGAGCTCCTGAGCCACGCGAAGGTTCTCGCCCTCCTGATCTGTGTTGATCCAGTGCGTCGCGACGTCGTCGCCCGAGGGTACGCGCACGAACTCGAGGTCGGTGACAACAGGGTCGCCGCCTCGTACTGGGCCCTCCCCATGCTCGGATATAGTCCTCAGGCTTCGGTAGTCGCTCTCCTGCTGCTCGTCGAGCGAGCCGACCATCTCGGCGAACTCCTCTCCTCTGTGCGAATGGACTACCATCAGCCCGTCCTTTTTTATCGGCGCCCTTGCCTCGCCGTCCAGCTCGACGATCCCAAGAAATCTAGGCTTCCCGTAAGTCGCCAAATATTTGCCCACCGTCAACACCCTCTCTCAGGATCGCGAAAACCGCGTCCTGCGCCATTGAAACGGGTATATGCCTTTTGCGCGCGAGAAACATCACGTTGCGAAGAGCGGCTGATGCCCGCCACTCCTCTCTCTCGCATAAATTCAGCACCCAGCCCTCCACTTCGATGGCGAGTTCCTCTATAGTAAATTTCTTCGTGCTCTCGAGCCACGTCGCCCACTCGGCCGGCGTTCGAGGATGGTTTGACGGCAGAACCAGCGCGTCCGTCCCGCTCCCTGAAAACCTGAAAATCCATACCCTGCTTCGTATGGTAGGTATAAACTCGTCCCGCTCGGCTATAAACAGTATTCGTCCGCTCGCCGGCGGCTCCTCCGTAATTTTGAGAAGCGAGTTCGACGCCGGCAGCGACAAACCCTCCGCCGAGGGAACAACCCCCAGCCGTCCCTGGGCCACAACCGGCTTCAGGTACAACTGAACCTGAAGGTCGAGAACATCGCTTATGCCTGGGGATTCCCCCCATTTGCCAGCGATTATCATGTCCGGATGGCCGTCCGCTCTCCAGGCGGCGCATGAATCGCACCCGTCTTCGCCCGAGCCACAGAGGCAGAGAACCCTCCTGGCGTACATATCGCGAAAATTTTCGGCTCTGTCGCCCGGGACGATGGCCGCCAGCGCCTGCGGCGCGCGCCCGTCCGATATCATTGCGGAGAGGCCGCGCCACTCGCTGTGCTCCCCCAGATCGCTCAGAACAGGAGCGATATCAGACATCCTTTTATCTCCTCCATGAGCGAGAGCATACGGGTTCTGTCCGCCTCGCGCATGAGGGCGTCGTCCATCTCCTGAAGCGCGTCCTCCGTTCGCTCTATCACGACGAACATCGAGCGCTCCGTGCGCCTCCACTTGAACTCGCGCTTGAGGCGCATCGTTTTTTTTACCTTATCGAGCGCCATGCCGACCAGTTCCCTGTACCTGTTCAGCAGATCCTGCGTGGGGAAACGCGACAATCTCAAACCGATCGACTCCAACTCCTCGATCAACTGGTGAGACTCGATATCGTCGACGACGTCCGAAAACACGGCCTGAGTGGGCGCGGCGCCAGTCGCCGCCGTCCCTGAGGAGCTTTTGCCGCCTCCAAAAAGCGAAGAGGCGCCGCCCGTTTTTGCCTTTGTGGCGTCCGAAATTTTCATGTCAATTCAGCTCCAACAAACCCGTGATTCTGGAGGCCAGCCCGGCGAAGACGTCGTCCTCGCTCCCGGAGGCGTCTATCTTTATCCAATTTTTCGCGCGTCTCCCGACCCTCTCGTAACCGTCCCGCACCATTTCGAAATATCTCCCGCCCCGCCCGTCGAAACCGTCCTTCGCACCCCGCGAGAAGAGCCGTGCCGCAGCCGTCCTCGCGTCTACGTCGAGCAAAAAGACCGCGTCCGGCGCCGGCAGCCCGATCACTTCCGGCAGACGCTCCAAGTAATCGGCCGACTCTGGCGGCACGGCGGGGTTCGCGAAAATCTGGTACGCGAACGTCGAAGGCGCGTAGCGATCCGACAGCACGATCTTCCCGGCGGAGAGAGCCGGCTTGATGACGCGCTCGACGTGCTCGCACCTGTCGAGCATAAAGAAAAAAAACTCGCTCCACGGACTTACAAGCCCGCCATCCAGGACAAATTGACGCGCGCGCTCCGCGCCCTCCCAGCCTCCAGGCTCCCTCGTCCGCAGAACGGCATCGCCGCCAAGAGCGCCCTTCAGCCACCTCTCGACCCTATCCGCCTGCGTAGTTTTACCGCTGCCGTCAATGCCCTCCAGGACAAAAAACATTCGCCTACAAGCCTCCGCCTCGAAATGCCGTCTACAATTATACAGCACAGCTCGCCATTTGGAAGAAGATTAATCCGGCTCGTCGTTTTTAATCGTCGCCCCGCGGCCCCCTGTTATAAATCTTATAAATCGACGTTTCGCAGGTATTAATTTACATTTCTTTGCAATTTTGCGTAACATGTTCACGATAAAAAAGACGATAATCGAATATGTATTGCATGATTATAACAGTACATAGAGATGGAGGAATTATTAATGGCTCAGCTCACTGGAATAAGCAGCAGCGCGGAATATCTGGCAAAAACGGCGGCGACTCGGGAGCTGCCCCCGCAGAAATCCGGCAATTCCAACGAAACCGAAGTGAAATCTACATCGGACGCAAGCGCGACGGCAACCGCGGCCACAACGACAGACGCGGAATATCAGGCCATTCTTGCAAAGGCAAACAGCGGGCAGCAACTTACCAGCGCCGAACTCACCGTGCTCAAGGCTAAAAATCCGGCAGCTTACGCAAGGGCGACTCGAACAGATACGGCAAGGCAGGAATTGACAAGTCAAATGGAGAAATCTCCGAATCTGGCAAGCCGCGTCCTCGATGAAGCGTTGTCGTCGCTTGCGACGAGAAACGACGAGGACAGCGCGGTTCTCACAAAAGCGCTGACTGCGGAGTATAATAATTTCGCGTCAAAACACGACCAGGTGATAATCAGTTCATCTGATTAGGGCGATCCCCCGCGCTTGCATCCGCAATTTTACGACGGCGGCATCTTATTGTCCGCCGTTTATTTTTTTGCATTTCTTTACATTAACCTACAATAAGTTTACGACGAGAATGCCGATAATTCATCATGCGCGATATTTTCTCATTGCGCAAAACTGTTGCGGAGGGATGTGTTACGATGAGTGTAAGCACTGTTTCAAGCAGCAGCATCTTGTGGGAAGAGTACCTCGCGAGACTGCGGCAAACCAGCCAACAGAAACAATCGGCTGGCAGCACAACATATCAGTCGGCCACTACAAGCGCCGAGCCTAGTATTGCTCCACTGGAACTCCTCGCCGAGCTTCAGAGTTTGCTGGAAAACACCGAAGAACTGAAGGCCAGGGCCGCTGAAATGGCCGCTGAAGTCAGGAGCGCGGCTGAGGTTTCGACGGGCAAGAGCGGCAGCATACTCAAATCGCTGGCAGAGGACCTCGAAAACGTGGCCATTAGCGGAGACCTGGCCGCCCTGCGGGAGAAACTCGAGGGCGGAAGACCGCGTGGGCCGAACGCGGCCGGGACAACTGGCGTTGGCGGAGGACATGGCTTGGCGGCCAAGTCCTTGTGGGCTCTGCTGGAGGAAGAGGAGGAAGAAGAGGACGATTCCGCCGCGGCCAGCAGTCTAAAGGCTCTTATCGCGCAGCTGCAGGAGCTGTTGAGGAGTATCGAGGACGAGGAACCCGACTCCGATATCGCTCTTGCTCCTGATGAGACGCTGGAAGACGAGACCCTGGCCGCGTCCGGCGGCGATTCAACAGTGCTTCAGGAGAATCTGGAAATAGGCCGGGCGGGCAGTCCGCGCCGACATGGAGGTTTTGGTAAAATCCAGCCTGCGACAACTGATGAAACCGATGTCGCGTCGGTAAGCATCGAAAATCTTGTCGCGAAATTGCGGAAACTCAAGGAGGAGAACGCAGCGGATGCCAGCGCTACGAGCAATATCGAGGATACGTCACAAACGGGCGAAAATACCATCGACGAGCTTCTGGCCAGCATCACGGCCAATCTATCGAAGCAGCTTCGTTCGCTCTACTCTCAGGGATCCAGCCTGCCTTCGACGGTCACCCTTTCGGCTTAGGCGCGGCAAGTCCCTCGGGCAACTGATAATCTTTCTATCCCACAGCCGCACACATGGAGGCGCCGGCTGTGGTTTTTTTGTCCGAGAGCAGGAACTCGGCAAATATCAATCAGGCTGACAGAGCCGATATGGAAGGCGAACGGTCACGGCTAAACCGCCGCCTGGGGCGTTGGAGGCCGAAATATCGCCGCCGAAACTTTCTATTATCCGCTTTGATATTGCCAATCCCAGGCCAACGCCCCCTTGAGACCTCGCTCTTGCTTTATCCGTCCGATAGTATGGCAGAAATATTTTATTGAGCTCATCCTCTGGAACTCCGACTCCGTGATCTCTGATGACGACAGCGACACGCTCCCCCTCTACGCGGGCGTCTATCTCGATGCTCTTGTCGGGAGGCGCGTAACGAACCGCGTTGTATAGCACGTTTCCAAACGCGCGGCTTAAAAGCACCGCGTCCCCGGTTACAGATAAGTTCTTTATGTTTGAATGTATATTATCCTGTTTTATATTGCTAGCGAAAGAGACGTCATCGACCATTGAGCCAATTATTTCATCCAGCTTCACTGTTTCGTGACTCATCATGGGAATTTCTTCGAGTCTGGCCAGGGTCAGCAGCTCTTCGACCATATCGTCGATACGGCCTATTTCAAGTTCTATCCGGTCAATGTATTTTTCAGCGTCATTGCGGGACTCTTTTCGTAAAAGCGCCGACGCGACTTCTATACGCTGCAGCGGAGAGCGAATTTCATGAGAAATATCGCTCAACAGCCTCTTTTGAGACGAGAGAAGATTTTCCACATGTTTTGCCATTTTGTTGAAACTTCGCCCCAAGTCCGCAAACTCGTCCCCTCGCTCAGTCATGCTGGAGCTGACCTGGACGGACAAGTCGCCATCCTGCATTTTTCTCGTGATAACCCTAAGTTCCGCCAGCGGCGTTATTAAATTTCGCACAAGCATAAAGCTGAAGCCCAAAGAGAGCAATACGGTAATCAGTAAATGGAAGGGTATTTTTGGCGCCCTGATGCCTCGCCGGCCAAAGGGATACATCATGACCCTCGTCTCGGTGCGCCCTGAGCGCGACATTACCGTTGACATGACTGGCTGTCCGGGCTTATGCGGTTGGGTCGCCTGAACATAAGACTCGAGCCATTCCGAATCCGGCGAGAAAAAGCTCACTCCATCCCGCCGGATATATATTTCCAATTCGCTCGGGCCGCTAATCTCAGCGACCCATAACCGCAAATGCTCGTCGTCCATCGTCTCGGATTCTTCGGCGATTTTAGACGCGCTCCAGGCAAGATTTTTAATCAATCCGGGAGGAGCGATTTGCTCTATGTCGCTGTCACGAAAAAGATTAAACAAAGTAAAGGTTATGATCGGAAGGAAAAGGACGATCAGCATCGTCAAGTAAACCTTCCAAAAAAGCGATAACCTGAGTTTTATCCTCATGAGACGGGGTTCCTCCGAATTGGCGGGTTCACCTGGTTCTGGCTCTCATCTTGGGAAAACATACACAAACCCCTCGCCTCTCAGCGTTTTGATTCTCTCGCTTCCGCAGGGATAAACTCCGAGTTTGTGCCTCAATTTGCTGATATGTACGCTCAAACTCCTGTCGAATGGCGTGTGGCTTCGACCCAGGACTTCCATTGATAATTTTTCAGAGGATATTCTAGTGCCGGCGCAGGAGAGCAGGACTTCAAGCAGCCTGAACTCCACGTTGGTAAGAGGTATAACCTGACAGCCTATCTTTACGGAATGAGACTTCAAATCCATCTCGAGATCGACGACTGTAATCATATCTTGGCTCGTTGTCTCCAATATCCCGTGAGTTCGCCGCAGCACCGCCCTTATCCTGGCCGAGAGCTCGCGCATATTGAATGGCTTGCATATATAGTCGTCCGCGCCAAACTCGAGCCCCAACACCCTGTCTATTGGGTCTCCTTTGGCGGTAAGCATGATTACTGGCACGGAGGAAACATCCCTTATCTCTTTAAGTATTTCAAAACCATCTCGTCCTGAGAGCATCACGTCCAGCAATATTATATCGTACGCGCCGTTTTTAAAAAACTCGAGCCCTTCGTCGCCCGAATTAACCCCGATACAATTAAAACCGTCAGATTGAAAATATTCTTCGAGCAGCGACATGAGATCGTTATCGTCATCTATCATCAAAATACTTTTGGTCATGTGTATCCTTATCCCCTTCGATATGAATTCTACATTAACCCGTATGCCGTTTTGCATTTCTTAACGACTCCATAACATTTCTTAGCGGAAATTTGCCGCATATTAAAATAATTGGGATTATCATACATCTCGTAAGAAATTTTACAAACAAATAGTGTCGTTATTTAGAAATTTGTTATATAATATGGCTGTCCAAGCCTGACAGGGATGTCAGACACCGTTTGGATTATCCACAACAAACGCTCGAACCAAGGAGGAAGAGCCATGTTGGAGAAAACATTAGCAAGGCTGCCCATTAAAGGGGTAAATTCGCAGGGTTACGCGAACCGTATCGAAAGCAAAAACAGAAAGGGAAAAGCCCTCTCGGACAATGCGTGGGAGGAGGTGTGGATCGAAAATCTCGAGAAAAACGGCCTGACTGACGTTGAGGGCCTCAAGAGGACGGACGAGACGCATCCCGCAAAAACAGAATCCTCCGCCGCGGATGATTTTTTGAGCGCAAGGCCAGACATTGCGGTTGCCGAGATCAAGTTCGAAGAGATCATTTTGGGAATTCGAAAAATGGCTGACGATCCAGAGAAATTATTCGAGTCACACCTAGAGGTGTTTGTCGATCCAGCGCCGCCCGGCAGGGTGATAAACTCGCGCGGATAGTTTATCAGGGGGGTTGCCCCGAGAGAGACAACTCGCTCGGTTCATCGGCCCCCCATAATTTTATCCGGCGACGCTCGGGAAATCTCCTCAATATCATAGAGCGCCATCTTGCGCGCGAGCGTATTTCGCGCCGCTTCGATTCTGTCTTCATTGTTTCATAGATTTTATAGATTTTTTGCGCGTCAGTGTCATTGGGCGCGAGGAGGGCTTTTTGTGAGCGGCAAATCGAACGCTGTCGTCGGGGTCGTGAATTTTGGCGCGGGGAACCTTGGGAACGTGGAGAGGGCGCTTCGGCGACTCGATATAGGTCATGTTCCGCTCAACTCGCCTGATGATATGAGGTCTCCCAAGCCGTCTCTGCTCCTTTTGCCCGGCGTCGGGGCGTTTCCTCCGGCGATGGCCAGCCTTGTCTCTACGGGCTGGATGGAGACGCTCGTCCAGTGGGCCTCCGAGGGCCGCCCTCTTCTTGGCATCTGCCTCGGGATGCAGCTTCTCTGCACGCTGAGCGCGGAGGACGGAGAGACCGAGGGGCTGGGCTTGCTGGAGGGCGACGTAAACAGGCTCTCCGGCGTGAAAAAAATCCCTCACATGGGCTGGAACGAGGCAATCCCGGCCGACGGGGAAAATTTTCTCGCGGACTGCATCGTAAAGCCGGGCCAGAATTTTTATTTCGTCCACAGCTTCGCCGTATCGGACTCGCCCCACCGCGCCGCTATGACGACGGTCGAGGACGTGGCGTTCTGCTCGGCCCTGCGGCGCGATAACGTGGCGGGATTTCAGTTCCACCCTGAGAGGAGCGGGCCGGAGGGCGTGGAGTTCCTCGGGCGCGCTATTAAAAAACTGATGAAGTTTTATCGGAATTAGCATAAGGAGCTGTGGGCAGATGCTGACGAAAAGAATAATACCCTGTCTGGACGTGAAGGGCGGGCGGGTCGTCAAAGGAATAAACTTCGTCAACCTGAGGGACGCGGGCGACCCAGCCACGCTGGCCCTGACCTACATGAACGAAGGCGCGGACGAGCTGACGTTCCTCGACATAACGGCGTCGAACGAGCGCCGCGCGACGATGCTGGAGTGGGTTCGCGTCGTGGCGGACGCCATATCGATCCCGTTCACCGTGGGCGGCGGGATATCCTCGCCCGGCGACGCCGTCGGCCTCGTAGCCCTCGGCGCGGACAAGATATCGCTCAACACGGCGGCGGTGCGGCGTCCCGAGCTTATAACGGAGTGCGCGTCAGCGCTCGGCAGTCAGGCCGTAGTCGTAGCCGTGGACGTCAAACGCGACGGCGACAGGCGGCGCGTCTTCATCGAGGGCGGGCGCGCGCCTACTGAGCGCGATGGGTTCGAGTGGTGTCTCGAAGCTGCGTCCCTGGGGGCCGGCGAGCTCCTGATAACGTCGATGGACCACGACGGAACAAAAGCTGGCTACGACGTGGAGTTCCTCGCGCAAGTGTCGGGCGCGGTTGGAATACCGGCGATAGCCTCCGGCGGCGCGGGCACGTCGCGGCACGTCCTCGAAGCCTTCGAGAGGGGCGCGGACGCCGCGCTTTTGGCCTCCGTCTTCCACTTCGGCGAAATCCGCATCCGAGACATGAAAAATTATCTCAGGGAGAACGGCGTGCCGGTCAGGCTGTAATTTCTCTACGGATATTGCTCTATCAAGGGGTAATAGAAAAATTCGATTGTTTTGGCGGGCGAGACCCCGAGCGGGTCTCGCGCGTATATACCGAAATCCCTGTAACTCCAAAGATACACGGGCCTGCCCCCCTCGGCGTCCAGCGTATTGTTACCGAAGTCGCGGTTCAGGTCATTTATGATCTCGTTCATCGTCACCTTTGGGATCGCCGTGTATATTATAAAAATTATCTTGGCGAGCTTGTCTTTAAAAAACTCATAGACGACCATCGCGTCGGCCTTTTCGTCGAAGACCCTGAACTGTCTTTGTGTCGAGAAATATTCCACCCCAGAAACGCCGGATAAATTTCCCAGGCTTTCGAGCCCTGGAAGCCGTTTTTTCAACTCCGCGAGGCCGGAGCCCCACGCGTGCCCCATAAAACCCCTCTCGTCAGGCGTCGGGATCCAACTGCCGTCCTCAGCCCGGGCGAGTTCGTCCGCGTCCGTATGTTCATCCATCCGCCCGAGCGCGGATAAAATAGAGGCGACCCGTTCGTCCTCCTCCATCGTCTCCCACTTCAGCTTTGGCTCCGTGTAGTCCCTCGCGACGCTGCCGTCCTCGTAATAATTTATCGTCCTCACATGCGCTCCGCTCGCGTCCTCTATGTCTATGGCGTAGTTCAGCTCAAAATAATCAAGCGGTTTTTCCGTGAGCTTCATGGCGCCAGCCACCTTCGCCTTCTGGGCCTCCGACGGTATCCACCTCGTCCAGACATAGGTGAGCGAGTCGTCGTCCTCGTCGTACTCTATCGAGTCCTTGTACAGGTAAATTTTATAATTCGGGTCCGACGAGACAAACATGAGAGACTCGCCGGCGCGCAGACGCAAGTCATCCTCGTTCGGGTCCTCTGACGGCGTCGTTTCCCTCTCTGCGAGCTTCATGGGCGGCTTGTCCCGCGCGTACTCTATGAAAGGTTTGAAATAAATCGACGGAACAGCGAAATTAATATTTTGGCCTTCTTCGATCGAGCTTTCAGTTATCCCGACGACCGCGCCGTCCATATTTACAATGGGGCCGCCGCTCGACCCGTGAGAAATTGGCGCGGTGAACTGTATGTACGTCACTTGATCTTCATCTCTCGAAGCCGAGACTACTCCGCTTACGACGCTCTGACGAAAATCAAGAGGAGCGCCTACCGCTACGATTTCCGTCCCTTGTTCCGGCAGCTCGGCGGTTATCGGAAGCGGAAGGCTCTCCGCCCGGGGAGTCTCGCTCGATAAAAGCGCCAAGTCCTTCTTCTCGTCAAACGCCCTTATCCTGGCAGAATATGTTTTCCCTTCGTTCGTTTTTATAGTGATCTCCGAAGCGTCATCCACAACGTGAAAATCCGTCAATATATCTCCCGCGTCATTCACGAAAAAACCGCTGCCATGACCAACGCCGCCATATTTATCCTCGACGTAAATCGTCACTGTCGACGGCAGAACTTTTTTGGCTATCTCCGAGACCTCATGCCGCTCCGGAATTCTGTCCCGCAAATTCTCGATGATGGCGGCCTTCATCGACTCCTCCGCCGCCACCACGTCGAGGCGCGTCGAGCGGTAAAGGGAAAAAAAGAGGAAGATTAAAAAAAGGAGCGCGAGCGCGGCCAAGTATCGCGTCCATATATTTGGATGCTTTTGTTTTTGCTTGTCCTCGCCCTGCGAGAGGACGAGCGGCTGCGTCTCGGACGCGCTTTTTTTTGTTGCCGCTATAGCGCGGCTGGCAGCCCCGCGAGGGACTTGCCCGCGCTGATCGACCGCGGGTCTGACGGCGTCCCTGATGTCGCTGTACAGGCTCTCGAAATAGATGGACAGGACTGGGCAGGCGCCCATTTCGACAGAGCGGCCCCCGCTGATCGTGTTTATGTAAATCGCGGACAAAAGATCCCCTATCCGCTCTTTGTCCAGGGAGGAGAGGATATTCCGAACCTTCATCCCGCTCGAAAACTTGAGCTCTGTCTCCTCGAAGCCAAGGAAGGCCGCCTTGACGAATCCGAAGTCAGAGAAAAGCTCCCCCCTCATCTGGACTAGCTCGACAAAGACCTGGAGGAAACGCCTGGCCAACTCGTCCGTTCCGGCCGCTATCGACATCGCGCGAGAGACCATGTAAAACGAGAAGGCAAAATAATATTCGTTCAAGCGCGGGATTACCTCAGAGGGAATGACGTTCATGAAAAACTCGAGCGCCTCGCCGCGCATGGGGCGAGGCGCCGCTGTGACTATCCTCCAGATTGGAACAGCGGCATTGACGCAGACGTCCCTGTACTTCTCAGGCACGTTATTGAAAATGAAATCAAAATCGCTCTCCGTCAAATCCAGAAAATCATACACGAGCGTCCCCCGAGTTCCTACAGCTCCTCTATTTTATCCAATATCCTTACGTTTCGTTTTTTCAGTTCCTCCAAGAAAATTTCTACGGCCTTGTGGTTTTTGCCTATGCTCTCAGGCGGGTTCACTCCCGGCATTTTGAGAACTCCATCCGCTATGAGACGCCCGACGATGACGCAGGTAAACCCCGTCGTCCTGGACATGGACGGGTAGCCAGTTTTCATGTCCCTCTCGTCGTACAGGCTGTAGCGATATTGTAAACGTTTGCCGTCCTTTTTGCCCGTGACCTCGACGTGGTAGAACGTGAACTCGTTCTCGCCCTGCCCGAGCCTCATCTTCGGGTAAGCTATCGCGCCAAAAAGATCCCTGGGCCGCACTTTCGCGCCCTTCACGTCGACAGGCTCAGTGTCAAAAATCCCGATCTCGCGCAGAAACTCCATTCGATCGGCCGTCCCAGGATACCGGAGCGTGTACTCCGTCACGTTCGGGGAGGGGATCGTGTCGAGCAGCGTCCGCGAACCGTCCGTGAAAAAGCCCTCCATCTCAGGAAGTTTGACGCCAGGTATGTCGAAGTTAATCGCCTTGCGGCCGGAGAGCGCCGGCACGGTGATGACCTCGCCGTTTCGCTTCGTCCTGGCGGGGCGGACGTACTCCTCTATCAAGTCGTCGGGCGAAAAAACCAGCTTGTAGTTAAACGGCGCTTCTGGCGCTGTCGGAAGGCCGGTGACGTAATACGTGACGTCCTCCACGACGTCGAGCATGTCGCAGGCGTAGCCGATCAGGATGCTCGACGAGCCCGGAGCGACCCCGGCGTCCTCGAACGTAGTGACCCCGCGTTTTTTCGCCTCCGCGTCCCACTCCCTGTAGTCCTCCGCCATGAACGAGATGTCGGACATGCTCACGCCGGCTCTTATGACCGCGCCGAGCATCGCGTATCCGAGCGAGCCGGGCACTGCGCCGATGACGAGATCCTGCCCCTTGACGGCGCTCGCGATGGAGTCGGGCGACGAGAAGTCGACGTCGTCCTTTGCGCTTATCCTGCCGCCCGAGTCGTCTTTTGTCTTTTGGAGCCGCGCCTTGTCGGCGTCGCACACCGTCACCTCGTACTTTTCGTCCGACGCGAGGTCGAGTGCCATCACGGCGCCAACAAGGCCGTTGCCAAGAACAGTGACTTTTTTCTTCATATCAGCGCCTCCAAATCACGCGGTCAGGAGCGCTTGCCAATTTTTGCCCGGCTCGCGGCGAGGAGCGCAGAGAGCGCAATTATGGCGCCGACGCCGGCCCCGGCGGCGCAACCACCGCTCGTGTCGCTCTCCTCTCCGGTTCCTTCGCCCTTTATATACCTGGCGTTCGTCTCGCTTAGAACCACCGGCGGGTTTAACGTCTGCGTATAGCGGAAGATGCCGACCCTGTAGCTCACGGAGGTTATCAATGCGCCCTGCGGGGAGTAGGTCGTGCCTGCGAGCTGGATTGCCGCGGCGCCGGACAGAACAGTCGCGCGATCGTTTAGCGTAGCTGTACCTGGCGCGGCGGTAGCCGAGGCGTCGTTGTTCGCAAAAGCCTTGGCGGATTCTTCGGACGACGAAAGGCGAAGCGGGACGTCCGTAATGAATTCGTAGTACCTGGATCCGCCCTTGCTCCTCTCGGTGAAAAGCGTATTCCAGTTCCCTGGCGTCTGATCCAGGCCAGGGGCGCCCGAAACTTCCCTCGCCCTGATTTCAAACCTGATGGTCTCCGTGCCAATGGTTCCATCGGCATAACGCACTTCCAGGATGAGGCTGACTATGGCTATGTCCGTAGCCTTGCCGCTTATCAGGAGCAGGCCGGTGTCTCTGTCGTAGTCCACAGTGTCGATGCCGATCGCCTCCAGCGCTCTGAGCGCCGCCGCGTTCGCGGTCGCGTCGACGATACCGGTCACATCGACCGGCGACCCGCTCGAGTCCGTCACGCGGATCCTGGCGTCGACGTCGCCGTTGGCGGCCGGCGTCTCGTGATACAACGTGCGCTCGTCGTCGTCCTCGTAGGATACGAGGCTCTTGAGAGTTGCCGTCAGCTGCCTGCCGTCGACGACGGCCAGATCCCACGTCGCTGTCGCGCCGTCTTTTACGGTCGCCACCGTGTCATTTTCCAAAGGAAGCCCGGTTTCCAAGAGATCCGCGGCGATAAGGACGACCGTGTCTCCGACCCTCAGCGAAGCGTCGCCTATGCTGATGCCCACGACCCGCGGCTGTAAAGTCGCGCTGCCAAGTGTAGCGGTTCCGTTGACGTTCAGGAGGATATGGCCGTTTTCCAAACCGGCGGGCAGCGTGAAGTCGAACTTCTCGAAATTCGCCACCCTGCTGACCGTGCCAGTGAAGCGGTCGAGGACGAGCGTGTTGCCCTCGACGAGCCGTCCATCAGCTGGCACACCACTGGCAGAATAGTCATGATACGCCCCATACAGCGCGACTGCCTTGGATGCGGCCGAGGGGGCAGCGCTGTCAGCATGAGTGAAAGACGCGCTGCCGGAGAGAGTCACGGTGTTGTCGTGAGCGACTGAGCCGGCGCCTGGCGCGGCGCGCAGACGAGCGCCGACTATCAACAGGCTGTGACCGTTATCGACGTTGGCATCGCGCAACGTGACGGAATTGCCCGTCGCGTTACTCTGCGCATACCCGCCGACGTAAAAATTAATACCCCCACCCGCAATTGCTGCTGAAGTCGCCACACGCCCGCTAATCGTGACCTTATTCCCTTTAGCGGTCGTGCCGGCTAGTCCCATATTGCTCTCGCCTCCAATGATCATTGGCGGAAGCGCCATCGAGGCGCCGAGGCTTGTGACGCTCACTTCGTTATCATTCGCGGAGCCGCGGCTAGAATTGCCTCCGAATATCATAGACCATTTAGATACATTGCCGAATATCAGGGACGCCGCTGTGCCTGAAACCGTGACCTTATTCCCGCTCGCATCGCCGGTATAAGAGCTGCCGCCGTTAATACCTTCCGCCAGCGTGCCTTGGTAAACTGTCACCTGGTTGCCTTGCGCGGCCCCTGTGCTTTCTGTCGTTTTGAAGACAGGGACAGCGGTGTCTTTCGGGCCCTGTACGTAACCACCGTAAATAGTGTCCCCGATGAATATCGTCCCGCCGCCGCTCGCGGCGCCGACCGTGACGGTGTTTCCTATCGCCGCGCCGGTGCTGCTGCCGAGGGTGTTTCCGGCGACGTAGCCGCCGTACACGTAGCCGCCAGCGCCCGCGTCCACCTCACCGCTAGTGATCGTGACATGGTTGTTCAGCGCCGAAGCGTCTCCCGCGAGAGCGCCAGCCACAGCGAGCCCTATACCGCCCCCAGTGGAGTTCCCCGTGCCTTTTATGAAGACGTCGTTGCTTTTAACGTCTGTCGTTTCGCCCTGCCCGCCGGCAACCAAAAATATTTTGATTGCGGTGGCGTTCGAATTAATCGTAACTGTATTGCTATTTGCGGTGTTGGGATAGATATGGTTGTCGGTGATAGACAGTAAGCCTAAATTGACGCCGAAAAGACTAGTTTCCACCCAACCTGGTATTGTCTTAGTTAGTGATGATCCATCGGGATAATCAATGACATCCGCCCACGCGCCGCTTGCCGAGAGCGCGGTGACGGCCGCAATCAGCGCAAGGCCCATTAGCCTCGACAGCTTGGCACTCGAAATCGCTTTTTTCATGAAACGTA
>JAITOY010000043.1 GCA_031289775.1 Synergistaceae bacterium
ATGATTCAGCGCAAAATGGGCAGAACCATCCTGCTCGTCGAGCACGACATGAACGTCATTATGAAGGCGTGCGAACGTCTCGTCGTCCTCGACCACGGGATCAAGATAGCCGAGGGCGCGCCGGAAGATATACAGAGGAACAAGTTTGTAATCGAGGCATACCTAGGCAGAAAGTTTGCGGATGCGCTTGACGGTTGAGGGATTGACCGCGGGTTACGGCAGTGTGAATGCGCTGTGCGACGTGAATCTGGAGGTCGAGACCGGCGAGATGGTGGCGGTGATTGGGAGCAACGGAGCGGGAAAATCAACCGTCTTGAACTGCATATGCGGCGTCGTTCCAGCGAGCGAGGGGCGAATCTGCCTGGATGGGATCGATATGCTTGACGAACCTCCGCATAAAATTGCGATGATGGGTATAGCGCAGGTACCGGAGGGCAGACGGGTTTTTCCGCGCCTTACCGTGCTCGAAAACCTCGAGATGGGCGCCTACATCGTGCGCGACAAGCGCGCGTTAATGGAAAGGTTCGATTTCGTCTATCAACTTTTCCCCAGGCTCGCCGAACGCAAAAAACAGAACGCGGGGGATTTGAGCGGCGGAGAGCAGCAGATGCTCGTCATAGCGCGAGCCATCATGAGAAAACCTAGATTTCTTCTGCTCGACGAGCCGTCGCTGGGGCTGGCGCCAGTCGTTGTGGAGAGCATATTCGACATAATAGCGAGCTTGGTGAACTCCTCTGACGCTGGGATAATCGTGGTCGAGCAAAATGCCGCTATGGCTCTCTCTATAGCAAATCGCGGCTACGTGCTGGAAAATGGCAGGATAACGATAGCGGCCCCGGCAAAGGAGCTCATGAACGACAAGAGGGTCAAAGCGGCTTATATAGGAGGATAGAAAGGAAAGCGGAGCGATAGTGTACGACTGCCGGCTAAAAACCGGTAGATTCCTTTTGCGGCTGAAATCGTTCGAGGTGGTCAGTGTGAATTTAATAGAAGAACATCCTGTGTTGGATTTTTCTCACGGAGAGAAGGTGCCCTTCAGTTTTGACGGGCGCATTCTTGAGGGCTTCGAAGGGGCGCCGGTGGCGATGGCTCTTCACGCAAACGGAGTGAGGGTTTACAGGAGAACCCAAGAGATGAAGCGTCCCCGGGGGTTTTTCTGCGCGATCGGCAAGTGCAGCTCTTGCCTCATGGTCGTGGACGGCGTCCCTAACGTCCGCACGTGTGTTACGCTGCTCAAACGCGGAATGAAGGTTGAGACTCAGATTGGACGCGGCCACGTCAACCTCTCCGTGGAGGGTTCCTGATATGAGGGAGTTCTCGACCGACATCCTGGTTATAGGGGGCGGTCCCGCTGGGCTTTCTGCCGCGGCGGAAGCCGCCTCCACCGGCGCCGGCGTGACAATCGCCGAGAGCGAGCGTCGCCTCGGCGGACAGCTTGTTAAACAGTCTCACAAGTTCTTCGGCGGCAAAGAGGAGCACGCCGGAACACGCGGATACGAGATCGCGAAAATTCTAAAAGATGAAATTTCGCAGTATGGGGACAGGGTTCGAACGATGTTCAACACCACTATCGTCGGATATTATGGCGACGAAGGAATCGTTACCGCCATGGTCGGCGAGGAGGATTACTTCCACATATCGCCTAAAAAAATCGTCGTCGCGTGTGGAGCGCAGGAACGGCTGATCCCCTTCCCGAACAACGATATTCCCGGAGTTTACGGGGCAGGCGCTGTTCAGACGCTGATGAACGTGTACGGTATCGTCCCAGGCAGAAGAGTTCTCATGGTCGGCGCCGGCAATATCGGCCTCATCGTAACGTATCAGCTCCTTCAGACGGGGGTAGAGGTCGCCGCGATTCTTGAGGCAACGCCCCGAATAGGCGGCTACTGGGTTCACGCTGCCAAAGTCAGGAGGATGGGAGTCCCTATCCTCCTGAGGCATTCCATAAAGAGAGCGACGGGGGATCAAGTCGTTACCGGAGCGGATATAGTCGAGCTTGACGAGAATTTCAGCGAAGCTGGTTTGTCCGAACACGTCGAATGCGACACGATATGCTTGGCTGTCGGTCTAACTCCGACGAACGAACTGCTGTGGCAGGCAGGATGCAGGATGAGATACACGCCATACCTGTGCGGTCATGTGCCGCTCAGGGACGCGAGTATGAGGACGTCCAACGAAAATATATGGATTGCCGGAGATTCGAGCGGCATAGAGGAAGCGAGCGCAGCCATGATAGAAGGACGCATCGCTGGGCTGAGCGCCGCTGAGTCGCTCGGATACAAAGCGCCTCCAGGCAAATTCGACAGATACCGGTCGCGCCTCCGAAACCTGAGAGCTGGCGAGGTTGGGGAGAAAATTCGAGCCGGCGTCGCGTCAGTAGCTGTCGCTGAATGGGGGAATGTATGATGAAGCTATCGGCGACTTTCGAGAGTGGTGTGCTGACAGAGGAACTCCCCGGCGCGATCAGACCGCCAGAGGATCTCTGGAGGAAGCATTGCGGCGGGCTCGTCGTAGTCGAGTGCCCGCAGCGTATTCCGTGCAACCCATGCAACACGTCTTGCCCGACAGGCGCGATCATGAAATTTTCCGA
>JAITOY010000016.1 GCA_031289775.1 Synergistaceae bacterium
AATATTTTATCACTCGCGGTGAGCTTGTCAAGAAGCGTTCCCTCCATCTCTGCATAACTTACGCGTCGTATTGGTTTCTGTGGAGTGGGCTATATATGTCGATATGGTAGAATGATTTCGGCCTGATTCGTTTCGCGAGTTGGAGGATCGGCGGAATATTATAGTTTTCATACCTTGGGATTTCAATGATTGGCGACCTTCGTAAGGAGGAGTTTTATTGCGCGTCTCCCTTTATCGCAAGTTCAGACCACAGGTTTTTTCCGAGATAGTGGAGCAAAACGCTGCCACAAATATGCTGCGTACATCTTTTATGGATGGACGTCTCGGACAGGCTTATCTGTTTTCCGGGCCACGAGGTTGCGGAAAGACGACCGCGGCCCGAATACTCGCGAAGGTCGTGAACTGCGAGAAGCCCTCAGATGGCGAGCCGTGCTGCGTCTGCGATTCGTGCAAGGCCGTTGCCTCCGGCGAGCACCTTGATGTCATGGAGATCGACGGCGCGTCGAACAGAGGGATCGACCAGATACGCGAGCTGAAGTCGCACGTCGGGCTCGCGTCCTTTATGGGCGGGAGCAAGGTCTATATACTCGACGAAGTCCACATGCTGACTACAGAGGCGTTTAACGCGCTGCTCAAGACCCTCGAAGAGCCGCCGCCGAGAGTTCTTTTTATCTTCGCCACGACGGAACCGAACAAGGTTCCGGTTACGATAAGGTCGCGCTGTCAGCACATACCGTTTCACAGGATATCCGCGGAGAGCATAGTCGAGCGACTCCGCGACGTGGCCGTAAAAGAGGGGTTTGAAGCGGACGAATCCGCGCTCTGG
Organism: Synergistaceae bacterium; assembly: GCA_031289775.1. Taxonomy (GTDB): domain Bacteria; phylum Synergistota; class Synergistia; order Synergistales; family Synergistaceae; genus JAITOY01. Next base: position 827 of record JAITOY010000016.1, read on the forward strand.
GAGATAGCGAGAAACGCGGACGGAGCTCTCCGGGACGCCCTGTCGCTCGCCGAACAGGCCATTGCCCTCGGAAATGGCGCGCTGTCGGCGGACGCGACGCGCGGGCTTTTCGGCGGGGGCAGCAGAGCGGAACTCGAGCGCTTCGTGACGCTGCTGCGCGAGGCGCCATCCGACGCCTCCGCGCTCATGAAGGAGCTTCTCGGTAGGGGAGTGTCCCCGGAGCGTTTTCTCGACGTCCTTTTCACGCTTTTTCGCGATCTCTGGCTTTTTAGCCTGTGGGGCGAGGGCTCATTCGCCGGTCTCACTCTCTCGAACGAGGAGAAAAATTTTCTCAAACAAGAGGGACCGGGCTGGGATGCAGACGGCCTCGCCACGAACGTCCGCGTCTGCGCCTCGCTGTTTCCGAGGGCGAGGCAGGGGCTGAGGTCGGACGTTTTCTCCGGCCTGTTGCTGTTCGAGCTCATGCGCGCGGGCGAAAGGCCCGCTCCGCAACCTGCGGCGAAAGAAGCGCATATAACGCGGCCCATCGCGAACCCCTCGCCGGTCGTTCCGCCCGCGCGGACACCGCGCCCCGCGCCAGCGCCGCCACGCCCCAACGCAGGCGACGAACCGCCGGCGTCCCTGGTATCACGGGCGAGCCCCGAGCGTTTCGCCTCTATCCGCGAGACGTTCGGCTCGCTCTGGGACTGGGATCTGGGCCTCTGCGCGGCGATGATAGACGCTACGGTCGAGTGCGAAAACGGCAGGCTCGTGATAGATTGCTCCGGGGCTCCTCCGCTTGCCCAAGCTACGCTCCAATCACCGAGGGCGCGCGCCGCCATAGAGAGGGCCTTCGGTCTCGCGCACAGCGTCTCGGCGCAGGCTGAAAACTCGTCGGCGCCGGACGAGGCGCGCAAACCGCCCGTTCCGGCGGCAAAAAAAACAGGCGCCGCCAGCGCAAAGACGAACTCGCCGCCGCATGATCGCGGCGCGCCAGGATCCATAGAGGGTCTCTCCGCGTTTTTGGGCGCGGATCTGCTTATGTCAAAACCGACGAATCGGGAGGAGCAGCCCCCCGGGCAGGGCGAGGAAGAACTTCCCCCCAGCGATGATAATTAGGTAAGCGCTATTTTATTTTCAACACTTTTTAGGCCTCTAAACAATAAATCAGCTTTCCCGAAGGAGACGGCCCCGAAATGAATGAACCTTTTGTCCACCTGCACGTACACAGCGAATACAGCCTTCTCGACGGGGCGAACAGATGCGCCGACCTTGCGCGCGCGGCCCGCGACATGGAGATGGGGGCTGTGGCGCTGACCGACCACGGCGTCATGTACGGCTGCGTGGAGTTCTATAACGAGTGTAAAAAAGCCGGCGTCAAACCGATCCTCGGGTGCGAGGCGTATGTCGCCCCAAGCGGGCACAGGTGCAGAGATGTAAAGGAGCAGTTCCACCTCGTGCTCCTCGCTGAGAACGACGCCGGTTACTCAAACCTCATGAAGATCGTCTCAACGGCGTGCGTCGATGGCTTTTATTATAAACCGCGCATAGACCACGACCTGCTCGCGCGCCACAGTGACGGCATCATCGCGATGTCCGCCTGTCTTGGCGGCGAGATTCCGTCGCTCCTCCTCTCGGGCGACGAAGAGGGCGCTCTCTCCCGCGCCATGCTCTACCGCGACATCATGGGCGCGGAGAATTTTTTCCTCGAAATACAGAGCAACAGCATCCCGGAGCAGGCGATAGTGAACAAGCGAATCGTAGATATGAGCCGGAAGCACGGATTCCCAATCGTCGCTACGAACGACGCCCACTACATGGAGAGGGGCGACGCCGGGTGGCACGACGTTCTCCTCTGCGTCCAGACGAACAGCAACGTGAACGACCAGAACAGATATCGCTTCTCGGGCGACGACTATTACTTCCGCACGCGCGAGGAGATGTGGGCTATCTTCGGCAAAGAGCTCCCGGAGTCGCTGACGAACACAGTCGCCATAGCGGAGCGATGCGACGTCGGCCTGAAATTCGGGGAGTACCACCTGCCAAACTTCGAGATACCGCAGGGGGAGACCCTGGCGACCTATCTTCGCCGCATGACTGTCGAGGGCTTGAGCGAACGGATGAACGCCAATGTTCCCGAGGAATACGAAAAAAGGCTGGAGTACGAGCTTGGCGTTATAGAGCAGATGGGCTTCCCCGGCTACTTCTGCATCGTGTCGGACATCATAGCGAGCGCAAAAAAAATGGGCATACCTATCGGCCCCGGCAGGGGCTCCGCGGCCGGTTCGCTCGTCGCGTGGGCTCTTCACATCACAGACCTCGACCCGATAAAACACGCCCTGCTGTTCGAACGCTTCCTCAATCCGGAGCGCATAAGCATGCCCGATATCGACACCGACATATCCGACAAGGGACGGGACGAGGTTATATCGTACATAGTCGAGAAGTATGGGGCCGACCATGTCGCGCAGATTATCACGTTCGGCCGTATGATGAGCAAACAGGCGGTGAAGGATGTCGGCCGCGCTCTCGGAATGCCATACGCGGACGTGGACAGGGTTGCGAAGCTCATTCCCGATTCTCTGAGATCCGGAATAAAAAACATACCGGACGCACTGAAAAAAACGCCCGACCTCAAGGTGGTCTACGACTCGGACGCGCAGGTTCATAGGCTCCTGGACATAGCGAGCCGCATAGAGGGACTCGCGCGGCACTGCTCGCAGCACGCCGCCGGCATAGTTATCACCCCGGCGCCGACTGTGGACATGGTTCCAGTGACGAGGATAGGCGACAGCCAGGTCGTGACGCAGTTCTCGATGGAGCCTGTCGAGAAGCTGGGCCTCGTGAAGATGGACTTCCTCGGCCTTCGAACCCTGTCCATCATCGAGGAGGCGCTCGAGAACATCGAGGCGAGCGGGTATCCCCCGGTGAACCTCGACGACATCCCCATGAACGACCAAAAGACGTTCGAGATGCTGAAGGCTGCGGAGACATTGGGCGTGTTTCAGCTCGAATCCGGTGGCATGAGGGACTTGGTAAGGCGCCTCATGCCTGACCGCTTTGAGGATCTCGTGGCGCTCGTGGCCATGTACAGGCCCGGGCCGCTGGAGAGCGGGATGGCCGACCAGTACGTGAAGCGCAAGCACGGCCGCGAACCGGTGGAGTATCCGCACGAGCTCCTCTCCGAGGCGCTTTCGGAGACGTATGGGGTTATCCTGTATCAGGAGCAGGTAATGCAGTGCGCCGCGAGCCTCGCCGGCTACACGCTCGGCGAGGCGGATCTGCTGCGGCGCGCGATGGGCAAAAAAAAGATCGACGTTATGGCCGAACAGAGGGCCAAGTTCGTCTCCGGCGCGCAGGGCAAAGGCGTCTCGGGCTCGAAGGCGAGCGAGATATTCGACATAATAGAGAAATTCGCGGGATACGGCTTCAACAAGTCACACAGCGCGGCCTACGCGCTCATATCCTACCAGACGGCCTACCTGAAGGCGCACTACGGCGCAGAGTTCCTTGCCGCCTACCTGTCCGCGCTTGTCGGGTCGAAGATGGACGTGCTTGGAAGGTACATAGCCGATGTTCGCGCGCTTGGTTTTCACGTGCTCGCTCCGGACATAAACAGGTCTCGCGCGAGCTTCACCGTGTCGGACGGCGTCATCCTCTTCGGGCTGTCCGCCGTCGCGAAGGCCGGCGCCGCCGCTGTCGACAGCATCCTTCGAGCTCGCGGCGCCGGGCCGTTCAAGTCGCTCTGGGACTTTGTCTCACGCGTGGACCTCAGAACTGTGAACAAGGGGGTGATGGAAAACCTAGTGAGATCCGGGGCATTCGCGGCGATCGAGTCGAACAGGCGTAAGTTGCTGGAGGCTCTGCCGTCCATGCTCGACATCGCGTCGCGAAAGGACGCTTGCGCGAACCAGCGCTCGCTCTTCGACGACGCCGAGGAGAACGAGGAGCCGGAGATGCCGCAGATCCCAGACTTCGAGCAGCGCAAACTTCTCGAGCTCGAGAAGGAGTCTGTCGGCATATATATTTCCGGGCACCCTTATGACGAGTACAAGATGGACGAATACAGATACGCCACATGTACAATCAGCGACCTCGCCCACTGGAAGCTCGCCGGCGAGCCGGCTTCGCTGCTGGGGCTGCTCGTCAATTTTCGCGAGAAGTACACCAAAAAAGGCGAACCTATGGGTATACTTGTAATAGAAGACTCGGAGAGCCAAGCCGAGGCTGTCTGTTTTCCCCGCAAATGGCCGGAGGTGAAGCCGATTCTCGTAAAGGGCGCTCCCTATATAATTACTGGCTCGGTGCGCAACGACGGGGACGCGTCGATCATCATAGACGACATATTCACTCTGTCCGAGGCGCGTGAGAAACACTCCGGCGCCGTGCGCATCAAAATCGCGACGGAGGGGCTGCCTGAAGATTTTTATAGCTCGCTTCACATCGAGCTCGGTAAGTTTCCAGGAAACATGCCAGTTTTGCTGGACTTACAGACGCCGGAGGCCCAGGCTTTGCTTAAAATAAGGTCAGTGAAGGTGTCCATGGCCCCGGGCCTTGCCGAGAGGATAAACGACCTCTCCGGCGGCTTGGCCTCGGTGGTGAGTGGTTGAGGAGGTTCTGGACTCGTCGCCGGGACGGTGTTCGGAACGTCGGTTCCCGATGCCGCTTACGGCCAATCGGCTTTTTTATAAATGCCGCGGACACCCCGCTAATACGACGCGATGATTCGCTGAGGGAGGTTCCCAGATGAGAAAGGTGAAAATAGTCTGCACACTCGGCCCGGCTTGCGGCGAGCTTGGAAAGCTGCGAGAACTTGTAGACGCGGGGCTTAACGTGGCGAGGTTCAACTTCAGCCACGGGGATTACGAGGGACATGGCAACATGCTGGAGATGGTGCGGCAGGTCGAGTCGGAGAATCATTTTCCGATAGCGACGATATTGGACACAAAAGGCCCGGAGATCCGCACCGGGTTTCTCGAGCGACACTCGCAGGTTGAGCTGCGCGCGGACGACGTATTCACGCTCTTCACGAAGGAACGTGAGGGGAGCGCAAGGGGCGTCTCCATCAGCTACGCCGGCCTGCCAGGTGAAGTTGAGCCAGGGATCGACATATTTATCGACGACGGCGCGATCCGCCTGAATGTCGAGAGCGCGACGGCGGAGGAAATATCGTGCCGGGTGGTCGTCGGAGGGACGCTCGGCGAGCGCAAGGGTGTGAACATCCCTGGGGCGACGCTCTCCGTCCCGACACTTACGGATAAGGACATAAGCGACATAAAATGGGGAATGGATCACGACATGGATTACATAGCTGTCTCGTTCGTGCGCTCTCGACAGGATATAATGCAGGTTCGGCAGGTGGTGGAGAGCTACGGCGGCAGAAGCAAGAGCATAAAGGTCATAGCGAAGATAGAGACTCTCCAGTCCGTCCAGAACCTCGAGCAGATAATCCAGGTCGTGGACGGGGTCATGGTGGCGCGTGGCGACCTCGGGGTCGAGATGCCGACTGAGGTAGTCCCTATCGTGCAAAAGAGGATAATAGAGCTCTGCCGCATGAGCGGCAAGCCAGTTATCGTCGCGACGCAGATGCTGGACTCCATGATAAGGAACCCTCGCCCGACGAGGGCAGAGGCAAGCGACGTCGCGAACGCTGTCTTAGACGGGGCGGACGCGGTCATGCTCTCCGGAGAGACCGCTAATGGCCACTATCCTGTCGAGTCGGTGAAGACGATGGAGAACATAGCGCTGACCACAGAGAGGGAGCTCTTTGACCACTACTCCATGGTGAGGGACGACGACGTCGCCATGAACGCCGCGGACTCCGTGAGCCACGCGGCGATGAGGGCCGCTGAGGAATTGAAGGCCTCGGCCGTCATATCGCTCACCCGCAGCGGCGGAACCGCGAGCATGGTGAGCAAATACCGGCCAAAGGCGACAATAGTGGGCGCGACACCGCTGCGCTCGACGTGGAGGGCCATGGCGCTCATGTGGGGCGTGAAACCCCTGCTCATGGAGGAGTGCGGGGACGCGGAGAGCGCTATTGACGCCGCGATCGTCGCCGTCCTGAAGAACAACTACGCTCTGGAGGGCGACACGGTCGTGATAACGACGGGATTCCCGGTCTTTGTATCGGGCACGACGAATATGCTTCTCGTCCAGACATTGGGGAGGATACTTTTCAACGCGCCATCCCTCGTGAAGCGCGAAGCGGCCGGCTTCATCTGCAAAGCGGCCACGGCCTCCGAGGCGGTAGAAAAGATGCAAAACGGCAACGTCCTCGTGACAGGCGCCTCCAACGAAAAATATCTCCCAGCGATGAAAAAGGCCTCAGCTCTCATAACAGAGGAGGTGGGCATGTCGAACTACATGGCGATAACCGCGCTGCAGCTAGGCATTCCTTGTGTCACAGGCGTGGAGGGAGCGATGGAGAAACTGCGCGACGAAATGCTCGTGACGGTCGACGGAGTTCACGGGGTCGTCTACGAGGGGCGCATGAGGGCGAACTGACTTTTACATGTCTTTGCTGGGGGCCCATATTTCGGCTGCGGGAGGTCTTCATAAGGCGATAGAGAGGGCGGAGTCACTCGGGTGCGAGGCGATGCAGGTTTTCACCCGAAACCCTCTCCAGTGGCATGGACGAAACCTCTCCGACGCTGAGACCGAGGCGTTCCGGCGCGCGTTGCTTTCGAGCGGCGTGAAAAGCGTCGTTTCGCACGCCTCGTACCTGATAAACTTGGCCGGAGGCGACGACGTCAGGGGGAAAAGTGTCTCTGCCCTGAAGGCTGAGATGGAGCGCTGCTACCAGCTCGGCATCGACGCCGTCGTCCTTCACCCCGGCTCCGCGAAGGAGGGAGACCCGGCGGTAGCGAGAGGCCGCCTCAGCGATTCGCTCAGACGGGTTCTGGACGAGACGGATAGCTGTGGAGTGCCGATCCTCCTCGAGACGATGGCAGGGGGAGGCGGCACGCTTGGGGTGAGCGTCGAGGAGTTAGCTCGCGTCATCGAAACGCTCGAGTGGGAGACGCGCCTTGGTCTCTGCGCCGACCTCTGCCATCTTTTCGGCGCCGGCCTCGATGTCGCGACCGAGTGCGGATATGAAAGGCTTGTGTCGTCGCTGTCGAAACACATCGGCCTGGATCGGGTTTGCTGCTGGCACATAAGCGACAACAAGGGGACGCGCGGCAGCGGGATTGACAGGCACGCGCACATAGGCGCCGGCGAGATAGGGACAACGCCGTTCGGAATGCTCGTCTCGGACGACAGGTTCGCCGACACGCCAGTGATACTGGAGACGCCGAAGGATGGCATAGGGGACGAGGGCAACCTCGCCCTTCTTAGGAAGCTGAGGGGTTCGTGGTGAATTTAAAAGTTTCCGTGGAAAGACGTTGTTGACGTTTATAAATTTTCGCTGGCAGGATCTCATAGACATATTTGTGGTCGCTTTCCTCACGTATCGCGTCATGCTGTTTTTTGTCGATACGAGGGCGATGCAGCTCGTTCGGGGGCTTCTGGTAATTGCGGCCGTCAGCGCCGGGGCGCGCGCCCTCGACCTCAGAACGATATCGTGGCTTTTGGGCTACCTCTTGAGCGCGTTTCTCATTGCGATCCCTATTGTTTTTCAGCCTGAGCTGAGGCGTCTTCTGGAGGAGCTCGGGCGCGGACGTTTCCTCACCGGAGGCTCGCAGGCGGACGACCGGAGCGAGAGCTACGCGGACGCTATATTCAAGGCTGTGCTCTACCTGCGTCAGCACAGGATAGGCGCGCTCCTCGTCTTCCAGCGTCACACCGGGCTCAGGGAGATATGGCGCTCGGCCGTGCATATGCGCTCCGAGATAACACAGGAGCTGATACTATCGATATTCTGGCCAGGCAACCCCCTGCACGACGGGGCGGTTATCGTGGACAAGCAGGTCATTATCGCAGCCGCGTGCTATCTCCCGCTCACGGACAACACGGACATTTCCAGATGGCACGGAACGAGGCACAGGGCAGCCGTCGGCGTGACGGAGGTCTCGGACGCCCTCGCCCTCGTCGTCTCCGAGGAGCACGGGCACGTCTCCCTGGCGATCCACGGTAGGATATCGACTCGGCCTCTTACAGACGAGCAGCTTTCGAGGTTCGTCCACAGGTATTTCAACCCCTACGGCAGGAATATGACGTTGCTGCAGCGGCTGAAACAGGAAATAGAGTCCCAGTGGCCCGGGACTGACAGGTGAACGGCATGAAAAATATGATAAAAAACAAAATCAGGAAAATACTCAACATTTCCGACCCTCATACGAGAACCCGGCTGCTGCTCAAGGTGCTCTCCGTCGTTTTCGCGATAAGTCTGTGGCTTTTTGTCGCGTGGGACGGCGCCGCGCCGAGCGTCCGCAGCCTGAGCGTACCTATAAAATATCCGGATCTCCAGGACGGTTATTCCATAACGAACGCCGTCTCGAACATAGACGTGACGCTCGAAGGCGAGATAGAGAATCTGGCCCTGCTCGATCGCGACAAGGTCACGGCCGTCGTAACGGTTCAGGATCTCAGGCCCGGCAAATACCGCCTGCCGGTGCAGTTGGACATACCGGGCGGCGTCAGGCTGTCGGGCTACTCTCCGCAGGCCGTGGACATAGAGCTGTTTCGAATCATAGAGAGAACGCTCCGCCCGACGCTCGGCGTAATAGGCGACATACCGGAAAACCTCTCGCTCGACGACGTGGCTATAACGCCGAAGGAGGTCGTGGCAAAAGGGCACGAGACGTCGGTTTTGGCGATCCGGCGGGCCGAGGTCAGGAGCACCGTCGATGACCTCACGGCCGGCGTAAACGCGGATCTCTCCATAGTACTCGTCACCGACGAGGGGGATGTCAGCGGCATCAGGGTCGAGCCCTCGCGCGTGAGGGTGAACGCGAGGCTTGTAGACGCCGTGGATCAGAAGCGGGTTCCGGTTCGAGTCGCCGTTGAGGGTGTCCCGGAGACTGGCTTTGACATCGGGGCTGTCTCGGTCTCGCCGGATGTGGTAACATTACGCGGTACGAAGAGGGCTCTCCAGAATATGAACGAGCTCGAACTGCGCGCCATAGACGTGACAGGGCAATCGGAGAATATGGACATAGACCTGCCGCTCGAGCCTCCAGCGTCCGATATAGCGATATTGAGCGCGGACACAGTGAAGGTGAGGGTGGAGTTCAACATGGCCGTAGAGGTCGCGACGTTCCAGGGAGTTCCAATCAACGTCGCGGGACAAGACGTCGACGACGAGTGGATGGTGTCGCCATCGTCGGTGAGCGTGACGCTCGAGAGGGTCGTCTCGTCCACGGCGCCGTTTGACTTGGCCCATCCTCCGATCGAGCTGTATGCCGACGTGACGAACGTCGTTTCGAGCGGCCTTGTGCTGCCAGTCCTCGTGAGAGGTCTCCCTGACGGCGTGAGGGCGCTTCGCGTCGATCCGGGAGAAGTGACCGTCAACGCTGTGACGCGCTGACAGTCGGGTATATTCAGTTAAATTTTGGGGAGTGGTCGCATGGTGACATCAGTGAGAGTTCGCTGCTTGTTTGGTACGGACGGGGTCAGGGACGTAGCGAACAGAGGCATTATGACGCCCGAGATGGCGATGCGGCTCGGGCGCGCCTTCGTACTATTCCTCACCGAGAGAGGCGTCCCGAGGCCAAAGATCGTTGTGGGCAAGGACACGAGGAGATCCGGCATCATGCTGGAGTCAGCCCTCGTCTCCGGCATGATGTCGGCCGGCGCCGACGTCCACCCGCTCGGGGTGTTTCCTACGCCGGGGGTCAGCTTCGTCCTGCGCGACGGCGGTTTCCACGGCGGGGCTATCATCAGCGCGTCCCACAACCCGGCCGAGTACAACGGCATTAAGTTCCTCGACAGCGCCGGATTTAAACTGGGCGACGACGAGGAAGCGACGATAGAGGAGTACCTCGACGACAACCTTCTCGACGACTGGCGCCCGACTGGGGCGTCCATCGGCGGGATAGTCGATGAACTGGCGTCTCGCTGTAAATATTTGGAGTGGCTTGCCGAAGAGCTCGCCTTGATCGGAGACTGCGCAGCGCCTCTGGTGGTGGACGCCGCTAACGGGGCCGCATCGGAGCTAGTGGAAAAAGTTTTTTCGTCCTGGCCCGGACGCGTGGTCTACACTGGGATCAACCCGGACGGCCTGAACATAAACGAGGGCGTCGGCGTAATGCACATGAGTCACCTGGCAAGCGTTGTGCGCGCGGAGTCGGCCGTCCTGGGCATAGCGTACGACGGAGACACAGACAGGGTTCTTCTCTGCGACGGATCCGGCCGTCCGATAGACGGCGATATAATGCTCTGGATAATGGGGAGGTATCTGTCGTCGCGGGGCGCTCTGGGCGCCGGGGTCGTGGCGACCGTTATGAGCAACACGCTCCTAGACGAGAAGCTCGCGTCCGAGGGGATAAAGGTATTCCGCTGCCCCGTAGGCGACAGGTACGTGGTCGAGAAGATGCGCGTAACGTACGCGAAGCTCGGCGGAGAGCAGTCAGGCCACATAATAGCCTCCGACTACGTCGCCACCGGCGACGGCCTTTACACGAGCATACTTTTCCTGCGCTCGTGCCGCGAACTCGGCGAGGACATACCCACCCTTGTGGATCGCTTCCCGAGGTATCCCCAGCTCTTGAGAAATCTCAGATTGGCCGAAAGAGAGAGAGTGCTCGCCTCGCCCGTGATGAAGGAGGCCATCGATCGCGCCGAAAAAAAACTTGACGGCGCTGGTCGCGTCCTCCTCCGCCCCTCCGGAACAGAACCGCTGCTCCGCATACTGGTCGAGGCGAGGGACGAGACCCTGACGAACTCCATCTGCGACGACCTGGAGAGCGTCGTGAGGGAAATCGGCGGAGCGAAAGGCTGAGACGCAACCAAAAGGATGGTGATTTTCATGGTCTCTGACGAAATCTATCTTAATTCTAATCAGGATCAACAAATCGGCCCTTCCTTAAATTTTCGCTTCGCCCTCCAGAGTGAAACCGCGCGCGAGGCGCCGGCGAAGCCTATGACGGCGCCGGTCAGGGACAGCCCCAGGTTGAGGCCTATATTTGTTATGGCTGCGACATACCTTCCGACGTGCAGAAACGTCGTCGTTTCCTGGACGAAAGTCGAAAACGCGCACAGGCCGCCGAAAATTCCCGAGGCGAAAAACAGCCTCGACGGGCGCTCCGCGCTTCCGGCTTTCGGCGCCGCGCCGAAAATAAGACCGACCGCTGCCCCTGCCAGCACGTTCGACAGCAGCGTGCCGTAGGGGTAGAGCAGCGTGAAATACGCCAAAATCTTCGCAAGCTGGTATCTGGCGCACGAACCTATAAAACCGCCAATACCGACGGCGGTGAATTCCCTGAACATGATACGGATCCCCCCAAAATAAAAACCGTCGACAGATCATCTCATTCTAATTCCAAGTCAAACTCGCATCCCGCGCGCTTGACTTAGAGAAGCCGCAATGCTGTGCGTTGCGCGGCGCGACATCGTGTCGCGCATTCCAATTTTGAGTCAAATAAAAGCATCTTTGACTCAAAATTGGAATTATTCGCGACAAGGAGAAACTACCACAGCTTGCCGGGGTAAACAACTGATTTTTAATGAGTGATTATTACGACTTTTGACGTTGGTGAAGTTAAAAGTTTATCGTTCGGTATTTGAGCCATTGAAAAAAGCGTGAATTATGTGATAGACTCCTTACTGTTGGAGTATTTGAAAAAGACTCCTTTGTGTGTCTGAATTCTATATCAATTCCTTGCAAAACTAGCGGAAATTTAAGGAAACTTAACGTTTTTTCCATCTGAGCCTTATTTAGTGCTGGATTGGTTTCTTTTTCGTGAACCTGCCCAAACTATTTTCATTACCGGCGACGCCGGTTGGAGGTGATTTGAAAAAACGAACGTGCCAGGCGAAAAACCCGGCATCGGTGGCGTTCGTTTCGCGTTTTGCCGTTGAAGCGCGGGGAGCTTTCAAGAGGGAGTTTTCTTAAAACACGCTTTCCCATGTGGAGAAAGTTATGGAGGTGGCGTTGCGTGATTTTAAAGACCAGGCTCTTTGGAATGACTTATCAGTTCAAGGACATCAAGGATGTTTTGGGCAAGGCTAATGAAGAGCGTTCCGGCGACAAGCTCGTCGGCGTCTGTGCCGAAACCACGGCGGAGCGTGTGGCGGCTAAGCATGTTCTTTCGCATCTGACGGTAGCCGATCTGAGGAACAACCCGGTCGTCCCCTATGAGGAGGACGAAGTTACGAAGGTCATTCAGGACGCGGTGAACGAGCGCATCTACGACGAGTTCAAGAACAGGGAGATCGGCGAGCTGCGCGAGTGGATACTCAGCAACGAGACGTCCGCAGAGGACATCCGCCGGGCGAGCCGAGGCTTCACCAGCGAGGTGATAGCCGGTGTCGCGAAGCTCATGTCAAACCTCGATCTCATCTACGGCGCTTCGAAGATTCGCATAGAGGCGCACTGCAACACGACGATAGGCACACCCGGCACCCTGTCGGCACGTCTCCAGCCCAACCACCCCACAGACGACCTCGAAGGCGTTACGGCCACGGTATTTGAAGGGCTCTCCTACGGCGTAGGGGACGCCGTTATAGGCATAAACCCGGTAGACGACACTGTTGACAACGTAAAGAGACTCCTCGAGAGATTTGGCGAGATAAAAACGAAGTTCGAAATCCCGACGCAGTTCTGCGTCCTGGCCCACGTCACCACGCAGATGGAGGCCGTTCGGCAGGGCGCGCCGTCAGACCTGTTTTTCCAGAGCGTCGCCGGCTCCCAGAAGGGCAACGAGGCGTTTGGCGTGAGCACGGCCGTCCTGGACGAAGCGCTCGAGACCATCCGCAAATACGGGAAGAGCAACGGCCCGAACCTGATGTACTTCGAGACGGGCCAGGGCTCCGAGTGCTCGTCCGACGCGCACCACGGTACGGATCAGGTGACGATGGAGGCCAGGTGTTACGGCTTCGCGAAGAGGTACTCTCCATTCCTCGTGAACACGGTAGTCGGTTTTATAGGGCCGGAGTACCTGTACGACAGCAAGCAGGTCGTCCGCGCCGGTCTGGAGGATCACTTCATGGGCAAGCTCACCGGCATCTCGATGGGTTGCGACGCCTGCTACACGAACCACATGAAGGCCGACCAGAACGACATCGAAAACCTCGCCGTGCTGCTCTCTGCAGCCGGCTGCAATTATTTCATGGGCATACCGCACGGTGACGACCCGATGCTCAACTACCAGTGTACGGGCTTCCACGAGACGCCTACGCTGCGCCAGCTCCTCGGCCTCCGTCCGATACCGGAGTTCGAGGTTTGGCTCGAGAAGATGGGGCTGTGGGAGAACGGCAGGCTCACGCCACGCGCTGGAGACCTGTCAGTTTTCGCGTGACGGTTTATTCGTAATATGAGGGCGCCGTCAGACAAAGAAGCCCGCGCCGGTGACGCGTCCCTCTTTGTCTGACGCGCTGCGAAGCTTGATGACGTCATTTGGATGAATGAGATAGGAGTGATTAGAAGATGATCGCGGAGGCGGATGTAAAAAAAGTGATCGAACAGGTTCTCATCGAGCTTGGGCAGAGGGGTAACGGCGTTTCGTCGAGCACGGTCGCGAGCGACGGCTTCCTTTCGGATATTACCGAGGTCGATCTCAGAAGCCAGATTCTCGTCCCGAACCCGGTCAACAGGGAGGTTCTGGCGTCTATGAAGAAGGCGACCCCCGCCAGGTTGGGCGTCTGGCGCGCGGGGCCGAGGTACAAGACAGAGACTCTACTGCGCTTCCGCGCCGACCACGCGGCCGCAATGGACGCGGTTTTCAACGAGATGCCGGAGGACGGTCTCATCAAAAAAATGAACCTGAAGGTAATCCAGACGCTCTGCACTGACAAAGACAACTACCTCACGCGTCCCGATCTCGGCAGGAAGTTCAGCGACGAGTCGAAGGCCGAGATAAAAAGCATCGCCGGCTCTGGTCAGTCCGTGCTGATCTACATCTCGGACGGTCTCAGCACCACCGCTGTCGAAACCTGCGCGGAGGACACATACAAGTCCATCATCCAGGGGCTCGGCCGCAGCGGCATCGAGGTGGCGCCAGCGTTTTTCGTGAAGTATGGCAGGGTGCCGGCGCAGGATGTGGTTGGCGACGTGACAGGGGCCGGCGTGGTCGTCACTCTTATCGGCGAGCGCCCTGGCCTCGTTACGGCCGAGAGCATGTCGTCATACATGGCTTACAAACCGACAGTCGGGATGCCGGAGGCGCGCCGCACCGTCGTCTCGAATATCCACAAGGGAGGCACACCGCCGGTTGAGGCCGGGGCTTACATTGCGGATATCATCAAGTTGATGCTCGAGAACAAGGCCAGCGGCCTCGATCTCAAGCTTTAGGGAACGGCCGGGCACACAGAAGGGATGATGAAGAAATGAAAGGCGAACGCATTCAGGTAAACGTCCTCACGTCCAAGATTATCTCCAACGTCAGCGAGGCACTGGCTAAGGAGCTGGGGCTTACTCCGGAGCAGAACAGCATCGGTTTTATCACGTCCGACTGCGACGACGTAACCTACATCGCGCTCGACGAGGCGACCAAAAACGCCGACGTCAGCGTCGTGTACGCGAAGTCCTTCTACGGCGGCGCCGCGAACGCGAACACGAAGTACGCTGGTGAAATCATCGGCATCATCGCCGGCCCTGGCCCCGGCGAGGTCAGAAGCGGCATGAACACTCTCATCAACTTCATAGAGCACGACGCCGCTTTCATATCCGCGAACGAGGACGATTCCGTGGCCTACCTCGCTCACTGTGTTTCCAGGACAGGGACGTTCCTCTCCAAAACGGCTAATGTTTCTGTCGGCTCCGCGCTCGCTTACCTCATCGCCCCTCCGGAGGAAGCGATATGGGGTCTGGACGCGGCGCTAAAGGCGGCGGACGTCACCATGGCGGCTTTCTACGGCCCGCCGTCCGAGACGAACTTCGGCGGAGGCCTCCTCACAGGCACACAGTCAGCCTGTAAAGCGGCGTGCAGCGCGTTCGCGAACGCGGTCGTCCAGCTTGCCGATCACCCGAGGACATTTTAAGACAGGGCTGATTTATCGATGATTAGGATGGCGGGGGCGCCATAGTCTGTTAATCTCGCTCTCCGCCTTATTTGTTCGTAAAAATAAATTTTTTGCGGGAGGCGTTGCATGTGGATCATACTTCCATAAACCAGATAATCATTGATATCATGGTAGTTTTTATGGTAATAGGCGCCATCGACAAGGCGCTTCTTGGGAACAAAATCGGCCTCGGCGAGAAATTCGACGAGGGTTTTATGGCTATGGGCGCTCTGGCACTCTCCATGGTCGGCGTAATATCTCTTGCCCCTGTCCTCGCCAACGTGCTCAACCCGATAGTAGGCCCGGTCTACAGGGCGCTCGGCGCCGACCCGGCTATGTTCGCTACGACGCTCCTCGCGTGCGACATGGGAGGTTACCCGCTCGCTATGCAGATGGCGGCGACGCCCGAGATAGGCAACTTCGCCGGCATGATCCTCGGCTCCATGATGGGCCCGACGATCGTTTTCTCCATACCGGTCGCGCTCGGCATCATCGAGAAGTCCGACAGGCAGTTCCTCGCGAAGGGGACGCTCGTCGGCATCGTCACCATCCCGATTGGCTCCTTAGTCGGCGGTGTTTTGCAGGGCCTTCCCATCGGGGTCGTCGTCTCCAACCTCATCCCGGTCGTCATAGTGGCGATTTTGATAGCTATCGGCCTCTGGAGAACGCCTGACGCGATGGTCAAGGGCTTCGACTGGTTTGGCAAGGGCGTCATTGCGGTCATCACGCTGGCCTTAGCCGCCATAATCATCGAGACACTGACGGGCATCGTGATCATCCCAGGCATGGCCCCCTTGAGCGAGGGCGTAGAGGTAATCGGCGCCATAGCGATAGTTTTAGCTGGCGCTTTCCCGATGGTTTACATCATCACGAAATATGGGCAGAAGCCTCTTATGAAAGTCGGCAAACTCCTCGGCGTCAACGACGTATCGGCGGCCGGTCTTGTCGCGACTCTCGCGAATAACATCCCGATGTTCACGCTCATGAAGGACATGGACAACCGGGGCAAGGTCATCAACGTGGCGTTCTGCGTATCCGCGGCATTTGTCTTTGGCGACCACCTCGGCTTCTGCGCCGGCGTTGCCCGCGAGATGATATTCCCGATGATAATAGGCAAGCTCGTCGGCGGCATCAGCGCCGTCATCGTCGCGATGTTCGTCGCTCCGAAGAGCGAGCTTCAGGCGCAGGGATAGAGCCATGGACGATAAGACAAACATGGAGGAATTGGTTCGCGCGATAGTGTCGCAGGTGCTCTCAGGCGTCGGCGAGCCTCTGGAGGGCATTCGCAAGGATAAGGACCCGGCGAGCGGCGTGGCGGTAGTAAAGAGGGTCAGCGGGATCAAGATGGATCCATTCCCGTTCGACATCGGTCCGGCCGGGAAGGGAGTTTTCCTGAAGGATATTTTCACGCTGGGCGAGAGCCCGCGGCTCGGCATCGGCGTTATGGAGATGACGAAAACGTCGTTTCCATGGACGTTGCGCTACGATGAGGTCGACTACATTCTGGAGGGGGCCTTGGAGATAAAAGTAAACGGCAACGTGGTGACTGGCAACGCCGGCGACGTTCTCTACATTCCAAAGAACTCGTCCATCGAATTCAGCGCCCCGTACTACGCGAAGTTTGTCTATGTGACATACCCGGCCGACTGGTCCAATCAGTGAGCCGAGAGTCGGCGGCCTATGCGTGAAGCGATAAAAAGCGTCGGCATCGATATAGGCACGTCGACAACGCAGCTTGTCTTTAGCCGGATCGAGATCGAGAACTTGGCGGGGGCCGCGTCGGTTCCCCGCGTCCAGATCGTGGACAAACAGGTGATTTATCGCAGCGGGATTTATTTCACGCCGCTTATATCGTCGGAGGTCATCGACGGTGAGCGCATCCGCGACATAGTCGCAGCCGAGTACGCGAAAGCAGGGATAAAACCGGAGGATCTCTCGGCCGGGGCAGTGATTATCACGGGCGAGACCGCCCGCAAGGAGAACGCCCGCGTAGTGCTGGACAAACTCAGCGACTATGCTGGCAATTTCGTAGTCGCGACGGCAGGCGCCGACCTGGAGGGCATCATTGCTGGCCGTGGCGCGGGGACGGCCGATTTGTCCAAGGACGAGGGCCGTATGATCGCGAACTTCGACGTCGGCGGCGGCACGACAAACGCGGCCGTTTTTTTGAACGGCGAGGTCGTGGACACTTCATGCCTCGACATAGGCGGGCGGCTTGTGAAGCTCAACCCAGACAGCCGCCATGTGGAGTATATGACCCCGAAGATAAAGGAGCTTGTCTCCGCGATGAAGCTTGACATACGCGAGGGCCGTATAGCGAGCCTCGAAGCCCTGAGCGCTCTTGCCGTCCGCATGGCCGCCTTCATCGACGAGATCTCCGGTTTCGCGCCAGAGTCCGACATGCTGGATCTTTTCCTCACGTCGAGGCGTTTCAAGACCATCCACAAGCTCGAGGGAGTGACGTTCTCGGGCGGCGTGGCCGACGCCGTGTACGCGAAAGACGATCTCGAAAACGGAGCTCGCCTCTTTCGTTACGGCGACATGGGGATCATGCTTGGACAGGCGATACGAGGCACTGAGATATTCAAAAAAATCCCTGTACGAGAGCCAATCGAGACGATACGCGCCACTGTCGTAGGCGCTGGAATCCACATAGTGAACGTGAGCGGAAGCACCATCAGCTACACGAAGGACGTCTTCCCGCTCAAAAACCTCCCGGTTCTGAAGCTCTCTCCGGAGGACGAGGCGAACGGCTTCGTAAACCTGGGCGCGGCGATAGCCGAGAAGCTGAAGTGGTTCCGGGAGGACGGAGGCTACCAG
Source organism: Synergistaceae bacterium (assembly GCA_031289775.1). GTDB lineage: Bacteria > Synergistota > Synergistia > Synergistales > Synergistaceae > JAITOY01. The sequence goes on from JAITOY010000016.1 coordinate 18,728, forward strand.
CAGGTCGCCTTTGGTATGATGGGCGTTCGCTCGCCGAGTTTCGACATGGTGGGCGAGATAGCCGCTCAGATTGCGCAGGGCGCGAGCGATGCGCTGCCTGTCTGGAAGCGCTTGATCGTCATCGTCGAGGAGGACATGGCGAAGGCTTTGGGCCACGCCCTGTCATACCGCCTTGGCGACTCTATCGAAGTAGTGAGCATAGACAGTGTAAGGGTGGAAAACGGTGACTACGTCGACATAGGAAGCCCATTAGGTCAGGGCCGGGTCGTCCCTGTGGTCGTAAAGACCTTGGTCTTCGGAGGCTGAAGTTTGGATGCCGCGGCATTCTATAATTCCGGTTGGAAGTTTTTTCTTATTCTGGCGACTAGGCTGACGGTGAATATGCTGGCCATGATGGCGCCGAAAAACCACGATACCGGCAGGAAGAGCCATATTCCGCGGATGCCGAGGAACGTGGCGAAAACATACGCGGCTGGAACCCTGGCGAGTATTGAGCGCACAAGCTGCACAATCGTGCCGAAAAACGAGTAGCCAGTCGCCACGAACAGGGCGTTCATGATGGACTGAGTGATGACGAACGGGTACGACGATATGGAGTAGCGGATCGAGAGGACGGCGGCTTCAGTCGCCTCTGGCGATGGCCTGAACAGGTCGATGAACAGCCTCGGGAAGACAAAAAGTATCGAGCCGATCACTAGCGTAGTCACGCCGGCGATGACGGCTGCGGCCTTCATGCCCTCAAGCATCCTCGGCAGGTCGCGCCTGCCGTAGTTATACGCCAAAAACGGAGTCAGTGACGAGCAGATGCCCATGATCGTATTAAACGAAAAATCCTCGATGCGGATGCTCATCATGAGGGCGACGACGGCGTAATTTCCAAATCCGGCCAGCATGTTGTTCAGCCAGCCGAAACCTATCGCCACGCTGCCGGTCGACAGCGTCACCGGGAAACCTATCGCCGCGATCCTCCTCCAGTATCGCAAAAAAACCCTTCGCGGGTTCGGGATGATCGGCAAAATTATGCCGCCGGAGCTCTTCATTTTGAAATAAAGATACGCGGACGCCGCCACCCTGCTCAGCAGAGTCGCAACCGCCGCCCCTTCCACGCCCATGCCCATGCCCATAGGGAATATAAAAATCGGATCGAGGATTATGTTGACGGCGTTTGCGATCATCATGGTTATAAGCGGCGTCATAGCGTCGCCCTGACAGCGAAACACGCTGTTCGATATGAACGTGTAGGCGATGAACGGGGCCATTGGCGTCCACCAGAAGTTGTATCTAAAGGAGTAGTCGAGTATCTCGGCGTTTTTCCTCGCCCCGAGCCAGCCGAATATCCACTCGGACGCGCCGCGAAAAAGCAGAGGCGTCATGAGCAGGCACAGGGCGTATGCGAACACGAGGCCTGAGACGGCTATCAAACGCGCGAGCCCCTTGTTGCCGCTCCCTAGGTTTTGGCCGACCAGAGCGGTTGTCCCTCCCACGACGCCCTCCATCAGGGCGAAGTAAGTTATCGCGATGGGGAGCGAAAGCGACATTGCCGCGATTTGCCCCTCGCCGAGCCACGAGACAAAGATCGAGTCCACGAGGAACACGAGAGTGTTCAGGAACATCATGCCCATCGAGGGGAGGGAAAGACGAAGGAGCGTCCTCATCACCGGGCCCTCGCCGAGGGCCAACTGCTTTTGCGCCAGAGTAACAGCCATATCATCACGCGTCCATTTTCATATTTTGACAAATATTTTATATTCGTCCGCGAAAAAAATAACCAGTAAATACGGTATGTTTTGACGCGGCATCTCGATATAAAACAAACGCTGGCTGATATCGTCCAACAATAAATCGATCCACTCCTGACAGACCGGGAGACGCCAACAAGGAGCGCCTCCCGGCCTGTCAGGTTATTTTTTTGGTTCAGTTTTAGCCGCGAGTCCTCCCCGATAACCTCGCGAGTCTGGCCGTCGCGAGCGAGCCGAGCAACAGGGCGAGGCCAAACGTGCCGGCAGCGCAGCCGCCGCTGTCCTCGACCGACTGGGGAGAGAGGTCGTCCCAGTTCTCGTTCGATGGGGCAAGGCGCAGATCGCTCCCGGTGGCGTTTGACGGACGGTTATATTCGTTTATGCCGAGGGCATACCTGACGTCTGTGACGATCAAATCCGCAATGTCCGTCGCGACGCCGGTGACTATTATGTAGATATCCGAGCCGAGGCCGATTATGTCGGTATTACAGGGTTCGTTTGGGTCATAGCCATCGATTTCGACCGCGAGCGACCAGTTGTCACGGATCTCGATCGCCTCCTCGGTCGAAAATCTCGTCGGGATGAGGAGTCTGAACGCGTAGGCGCCGTGCGTCGTTTCATAGTAAAGCACTTTCCACTCGTCGGAAGGCTCTATCTTCGTCGTCACGCCGGCCTTGAAAGGCTGCAGCGTAAACGTAAAGCTGGCCTCGGTCGACGTCCCGTCGTCCTTGTCCACATCGAGCGTGAACGTGACGTCCCTGACAAGGCCGGTCGCGACTGTGTTTCCTGTCGTCACGCGAATAGTTCCGTCGGGCTCGCGGCTTATTTCGAGCCCCACTTTGCGCAGCGCGGCCTTTGCGGCATCGTTGGCGCTTGTGCTGGGAATCCCGGTCACAGTCACCTTCTCGCCGTTCAGATATACTTCGTATGTCTCGTTCAGTTTGCCTCCGCTGTCGAGCCTCCCCTGGTTCGGGTTCGTCGCGGTGGACGAGTAGACATCGACTGTCCACGGCGAGCCGATGATGGCGAAATCAATTGGGTTGCTCGCTACGGATACCTTCACCGTGCCCTGAACGACGTCGGATATGTTGAGAAACCACTCCTTGCCAGAGCCCTCCAGCTCGCCTTTTGCGGCCCGTCCACTCCCGCTGTCTATGCGGAAGTCCGTCGAGACGAGTCCAATGATATTCTGGTCAAACGAGAAATTAATCCTGCTCGATGTGTCGAGCAACGACGCGCCGTTCGCCTTTACGTTGTTTATCGTGACCGCGATGTTTGTCGTACCGTTATTTTGACCAACCTTATCCACAAGACTCCACCAGATCGAGGACGTGTACCCCGCTTCGGGGCGCGTGTCCGGTATGTTGAACATTTTGAGTTTGGCGAAGCTGTTGCTGAAATAAGTCCCGCCGCTCACATTCGGGGCTTGCGGGCTCAATAAAGTGAGGGATGTCAGGTTTGGGCTGTTCACGAACGCGTCGTTGCTGATGTACTCAATGGACTTTGGGAGGATTATTTCCTCGACTGTGTTATTCGACAATCCCTGACTTTGGATTTCCTGAATCCCGTCCGGCAGATAGAAAAATTTCAGGCTCGTGAATCCCCGGGTCGCGTTCGGGACGATGTAGGCGCCGGGCGCCGCGTAAGCCTTGCCCATGTCGATGCTCACGGCGGCTGTGAAATTGTACCTGACGAACGACAGGTCGTAAATCTCCAGAGGGTGAGCGATGCTGGTCGCGCCCTCTTTTATGATGACTTGCCTCACCGACGCGGCCCCGGAGAGCGCTGGATTGGAATTGCTGGCAGGGCTGCCGAGAATCGTGTCCTCTTTCAGCGTGAGATACAGGTCGCTGCTGTTCGCGTAGTCGTTTAATTCCTGGGGATTATAAGAATTGATGTCGTATGTCCTTGGATGATCGTAAGTTTTCACCATGTTTATCGTCAGAGTGCCAGTGGCGCTGTCGAACGTGTTGCCGGTCGTCGCGCCGCTGAACACCGCCGCGAAACTTGCGCCAGCCAGCAACGGCAAGGTCAGGCAGAACGCCGCCGCCAGCACCCCCAATAAATTGACCTTGTCAGACGCTTTATTCATCTTATTCATTCGCAATTCCTCCTTTATAATATGTTCTTTTTGGGCAGCTTTATAGAAATATTATACCAAATAAAGTAGCCTTTCTTACCACGACAAAAGCGTCCGGTGTTATACTAGTGTTGGGTTATTGAAAATTGGGGGGGTGTTGATATGGCGGCAACTGTTCTTGCGGTTTTTACGGCTATAATACTGATCGGACTTGCTTGGGCGATCACGACATACAACAAGCTGGTGCGCCTGTCAAACATGAAAGACGAGGCGTGGAGCGGCATGGACGTGCAGTTGAGACGCAGGTTCGACCTCGTGCCAAATCTTGTCGAGACGGTGAAGGGTTATTCGAAGCACGAGCAGGAGACACTTCAGAAGGTGATAGAGGCACGCAGCGCGATAACGTCCTCTTCGTCGCCGGGCGCGCGTTTAGACGCGGAAAACGCGCTCACATCGACGCTCCGCAGCCTCTTCGCAGTCGCGGAGGCGTACCCGGAGTTGAAGGCGAACACCAATTTCATGAAGCTTCAGGAGGAGCTGTCGTCCATAGAGAGCGACCTCCAAATGGCTCGCCGCTACTACAACGGCTCCGTCCGCGACTTCAACACGACTATCCAGTCGTTCCCCAACGTGCTGATATCCCGCACGTTAGGCTACTGCGAGAGCCCCTTCTTTCAGGCGGAGGAAGACGCAAAAGCGCCCGTAAAGGTGCAGTTTTAATGTGACGAATATTCGTGACACAAGGAAAGCGCTATGAGGATTTGCATGAACATGGCAAAAAAGAGGCGCCCGACGCGGGCGCCTCTTTTTTGATGCAAGCGTATTGGAGATGTCGTAACAGTTCAGCCCTTCTTGCGGAGCGTCACGAACGCGCCGGCAGCCAGAAGCGAGAGTGAGCCGAAGCCAGCGTCGCAACCGCCGCCGCCGGAGCCGGTACGATCCGTGTCTTCGGGGGGCGTGGTGGTCTCAGACAACGTGTATGTAAGAGCGGCTTCCTCGCCAGGGGCGTAGCTGTCGGACGTAAGGCCGATGTGGTATACGCCCAGCGGGAACTCTGTCGCGGGCGGAGTCGGCAGGAACTCGTACGTCGCCGCTCCGTCGACTACTGTGACTGACTTACTCTCGATAAGCGTGTACTGGTCCGCAAGGCTGGTCGCTCCAGCGCCGAGCGCGGACGCTGATGCGCTGCCGTACAGGGAGACCGTCGCCGCGATTGAGCCTGCCGCCGGGGCGCCGGTGGAGGTGTTCGCTATCACGATGCTGCCGGCGATCCTGCTTCTGTCGGTCGAGCTTGTGCTCGTGATCGCCGTGCCGGAGGCGTTGGTGAAGTTCAGCTTCTCAGTGTACGTCGGAGTGCTGCTGCCAGTGCCGCTGACCACTGTGAGCGTGAGGTCGCTGTAGCTCTCGTAACCAAGCGTGTCAGTAGCCACGTTCTCGTTTGTGGTGACCGATACGCGATATGGGAAGCGCTGATCGTCGGATGTCGGAGGCACGGGCGCCGTGCCGGTGACGACAAGAGTCGTTCCGTCGATGGCGATCGATGCGCCGGGCAGGTCGGTGTTGATCGTTGCCGAGCTGGCTTTCAGGCTAGTGGTCGTCGTTACCGGGATCACGATCCTGTAATTTGCGCCAGCCGTGACCTGCGTGACGTTCGGGGTTCCTATCAACGGGATGTCGATGTTGTGCGTCGCCCTGAAGAACAGATAGTAGTTGGAGAAGTACGGGTCGAACGGCGCCTTGATCTGGCCGTCGGTGTACACTGGCTCCACGTTCTCGGCCGCGTAGTCACGGAAAGCGGTCGCCTTTATGAGCTGGAAGTCGCTGCCCTTCGTGACGGTGCCGCCCGGGAGATCGAGAAAGTTAACGCGGTTGTAGACGACGTCGCTGCGGTTGCCTGGGCCTACGACGAGGCCGGCCTCTACTGCGGACGGGACGGTCGTGCCCTCATAGAGGTTCGCCGTGATGAGCTCCGTCTCGAACGTCGACTGACGGTTGAAAGCGATGGCGTTCGACAGCTTCAGCCCGTTGCAAATGCTGAGCACGGGGCGCCTCGAACTGGCGCCGCCCAGCGCCACAAGAATATCGCCGAGCGAGACTGCCTGCGCGTTCTCGATGCGAGCGCGGCCGTTATGGACATACAGCGCTGTGGAGTTCGTACCGAGGGTTCCCACAGCCTGAGTCCCGAGATCGAATGTTCCATTTCCCACGCTGCCGTAGCCAAGCGACGAGAAGACGACGTCGCCGAGGCCGGTCTTCGTAATGCCGTTCTGGTTAAATGTGATGTTGTTGGCGACTTCGAGGCGGCCTCTGGCTGGTACTTCTATTACCGCCTGACCACGGGCATTTTGACCTGTCGTGGCTACGTTGTCGCCAAGGACGATTTCGTTCGGCAATACGAAACTGGCGTCGTCCGCGATCAGCAATCTCGCGCCTAAAACAGGGTCAGCCCATGAGGCTATACCAAGATTGACGCCGGTAGTTACAAAATTCAGGGTATCGAGATACAGCTTGCCGGCTCTTGTGCCGCCGAGGTTGTGCTCGTGGCTTATCCTGACGGTGGAGTCCGAGTCTACGTGCGTGTCGCCGATGTAGTCGTTGTCGACGCCGTTGACGGTGAAGGTCGCCGCGTGGTTAATGTAGAGGTTGCCCACGCCGGTGATGTAGCCGTCGAACGCGGAGCTCTCGCTGACGAATAGGATGCTGGCCTCCTGCAGGGAGGCAGTGCCGTCGCCTGTGAACTCTGCGACTGGCTGTCGGATGCCGAGGGCCAGCTCGAACACCGCGCCGTCCTCTACTTCGACGTTAATCGCGCCAATATTGCCAGCGCCTGCGATAGTCGATTCAAGAGCATAACTCGCAGTGACAAACACGCGCCCTTCAGCGATGTCGAGATCGACAGTGTCCCACGCGTGAGTCGGTCCTGCTGCCATGTAAGCGTTAGCGCGCAGCGTCCCGAGGCCGGTCTTTTTGACCGCGACGCCTGCTTGGCCAGTCACAGAGTTCGTAGCTGTAGGTGTGTTAGTCACAGTATCGCCCAGGACAAGCGTGGATCCAGCGTTCGCCACGTTGATCGTCCCGCTCGTGACAGCGTTTATCTGGAACCTGTCGGTTGGCGCTGTGGCGCCTTCGATGGTCTTGCTGCCAGTCCAGAGGGCTGTGAGGATAGGCTCCCTGTCGAGCCTGCTGCCGTGGTTGAATATTACCTGATTCAACCCTCTCAGTTGGTTGACGTCCGTGATGATGACGCTGCCATCCTGAATGGTGATGGTCTCGGTGGCGTTAAACGCGTTTGGACGGCTGCTCGAGAACTTCAGCGCGCCTTTGTCGGTCTTTGTATAAGTGGTAACAGCGGCGTTTGTGCTGGAATCGAACAGAATGGCGAATTCAACCGTCACTCCGGGGATCACGTTGATCCCGAAATCTAGCGCCACATCCGTCCGAAACGCTCCAGCCCCTGTAAACCTGATGTTGTTGCTGGCGTCTATTTCGCTTGCGACAGCGCTTGCTGTTACAGTGAGACTGTCGCCGGCCAGTATCTCAACCTCAACCGGAGTCGCTGTGGTGGGGCCAAGAATCTTCAGCTGCTTGACGATTCCTGTACCGGCTGCACCGGCCGGTGTTGCCACTATGGGCGGCACCGGTGAGTTGATCGATATCTTTTTCACTGTCGCTGGGATGGACACTGAATCAGTATCGACAGGACCGCCGCCACTATTAGTATCCGATCCCGGGTAACGGCCGGTTGGAGAGGCGATACCGTCCATATGCCAGTTCAGAGATTCCTCCCAATCACCAGTTGTGCCTCCCACCCAGACAAACTCATGGTTAGTACCAGCCGCGAATGCGCTGCCGGTTAACGCTAGGCCCAGCGCAAACGCGAGGGCTAAGACAGTCAAAATTCTCTTGCTCAAATAAAACTCCTCCTATCTCCGAATATCCGAGCGAAGAAACGCGGATTTGCGTCGCTTCGTCGATATCGCTTCTTCACTTAAAATGGCCTCGTAAGAGCAAAGGGCCTCCAGAAAATCCAACTGGTATATATATCCGAGAACGCTCTCGAAACCACCCCCTGTTCCCGTTTTTCAAAAAAGGCATAACGCCTTTAAAATCGATCCTTTATAGGAGAGGAACCCCAATAACACAAACGGGCTCCCCTCCATCGTTTCGTGTTGTTTTAACTCTCGTCAGCCTTTCCTGCGAAGCGCAACGGCCGCGCCAGCCGCAAGCAGTGACAACAGGCCAAAGCCCGCGTCGCAACCGCCGCCGCCGCTGCCGCCGCGGTTCTGGTCGGGAGTCTGCGACGTCTTCGACAGCGTGTACGTCAGCTTCGCTTCCTCGCCGGGCGCGTAACTCTCGGCGGTCAGACGTACGTAGTACGTGCCCTCGGCGAACTCTGTAGCCGGCGCCGCGGGCAGGAACTCGTAGGTCGCGTGGCCGTCGGTCACTGTGACGGTTTTGCTGTCAATTGCGCTCGCGCCCTCCGCGTCACTGTAAAGCGACACAGTCGCGGAGAGGGACCCGGCCGCCGGGTTTCCGGTGGCAAGATTCGCTATCACTATGCTGCCGGCGATCTTGCTCAGGTCGGTCGAGCTGGTGGTGGTGAGCGGCGTACCGGAGGCGTTGGTGAAGTTCAGCCTGCTCGTGTACGTCGGCGCCGCTGGAGGTTCGTTGTTCGGCGTCAATGTCACGATGAGTTCGTTGTCGAGATGGCCTTCGTAGCCGAGCACATCGTTCACTTTGTCGTTCGTGACGACAGCGACGCGGTACGGGAAATGCAGGTCGCCGGATGTCGGAAGCGCTGGCGACCTGCCGGTTATGACAAGTTTCGTTCCATCGATCGCGACACGCGCGCCGGGCAGATTGGTGCTGATCGTCTCAGAGCCGAGCTTCAGGCTCGTGGTCGTCGCGACCGGGAGCTCGATCCTGTAATCCGTCTCGGGGGTGACCTGAGTGATGGACGGCGCGCCTATCGACGGGACGTCGATATTGCTCGTCGCTTTGAAGTACAGATACACATTCGAGAAATACGGGTCGAACGGCGCCTTTGTCTGGCTGTCCGTGTAAACAGGCTGTACGTTCTCAGACGCGTACAAACGGAAGGCCGTCGACTTCAAAAGCTGGAAGTCGTTGCCCTTCGTGATCGTGCCGCCCGGGAGCTGGAGGAAGTCGACGCGGTTGTAGACCGTCCCGTTCGCGCCAGGTCCTTCAACTCTGCCGACCTCGACAGCGGACTGCACATCCGTCCCCTCGGCGAGGTTGGCCGAGATAAGCTCCGTCTCGAACGTGGAGTAGTTTCCGAACTGAATCGCGTTCGACAGCTTCAGGCCGTTGCGGATGCTGAGCACAGGGCGCCACGAGCCGGGGGCGCCGGGGGCTACGACTATGTCGCCGCCGTCGGCCGCCTTGACGTTCTCGATACGGACGCGGCCGTTGAAGATCCGAACCGATATGGAAATATCTCCAGTATTGTCATCGAAACTTCCGTTGCCTGTGCTGCCGTAACCGAGCGATGAGAGTACGAGATCGCCCTGCCCCTGTTTATCCAGTATGTTCTGGTTATATGTGATGTCGTTCGCTATCTCCAGACGGCTGTTCAACGGCACTATTATTGTTCCGGCGCCTACGTTGGTGTCGGGGTTGCCCAATACCAACTCGTTGGGAAGGATGAAGCTCGCCCCTTGCGCAATCGAGAGCACTCCGCCTGTGCCAGTGCCTGGAATGAGGTAAAGCCTTCCAGCCTTCGTGCCGCCCAGGTTGTGCTCGTGAGCGATAGTAAGGATGAGGCCGTCCTCTACTGTAGTGTCGCCGGAATAATCGTTGAGGAGGCCGCTGATCGTGACGTCTGCCAAAATCGTCACGTTGCCGTCGCCTGTTATGTAACCGGGGAATTCAGAGCCCCTGGCTATCGAAAGCTCGCTGCCCTCGCGGAGATCTGCCGTGCCGGTTCCTGTAAATTCTCCGACCCGCTGATTAGCGTTTCTCGCGAGACGGAACGTGGCGCCCGCGCCAACCTCGATATTAACATCCTGCTGAAAACCGTTGGGAACTCCGGCGTTCACGACGACTGTACCCGCGACGATATCGAGCGCTTCAACCGCACTAGCCCACGCCGCGGCGGCGTCGAGAGCGAGCGTACCAGGGCCTGTCTTGAAAATCGTCTGATCTCCCGCCGCGCCAGTGAAGCCGACATTCGGCAGAGTGAGCGTCGCCCCCGCGTTCGGCACGTTGATCGTCCCGCGCGTGGTGTTCGCCGCTACGGTGAAGGCGAAATTCGCCGTGGGATCGATTGCCTGGTTGCCCGTCCAGAGCGCTGTGAAAACGGGGTTAAAATCGAGACGATTGGCGTCGTCGAAGGTAACACTACCAACGAGTCCATTGAACTGATTCGGATGAATCAAGCCAAGCTCGCCGTCGCGAATCGTTATAGCCGTTCCAGTGGGAAACACATTCGCGTTTGTGTTGGTAAAAAGCACGGAACCTTTGCCTGTTTTGCGAAGCCCGCGATTGGCGGTGGTGAGCGTCGACGCGTCCACTCTGGCGTGAAAATCCGCCGAGACGCCCTCGGAGACGTTGAGCTCGATAATATTGTTCTGCGTGAAGCGAACTTCTCCCTCGCCTGTGAAGATAACGTTCTTCTCGGCTATAAGACCCTCTCTCGCGGCGCCGGCTGTCGGCGCTATGTGGAAAAACGCGCCGCCTATAGCCTCTATCTCGAGACGCGGCGCCGCGTCGGTTCCGCTTATCGTCAGCTTCCCAGCCACAGCGGCGCCGCC
>JAITOY010000040.1 GCA_031289775.1 Synergistaceae bacterium
CCTCCAGATATCAGGCCTCATACGTAACTTATGGAGGAAATGGCGGTTCTCAGACATCTGGTGGCGCGGCAACTTCCTTCGACCTGTGTACGAAGAATGACGGCGGCGTATCGAGAGGAGAGGAGGGACGGTTCGGCGCCGGCGGACAGGGAGGAGCTGGAATGTCGCACCGCGTATATTATTACGGCGGGTATGGTGGGGGCGGCGGGTATTACGGGGGCAGCGGAAGCTCTGGCGGCGGATATATGTCGGGCAGAGATACCGCCGGTGGCGGCGGCTCGTCATATATATCCGGCCATGCCGGATGCGTAGCCGTTTCACCGGCGAACGGCGGCGAGACCCATAGGCCTGACGTCTCAATTTCAATTCACCATTCAGGGAAATACTTCGCCAATACCCTCATGATCGACGGCGCCGGTTACACTTGGACTCATCTCAGAGGCGAAAAGACAAAGACTCCAAACCCCTCGGGCGGAACTTATGCCCACGACCTCGGTCACATGGGCGACGGTTTCGCACGAATCACCCGGATTTCCGCCCCCGAATTTTTGCAGGCCTCCCACTTCGGCCCTGGTGAAGGAGATAGCTGAGTTAATCTTGCGCGAAAGCGGTGAGTACATGGTACGCGTGCTGGGGTGTTTACGACGGCAAGATGAATATAGGCCGTATGACTCGGTATCGGGGCGCCACGCGGCTAGAAGCCGCGCGGCGCTTGATTTGCCGCATATATGATCGTTCGTTTACTCTTTGATATGCTCTCTTATCTCGTCTAGCGACACCCTCGTGAGGTCGCCCTTTGGCAGGGCGCCGAGAAGGCTCCACGCGGTGTCTAGGGACAATCCTATCTCCCTGTCCTCGTCTTTTCCCTGTCTCAGGAATCTTGTCTCAAAAAACTCGCCGAACGTCAAAGACTGCTTGTCGGTCTTGGAGAGCTCGTCTTCGCCAACGACGCCGGCTAGCGAGCGGACGTCCTGCACCCTGCTGTACGAGGCGAAAAGCTGGCTTGCGACGCCGGGGTGATCATCTCGCGTGAAGCCCTTTCCTATGCCGTCCTTCATGAGACGCGATAGGCTCGTAAGGACGTCTATGGGCGGGTATATGCCTTTCGCGTCCAGGTCACGGCTCAGGACTATCTGCCCCTCCGTGATGAAACCCGTGAGATCCGGTATCGGGTGGGTTATGTCGTCGTTCGGCATCGATAGTATGGGAATCTGAGTCACGCTTCCGTTGATCCCGCGCACAACGCCGGCGCGCTCGTACAATGAGGCGAGGTCGCTGTACAGATACGCCGGGTATCCTTTGCGGCTCGGAACCTCGCCAGCGGCGACGCCCAGCTCCCTCAACGCTTCGCAGTAGCTCGTCATGTCCGTTATTATGACGAGCACGTGCATGCCAAGCTCATACGCCATATATTCGGCGGCCGTGAGGGCCATCCTCGGCGTCGCGATTCGCTCGATGACAGGGTCGTCGGCGAGGTTGAGGAACGTCACGATGTTGTTCGAGCGGCCCTTCTCCGAGAACTCCCTCGTGAAAAACTCGGCGTCATCGTGCTTGATGCCGATCCCGGCAAAAACGACGGCGAAATCTTCAGAGCTCATGAGTCTGGCCTGTGTCGCTATCTGCACGGCGAGCTGGTTGTGGGGGAGGCCATTCCCCGAGAAAATCGGCAGTTTCTGGCCGCGAATCAGGGTAGTGAGCGTGTCTATCGCCGATATGCCAGTGTGGATAAAATCCTTGGGGTACTGACGCGCCATGGGGTTGAGCGGCATGCCGTTCGCGTCGACCCTTTTGCCGCCGAACACAGGCCCGCAGCCATCTGTCGGTTCGCCCAGGCCGTTGAACGTCCGCCCCATTATAGCTGGCGAAAGCTGAACCTCCAGGGTCTTACCCAAAAAGCGCACTCTTGTCGTGCTTGGGATGAGGCTGTCAGTGCCGGCGAATACCTGTACGAGCGTCGCTTTCTCGGAGAGAGAGACGACCCGTCCACGGCGAATCTTCCCTCCAGGGATTCTCACGTCCACAAGCTCCTCGTAAAAAGCGTCCGTCGCCCCCTCGACCAGAATGAATGGGCCGTTGATCTGGCCTATTCCGATATATTCAGACTGAGGCATCAGCGCTCACCTCCCTGCTCTCGCGTGCGCTCGGTTCCGACTCTGGTGAAATGAGCGTCGAGCTTTGCGCGAGCGTTTTCGAACGCGGCATGGTCGTCCGCCTGAAGCTCCCTCAGGTGGGTCAGATCCTCCACCGCGTCGCCCTCGCGTATAAGCGATATCGGGACGCCCTGCCTGACGAGCTCGAGCCCCTTGTCGTAAAAGTACATGATCAAATCGAGAATGGCAAAACCTTTCAGCGGCGGCGAATACGAGTCTGAGCCAAACGCGGCCTGCTGCAAATACCCGTTTTTCACAAGGAAGGCTGTGTAGGCGAGCAACCTCTGGTCGTCCGGCAGCACGTCCTCGCCAACGAGCCGGATGACCTGCTGTATTTTTTCGTCCTCCATCAAAACCGCGCGCGACTTCTCCCTCAGTTCACCCCATCTTGGCTCTACGTTGGACTGGAACCACTCCTCGACCTCCTGCGCGTACTCGCTGTACGAGTCTAGCCAGGAGATGGCAGGGAAGTGGCGGGCGTTCGCGAGGTTTTTGTCGAGGCCCCAGAAGCAGCGGATAAAACGTTTCGTGTGCCTCGTCACCGGCTCTGTGAAATCGCCCCCCGGCGGCGAGACCGCGCCTATTATGGAGACGCTGCCGCTTTCGCCCGAAAGCGTCACGACTCTGCCTGCCCTCTCGTAAAACTCAGCGAGACGCGAGGGCAGGTACGCAGGGAAACCCTCCTCGGCCGGAATCTCCTCCAGACGACCGGAAATCTCGCGCAGCGCCTCCGCCCAACGCGAGGTCGAGTCCGCCATGAGGGCCACGTCGTAGCCCATGTCTCTGAAGTACTCGGCTATCGTTATTCCCGTGTATATGGAGGCCTCGCGAGCGGCAACCGGCATGTTCGACGTGTTAGCCACGAGGATGGTTCGCTCCATGAGCGCGCGCCCGGAGCGCGGATCCTCCAGAACAGGGAACTGTTCGAGGACATCAGTCATTTCGTTTCCGCGCTCGCCGCAGCCAATATACACGACGATCTTTGCCTCGCTCCACTTCGCGAGCTGGTGCTGTGTGACGGTTTTGCCAGTCCCAAAACCTCCTGGGATCGCGGCCGCGCCTCCCTTCGCGAGTGGGAACAGACCGTCTATGACCCTCTGGCCAGTGACGAGCGGCTCGTTCGGCAAAAGGCGATCCATGTAGGGTCGCGGGGTTCTCACCGGCCAGCGTTGAGTGAGCGGCACGTCCACAGTGCGGCCGGTTGCGCTCTTGACCTGAGCGACCGTACCTCCGCTCGTGATTCTGCCCTCCGGGACGATCCAGATTATCTCGCCCTCGACGTCCGGCGGACAGATCACGCGATGTAAAACGAGCCCGGTCTCCTGCACCGTGCCGAGCAGGGTTCCAGAGCTTGCCATGTCTCCGGCCTTAGCGACAGGTTTTATCTCCCACGCCTTGTCCGGGTCGATTGTGGGAACCTCTATACCAGGGGAGATATACATCCCCTCCTTATCCAAAAGGGCCGCGAGCGGCCTGCCTATCCCGTCAAAAAAACCGCCTAGGAGGCCGGGGCCAAGGGCGATTGAGAGGGACTCCCCGGAGCCGTCGATTGACTCTCCTACCCTCATGCCCTGAGTGTCCTCGTAAACCTGAATCGTAGCTTCCTCGCCGTTCATCCGTATGATCTCGCCCAATAGGCGTCTCTCGCCGACGTGCACCATCTCGCGCATTGCGAAACTGCTCATGCCGACGGCTGTTATGACCGGGCCGTTCACCATCGCGACCCGACCGCGCCTTGCGCCGGTTGTTTCGTCCACCGTATACGCCCCCTTCACAGCAGAGCCAAGAGCCGTTCGGCCAGGGTGTCAGATATCTCCTGCGTGCGCGACTGCCAGTCCGAGTTTATCTGGCGACGGCCGTCGGAGGACATTACCCAACAACCGCCGATTATCGGCGCTGGCTCGCGATCGAAGGCCATCAGCGCTTCCGGCAGTTTCTTGTTCACGGCGTCGGCTATCTCCTCTCCCAACTGAGAGTCGATAGCGGCCAGACGAAGCTTCGTCGGGACGGAATCCCTCAGGCGCGACGCCGCGTTCAGAGCCAGGGACGTCAATATCTTCGCGTAGTCCGGACGCTCTCGTAGTTTGACCAGCTCGTCCTGAAATTTCTTGAGCGCCTGCTGGAGGAGCCTGTTCTGCTGCCGGAGCCCCTCCGTGGATTTCTCGCGCTCCGCCGCGAGCACCTGACGCCTATGGATGTCCTCCGAGCGCCTCTTGGCGTCCGCGAGCACCATAGACGTCTCGCGTTCCACCTTGGTTATTTCGTTAGACAGCCATGACTCCGCCTCTTTGCGCGCGTCCTCCGCGAGCGCGTATTTCTGCGAGCTCGCGTGTTCCAATATCATTTTTTGCAAAACGACGATTTTTTCGTTTTCGACCTCGTTCATTCCATCTTCACCCCGATTGCGTCCCGAACGTACCGCGTGAGAAAATCGGAACCTCTTTTTGTGCCGTGCCTGTCAGGTATCTCCACGACTATCGGAAGCTCGCCATGCTCTCTCAGGCTCTGCATCATCTCCGGGACGTGAGACGCCGCTTTTTCAGTGATAGCTATTATTGCCACGTCTTTTTGGAGGAGAACCTCCTTCATGGCTCGCGACGTTTCGTCGAACCCGTGAACAACAACCCCTTCGATACCGGCGAGCCTCATGCCGACCAGCGTGTCGTGATTGTCGCTGATTAGATACGCGCGCACTTGCGTCTCCTCAGGCCAGTTTGCTGAAAATGATTATGGATATAACTATCCCGTATATCGCTACGCCCTCGGCGAGGCCGACGTAAATGAGAGTCGTGCCTATAGCCCCCGGCTGTTCTCCAACGAGGCCAAGCGCGGCGGAGCCAACGCTGCCCACGGCTATTCCCGCCCCGATGCAGGCGAGCCCGGTCGCAAGCGCCATGCCGATGAAACCGAGGCCGTTGTTGGCCGGGTCTGCGGGCGCTCCCGTCAAGCCAGCCTCATTGGCGGCCGCGGCCGCTGCCGCGTCTGGAGCGGCAAGGATCGGGAACAGAGCGCCGGCGGCGAGCAAAAGGAGCGAGACGGCGACTATGCCGACAAACATCCCCTTACTGCCGAGAAAACCTCTTTTACGCATTAAGACGCCAAGACCTACCGTACAGGTCACCGCTGAAGCGCTCAAAAGCAATCCAAACACCAGTATCATCTCCTCTTTATTTGCTGCCGAATCTTTATTGTAGTAAAACTACGCCGTTTTGTGGTACGAACGATCCCTCTTCCACGTAACCGGCTTGAAGACGTTGCCCCCGCCCTTGTAGAATTTGCTGAAGAACTCGTAATATTCGAGGCGGAGAACCTGTATAAACACTATGAGCCCTTCCAAGCCCACTATGAATATGTTGCCGATCGCGAAAACAATCGCTTTGAGCACAATCCCTCCCTGAAAACGCTCCATCATGTTCGCTATTATCAACACAGCGGACGAAAGCGCGACGTGGTTCAGCGCAAACGCGGCGAGCCTGACGAATGACGCGGTGTTTGTGAAGTAATTCATGAGATTGTGCATAACTTCGAAGACCTTGAGAGTTGCGGACTCCTCCTCCTTGGCCTGCTGGTGCAGGAGCGTCCGCGCCAGAGTGTCCCTGAACAGCGTAAGAATCACGAGCAGTCCTATCGCGTACCAGATGTAGCTGACGGGGAAGGGCAGAGGCAGCTTGAAGATGGATATGCATATCGCCCCGGCGGAGCCCCAGTAAACGAGAAGCCCGGCGAGCCCCTGACCGTCGAACAATAATCGCCCGAAATCCTTGTCCCGGTATCGCGTAATTATGTTGAGCACCATCCCGGCGCTTATCATAATGACGCCGGCGATAATCGCGATCGAAAACAGCAGCGCCGTGTTGTGCATCGGCGACAGCCAGAGCGCGGGTATGACGTCCTCGACGCCGAGGACGCTGCCGTAGAGCAGTCCGAAAACAAATGCGCTGCACGACGCGCACTTCATGACGTACGCGAGAGACTTGTTCAGTATCTTTTTTTTGCCTAAGTGCGAGGCCGCCAGAAAAAGAATCACCGCGTGCCCTATGTCCCCGAACATAAACCCGAAAAACAGGATAAACGTAAACGCCACAAACGGCGCCGGATCGACCTCGCCATAAGACGGGACGCTGTACATGGCGACAATGGACTGGAACTCGCGCACGATCCTCGTGTTGCTGAGCAGAGTTGGAATCCTGACACCTGTGAACGGGATGTCGCCGACCTGTTCGATTATGACTGTCGTCATCGGCGCCTCCTCGTCTATCGACTTCCTCACGGAATCGTAAGTGTCCTCCGGTATCCAGCCAGACAATATGTACATGCCGCTGACCTCGCCTCGTCCTTTACATAGGTCGTAGACGCGCTGCATAGTGTACAGCTTTGAGTAGAGCTTCTCGAACTCCTCCCTGTTGTTCTTCAGGATATTGAGCGCGGCCTCGCTAAGGCCTGCGATGGAACGTTTGTGAAGATCTATGCTGTGCTCTATCAGTTTAAGGGGTTCTTCTTTGGAAAACCGCTTTGCGATATCCTCCAGTGAGAACTCTTTGAAGTATACGGCGTCCAATATCTTCTTCGCCCCATCCAGATATGACGGCACAGTGAAGACGAGCGCCCACACGTTTTCATTCGCCCGCGAGAGCTCGACCGCCAAAAGAGGGGCGTCCTGAGTCGACTCGGCGAGGCGGACGAAGTTGTCGCTCGAAAGCCGGCCGAAGTACGTCACGGAGAAGCGCGCATCCGCAAGCTCGCTTGGCTTCAGCTTGATATTTTGGAGGGCCTCCACGTACACGTGGGCCGCCTCGAGCATTTCCAGCTCGTCGGAGAGGGCCTCCCTCCGTTTGTCCCATATTTCGAGCTTGCCCGTGGTCTGAGCGACTGTGTTCCTCGCGGCGTAGTAGTTAAACCCCATCTCAAGAGGTATCGGCGCCGGCTCTGGGAGCGACTCGCCCGAAATCCGCCACAGCGTCATCATTCTGTTCAGCAGATCGTCGTACGGATTGTCCGACTCGGTCGTGATCCTCGAGCGAAGGCTTCTGTCGTCGACAAGAAAGTCTATAGGCAGAGGCTGGAAGCCGCCCGAGAGAACCATCTGGCGAGCGACCGGCTCCATCTCCTTATGCGGCCCGACCATTGTCAGGGCGATCATTTTCAATACTGCCATTCTGGTTCACCTCCCGATATGACCGGCGCGATGAGGTACGCAGCCGACTTCCGCCTGTCATATCCATAGCGCACACCCTCCACGACATGGGTGATGTCGCTTATTTCATATTCTTTGAGAATAAAGTAACTCATAGCGGTGTGAAATGCCGGGGAACCGCTTCTGAAAACCTTCTGGCACTGGATGTAAATATATCTTTTTATATTGCGCTCGAGCGCGAGCTGAGGTTCGTCGTCGCGCGAGGCGTCGTCGAAGAGATCGACGTACGCTGGAAAACGCTCCTCGATCGCCGAAGCCACGTCCGAGAATGTCTTGAACCGGACGCACTCTCGCAATATCTGAAGGGATATCCTGTAACGAACCGGAAGGAGCCTGTTCAATATCTCCTCTGGCGTGAGGTCGTAAAAAACCAGAGCCCTGTATAAGATGTACAAGTTGAAGAGATCGATCCTTGTCCCAAATATCGGAAGCAGCATCTTGCGCTCATCCGGGGCAAGTTTGTTCATGGCCCGAAAGAGCGAAAGCTCCACATAACCATCGAGCGCCATCTCAAGGGGAAACAGAGACGTCTCCTCTCCGCTCGACAGGCGACGCAGAGGTTCCGAGAGAACCCTGTAGAAGCTCGTGCCCCTGAACAGCTCGACAACCTCGGCAAAATCCTTCGCTACGAGCATATTCTCGAATGATATGTGTGACATCATGATGGGGTAGAGCCTCCGTCTCAGGTCGTCCCTCTCCGTCCTTCCAGCGGCGATGTAGCGGAAGATGCTTTTCATGTTCTCGGCCTCGTACCAAGAGTACCACGCTCTGAAGAATTTTTTCCTCGACTCGCCAAAATGCCCAAGCAGGTTCTCCGCCTGACTCACAAGGCTAGTCCTCACGGACTCCTCTATCTCGAATCGGTGAGGATCCATGGACAACGTCGACAGCGACTCGCTGTAGGACATCGACCTGAGTTTGTCGGCAACCTCAGCGACCGTCTGGCTTGACAGGAGCGACCAGTACTCCTCCCTCGTCAGCAGACGGTTGTACAGCACGTGCGCTTTAACCCCGACGGAGACCCTCTCCCCGAGAGACGAAAATCCCACTATCATTCTCCTCCCGCCAGTATCCTGTCGACCGTCTCGGCCAAGACTGCCGCGACAACGGAGTCCACGTTTTCCTCAAAGCGTTTGTTTATGCGCTCCCGCTCCTCACGGCCAAAGTCAAGCGTCTGACGAGCCTCGGTCTGGGCGGCCGCCAGGGCGTTCGCCATGAGGCTCTTGGCCTGCTCCCGCGCGGCTGCCATTCTGTTTTCGCGATCTGGGATAAAAATATCCTGAGTGGTTCTCACGACGGAGGATGACTCTTTTTTAGCCTCCTCGACCACCCTTTTGGCCTCGCTTTCCGCGCCCAAAAGCACGGTAAGCACCTCCTGTATTGCGCTCATCGCATATACGCCCCCTCATGTTGTGCGTCTATCCGTAGTTGCCCTTAATCAGCGTCTTTGCTCTCCCTGTTCGCCTTGGACATCTTCATCCTGACGAAATCCTCCCTGTCGCCCTCCTCGAGAACGCTGTTGATGAATATCGCCTCTGCCCTATTCGAAGGGATGACGACTTTTTCGAGGGCGTTCACACGACGATGGGTCTTGCGTATCTGCACGGCCAAGCGATAAACGCTTGTCTCGACCTCGGCAAGTTCGACGAGGAGCCGAAGGACTTTCCGGAACGACAAATACGCGTCGTCCATCGAACACTCAGAACCATTGAAGGAATAACTCGGTTTCAGCGTCACATCGATCCTGTCTATATCCGGTATCTCGACGCCCATAACAGAGCGCAGGCGGACTACGATTTTCTCCGTCAGCGGGACGGAGTGCGCTATATCCTCGACAGTGTCTATACCCAGCGATACGTTTGCGATCTGAAGCGCCCTGTAGGCCTTCTCGAAGATGATGGAGACGTCCTTCTGGATCGTCCTGGCAGAGTCAATGTGCCTTACGAGCTCCATCATGAGCACCTGTCGCTTTTGCTCCAGCAGATCGTGACCGCTCTGTGCCTGCTCCATGGACTTTTGAAGTTTTACGAGGTTGCCCCTTGTCGGGGCCATTTTCTTCGCCATGACTGCCTCCTCGCGTGATTACCGAGTCCGCCGCGGATCCGGCCGGGCCGAATTTGAAAACTCCGCGTTATTTAAAAAAAATATTTTAATTGCTGACTCATCGACTGATTCTACGCCCGACGCGCATAAAAAGACAAGAGGCAATTCGCGAATTGACAATTAAATACCAGCCGGACAGAATATGTAAAAATATTTTGGACAAAAGAACGATATTTTGATACTCTTATCAGCATCGACATGTCATTTTTTTCTATAATTATGAGTGGAGGAATAAAAGTGTTCTATTTGTTCATCAGCGGCACAGAAGTATCCAAAATTCCAGGTCTCTCGGCGGCTGGGGCAAACCCCAAAGTCATACCGCTTACCTCGCCGGCCGACGCCGACGTAATACGGTTCGGCTTCCCTGAAGCTGTCGATTGCTTCCCTATGGATCCGGAGGGCCATCCTACTCCGGCGATAATCACGAGGGCGGCCGTCGTAGAGTCTGGCTTTCCGGTCTGCGTCATCAGGGCTGGCGCATATCTGCCTCCTGCCGCGCCCTATGTCGAAACGGGCGCGGGATACGGGAAAAACCCAGCGATCGAACCTTCCGTGCCGGACGCAAAAAAAATATACGACAGATCCCGACATTTTGCGGAAAACGAAACCTCTTCGAGGAAATTCGTAATGTTGGCTGAGTCTATCCCAGGGGGCACGACAACGGCGCTTTTGACGCTTCGCGCTCTCGGCATAGACGGCATGGTCTCCTCTGGAGGGCCTGACAACCCGATATCCCTCAAGGAAAAAATCTGGAAAGACGCGTCTGAGCGAGTGGGAATAAAACAGGGCGACTTTGCAAATGACCCTCTCCGCGCCGTTATCGAACTCGGCGATCCGATGCAGGCGTCTGTGCTTGGATTTATAGCCGGACTGCCGAAAGATACCGACATAGTCCTGGCCGGCGGAACACAGATGATAGCGGTAGCGGCGCTCCTCTCAAAACTCGAGCCGTCGCGAGCTAAACCCCTCATAGCCACCACGAAATATGTAGCCGGCGATAACACCTCGAGCTTCCGAGAGCTTGCGAAAACTCTCGGCCTCGAGACGTACGCGGCGCAGCTCGACTTTTCAAAGTCTCCCCATAAAGGACTCAGCGATTACGAAAAGGGTTATGTCAAGGAGGGTGTCGGCGCCGGAGGATCCATCCTGTACGCTGAGAGGCTCGGCGTTTCGGTGAGTCGCGTAATCGAGAGGACAGACGCGATATACTCGCGGGTGGTCGGACAGAACGTAGCATGACTGGCGCCCCCTGGAAGCGATTCCCGCCGATTTTGGGTTACTGCTTACTATCGCTCCTTTTAGCTCTCTCAATATTGTTGGGGCTTCTGTTAGGCGATGTCGACATGAGCCCTCGTGAGATTTTACAGATGCTTTACCTTGGCCCCTTTGGGGATACGGATGAAATCTTCATGCAGACCATCGTCTGGAGAATACGGCTTCCGCGCGTTGCGGCGGCGGCAATCTCAGGCGCCATACTGGCCGCCTCCGGCGTAGCTTTCCAGTCTGTACTCCGAAACCCGCTCGCTGAGCCGTACACGCTTGGCGTCGCCTCGGGCGCGGCCTTCGGGGCTGCCTGCGCCATATTGGCCTCCGTGCCCTGGGTGACGGCGGCGGCCTTCATCGGCGGAATTTGCACGCTTTTTTTCGTATGGGCGCTCAGCAAGCGCGGAAATGATCTTGACATCTCTCGGGTCATTCTTGCCGGGGTTATCGTCGGCAGCATACTTAGCGCGTGGCTCACTCTTCTGAAAGCCATCGCTGGCGACCAGGTCTCGGCGATCATCGTCTGGCTCCTCGGCAGTTTTTCCGCCGCGAGCTGGAACGACGCCCTCCCGCTCTCGCTTGCTTTTTTTGTCATACTGTTCGTCTGTGTCTCAAATTATAAAGAGATGGACATCATGGCGTCTGGGGCAGACGCGGCCTCCCTTGGCCTCGACGTCTCGAGGAAGCGGCTTTTCATACTGGGCGGAGCGTCCCTCGCCGTCTCTTTTGTCGTCAGCCGATTTGGCATAATCGGTTTTGTCGGCCTTGTGGCGCCTCATCTCCTCCGGATATTATTTGGCCCATCGCACTCCAAACTCATACCGCTCTCCCTCTTAGGGGGGGCCGCTCTCCTATCCGCCGCCGATACGACGGCGAAGATGTGGAACGAACTGCCGGCCGGAATCCTGACCGTTCTCATCGGCGGGCCGGTTTTCTGCGTTATACTCTGGAAACGAAAATGACACAACCAACAGTTGCCGACGCGGCGCTTTCGGTGGAGTCGTTATCCGTATATCTCGGCGGCAGAGAGATTCTAAAATCTGGGGCGATCTCTTTTTCAATCGCCTCGGGTGAGATAGTCGCGCTTCTTGGCCCTAACGGCAGCGGGAAAAGCACGCTTATTCGAGCCTTATCGGGACTTATCAAAAAACAATCCGGAACGGTAAAATATCGCGGTGAGAACATCTCATCGGCCGGCGCGAAGGATCTCGCCAAAATATTCGCCCACGTCTCGCAGAGCGAGCAGTTCGCGTCCGCTTATACTGTTCTCGAGAGCGTCGTTATGGGCCGTTATCCCCGACTTGAAGGATTTGAGAATTATGGCGGCGCAGACTATGAGGCTGCGGCCGATTCGCTCCAAAGGGTATCTCTTTTTGGCTTCGGCGACAGGATCGTCACAGAGCTCTCTGGCGGCGAAGCCGCCAGAGTCTCGATCGCAAGAGCCCTCGCTCAGGATACGCCCGTCCTGCTCCTTGACGAACCTACTGCCGCGCTCGACCCTAAACACGCACTGGAGGTTAAACGCCTGACGAAAGAAATCGCGGGAGAGGGGAAAATTGTCCTTGCCGCGATCCATGACGTGAACCTCGCTATCGAAATGGCTGACAGGCTAATTTTCATAAAAGCCGGCGCGATCGTCGCCGATATCCACTCGGACAACGTGGACGAAAATATACTCGAGGATGTTTACGAGATCCCCTGGGAGATATGGGTAATGGGCAAAGGAAACCGCCGAGTCGCCATGCCGGCTTAACGAATAACGTCGAGACCGAGATACATCTCAGAACGAAAGCAGACCGCCTAGCGCCTGTTCGAGCATCTGTCCCCCGACCTGCCCGCCCAAATCGCCGCCTCTTTTCTTCTCTCCAGGGCCCACGGGAAATTCGAGATTCAACCGTATGCGCTCGTCGTCCTTCTCCCTTCGACGCTCAGCGTCGTTTAATTCCGGAGCGAGAACTGTCTTTGGCGGCTCCGCTATCTTAATGTTACGGATGGCTATGTCGTCTGATATCCCTTTAACGGCAAGGCTCACGTCGCGGAACTCGTCCTTTGAAAAACCTCTGATCGCGCCGCCAAGGAAATTTTCGAGCGTGAGACCGGATGTCCCCTCCTCCATCGCGGAGGAGATAAGGCCGTTCACACCCCCTATGAAGCTGTTGAGCGCTTTTATGTTTACGTTACCCACGCAATAAATATTGACTTCCTTATCTAACGTCAGACTTCCATCAGCCATAATATAATTGAAGACCGGATCCCCTTTTGGCGCCTGAACTCTGCTGCCTGGCAGCAAGTATATCGTCTTCCCGTCAATGGTGAACGACGCCAGAAGGGAGTTGAAACGCAACGGCCGTCCGCCTATGAGCGTCGATACCGCCGCTGTTCCCTTAAAACCGGCGACCTCGCCATTTTTTATCTCGAGGCTGCCCTCCGCTGTCTGCATACTCGTCCGTTTTGTATCTCCGGCGATGGAGAGTTTGAAATCGGCGCTGCCAGCGACCGTGCCTGATGCGTCAGGCGCGGCGTCCTTGAGAAACGCGGAAAAATCGGCATTTTTCAGATCGATCGTCCCGCCCCAGTCTGACAGACGAAGATCTTTAGCCACCTGGCCTGTGACGACTCCTCCGTAGGCCTTAGCTTTCGATTCTTCCACAACGACATAACCCTCCGTCACCCAAAATGGGGCCTCAAAATCCGTAAAGTTGATCCCCATCACCGACAACGAAGGGACGTGCGCCGTCCCCTTTCCCTCAAACGAGCTGAGCGATCCCTTGCCCTTAAAGTCGAAGTCAAGCGCGCCATGTATCTCCCGGCCAACGTCATAGTCGATTGGAATTGTGAGGCTCCTGATGTCGACGCTCCTGCCAATCGCGTTTACCGACCCGCCCCATTCGCCGCCGCGTTTCGACATGTCCGCGTCAAGATTTATAGCGCCTCTTCCGACGATTACTCTGACATGTGGCAAATGCAGCTCCTTCAAGTTCCCAGTGAGCGAATCGAACCTGATGACCGGCAGAAAGAGGCCAAATGCCCTTACCCCCTGGATGTTTCCATCAGCTGAAAACTTCGGGTCGCTCCCCGTCCCTTTAATGTCGGCGCTGCAGTTTATATACCCCTGATAGCCGCGAGAGGAAGGGGATAACAGCCGTGAGATTCTACCGATATCCGCGCTCTCCACAACCAGGGAAACATTCAATGCGATATCGCCTTTATCTGGCGCATTTACATTGTCGATAGAGCCGTTTACAGTGAGATTGCCGATATTGGCGTTGCTGCGTAATTTATCGAACGTCACTCGTCCGCCGGTTGCGGCGACCTGTCCGTTTATCGCTGAAAAACGGAGGTTATCGTACGAGAGATCGGAACTCCTGAAAAACGCCCTTGCGCCCTCGCCGTCTTGATTCCGCCAGACCCGCACATCCCCATCGACGTTCCCGGTTAAGTCACCGGACAAAATACCGAGCTTGCCTAACATGGCTGGATCGAGGCCGGCAAAACTGCCCCTCACGTTGTAGAGCGGCGATTTTTCTCCCGATGAAAATTGCGCATCCCCAGAGGCGGCAAACGTCGCCTTCCCATAGGAGAACGCGGCTTTCTTCACGTCGAGCAAACCGCCCTGATAACTTCCGACAAGACGCATCCCTGTGAGGGCGATATCTCCGGCGTCGAGCTTTGGCATCGTCAGGTCGAAGGAGGCGTTTGGGCTGGACGTGCTTCCCGAAATACCCCAGCCGCCGGATATATCGCCTCTCATGCTGTAATCGCGCAGCTTGGGGACAAGGCCTGACAGCGACTCGAGAGCGAGACCGGCGAGACTTCCGCTGAAATTGATCACGCCTTGACCGGCAGGAACGCCCAGCCCCATATAACCGGAGGTTTTTAGTTTCGCGCCGCTCCAGTCAGCTTCGGCGCCCTTGACTGAGAAACGCGAGCCTGCGTACTCAAATTCGCCCTTTACCCCGGATAGCTTGTACTCGTCGCTCACAACGAGTGTTGGAAAATCGACGTATCCTGAAAAAACAGGGTTCGACGGACGTCCGTTTATCCTGAGCGTTCCGCTCCCGACGCCGCTCAAAGCGGCGTCCTTTAGACGCGGGTATTTCTCGGCAACCGCGGCGAGCGAAATTGGGGATGCCGCTATACTCACATTGAACGTCGTTTCCGGAGAGACGCCTATATCGCCGCTGCCTGTGAGCGAAGCGTCGATGTATTTGCCGGAAAATGAGAGATTGACGACGGACGATTTTTTGAGGTTTGCGCTTATCCGGAGACCTTCGACATCAAAATCAGAAATATTCAGTTTCTCTGAAGAAAGCATGGCGACGCCGGACAACGAGCGGGCTGATCCGGCTAAATCGCAGGAAGCGAAATCAATGACCCCGGAAAAGTTCTCTGCCCAAGGATATGCCTCGCGCAGAAAACCCGCGTCGAGCGAGCGCACGGAAAATTTTAGCGACAGATAAGGTTCGTCAGAATTTATGTCTATGCGAGCGTCGCCCTTTAAAACCGCGCGACCGGCGATTGCGTCGACCAGGCTCACGGATAAAACCCGATCCCTGAAATTTAACGACGCCTTTAGCGCTTCGTAAGCAAGACCTCCCGCGCTGCCGCGTAAAGAGGAGATGTCAGCGCTCGCGATTAAATCGCCGGAGGAAACCACGGCGAACTTGGAGTCGAAAACTCCCGACAATCCGGCTTTTTTCAGCTCGGGAATCGAATCGGCGATCCGCCCAACGTCAAGGCCCTCAACACCTCCAACAATCGACAAAAACGGGGCGAGTTGCCCTGTCGCTTCGAAGCGAGCTTCGCCGAATTGAGCCCTAAACTCGGCGAGAGCCAAACCCTCAGGCGATCCTTTTATTGTTGCGAGCAACGAAGTCTCGAACTGCTTATATTTACCCCTTAAACCAAATCTATAACCGCTCGGCCCGATAAATATCGCTCCTTTTTTTACGTCCATAGAGCCCCATTGAGTTTTTATCACAGAGTCGTAGAGCACGAACGAGTCAAGAGCGGGGGAATCGCTTGAACCATCGCTTTCTGGAATATGCGCCGATATTACGTCGTAATCGGCCAGGAGCCGGTTGAAGGCTAGTCTTGAGAGCTTGGGTTTTGACGTGGCGACGGAGAAAAGAGACGGCCTCATCTCAATTTCACTGGCATTCGCTATCACTACGCCTTCGTGGGATATCATCACGCCGACGCCTGTAACCCCAGTGAGCGGGTTACCGTGAAGTTCCCGGATATCGAGCTTGTAGCCTGAACCGGCAAACGCAAGCGCGACTTTTTCAGCCACAAGGCCAGCGGAGAATGTCGCTTTCGAGAGCAAATAATATCCCGTCCCGAGAAGCAAGATAAAAAAAAGGAGCACGATGAAAATAAATTTTTTATGAGCAAATGACCACATTATAAACCTCCATGCAAATACATTTTGGAAGCGCTGCTTTATTTTTAATCAGCGTTTCCTTTAAACTCTTGAATATTACCATTCCGAGAGGTTTTTGAACAGTTTGAGCACGAAAGATTTCGCCCGTCGTCAAATGTACAAAAACTCGTATTTTCACCTGTGAAACGCTATAATACTGACATATTTTTCAGGGAGGTGCGACTTTGAGGATAACGGCTATCGCAAACCAAAAAGGAGGAGTCGGCAAGACGTCGACTTGCGTCAATTTCTGCGCTGGATTGGGCCTTTTGAACAAGAAAGTCCTTCTGGTCGATATGGATCCACAAGCTAACAGCACAAGCGGTATGGGGATAGAACGAAACGCCCTCTCGTCGAGCGTTTACGACCTGCTTGTCGAGAACACCCCGCTCGAGCAGTGCATCGTAACATCAACCTGGAAGGGGGTTTCTGTTCTCCCGGCCACGATAGACCTGGCCGCTGCGGAAATCGAACTCGTGTCGGCTATGAGCAGAGAAACGCGCCTGAAAAAAGCCTTGCAGGAGGCGGACGCCTTTGACTACGTAATAATCGACTGCCCGCCCTCTCTGGGATTATTGACGCTAAATTCCCTCGTCGCCGCGCAATCAATTATCATTCCGATCCAGTGCGAATATTACGCTCTCGAAGGGCTCTCTCAGCTCATCAATACGATAGACCTCGTAAAGGCGCGCTTGAACCCTACGCTATTTCTCGACGGTCTTCTTCTCACAATGTACGACTCGCGCACACGTCTGTCCAAGGACGTCGCCGCCGAAGTTAAAGACAGGTTCCACGATAAAGTGTACAAGCACGAAATCCCGCGAAATATCAGAATCAGCGAAGCGCCGAGCCATGGAATGCCGATCCAATATTATGATTCGTCGAGCCCCGGAAGCACGGCTTATAAGAAATTCACAAAGGAGGCGCTGAAAAGATGGCAAAACGAGGGTTAGGAAAAGGCCTCTCCTCCTTGATCCCCACTTTGCCGGATCAACGAATCGAACAGCTTGCCGAGAACGCGACGTCGGAAACTTCGGCATACGCGCAGGATATAGTCGGATGCGACGAACTGTTTCCGAACCCTTTTCAGCCGCGTAATGCGATAAATGACGATGGGCTTCTGGATCTTGCCGCCTCCATAAAGCAGCACGGAGTTATACAACCCGTACTCGTCCGCCGCTCTCAGAATGGTTTCCAGATTATAGCCGGCGAAAGAAGATGGCGCGCGGCTCGGCTGGCCGAGCTGAGGGATATTCCAATACGCATCCTCGATATCACGGATGACCAGGCGTTGGAACTCGCGCTCGTCGAGAATCTCCAGCGTGAAGATCTTGGCGCGATGGAAATTGCACGAGGCATTCATGAAATAATATCCAGACTTTCGCTCACGCATGAAGAAATAGCTGATCGCATTGGCCTGAGCAGAGCTGCCGTCACGAACAAACTGAGGCTGCTGCAACTCCCTGAGGCAGTGATACAAATGCTCGAAAATAGCGAAATTACTGAAGGGCACGCTAGAACACTCCTCGCGCTGCAGGACGCTGATAAAATTATCGAGTACGCGAACATAACAGTACAGAAAGGTCTTAACGTCAGACAATTAGAGCAGGCTGTAAAATATGCCTCTACGGAACCGAAAAGCGACGTCCCGATCCCGAGACAGACAACGACAGGAGAGTTCAAGGACAAGATAGAGCGCCTCAAGAATAATTACAAACTAAACGTTTCGGTAGCCGCTAGCGGGAAAGGACTTGGAGTCTCGATCAAGGGGCTCGAAAAGTGGCAGGTACAGCTGTTGCTTGAATATATCGACAAACACGGCGATGACTTATTCACTCGGGAATAATTGAAGGAGAAAATCATGGATATTATAAGAGCGCCTTGGAGAATGGAGTACATAAACTCGTCAAACGCAAATCCCACAGAAGGATGCGTCTTTTGTTCCTGCACCACCGACGACGACGAGGAAAACCTGATCATAACAAGAGGTAAAACCTGCTTTACGGTGTTAAACAGATACCCGTACAGCAATGGGCATTTATTAGTGATTCCATATAGGCACACCCCTTTACTCGAATCGCTCACGAGCGATGAGATGCTTGAACTGATGACGCTTTCTCAGGCGGCAGTTACGGCGTTAAAAAAAATGATGAACCCCGATGGTTTCAATCTTGGAATAAACGTTGGCAAAGTCGCAGGCGCCGGTATCGACGCGCACATTCACTTCCATGTGGTTCCACGCTGGAGCGGCGATACGAATTTTATGTCAGTCACTGCCGAGACGAAAGTTCTTCCGGAGGCGCTTTCCGTGACGAGGGCGCGGTTGATTGATGCGCTAAAAGAGAAATGAAATTTTATTTCCACGAAACTCAAAGACAATTTATTAAATAATGAACCTCCTCGATGGCCAATATCTCACCATACAGAACCCAATTGACGTAAGCGTCACGATCCAGAGGTCGCGCTTTATCGCTTCACTTAGAACAGTACAAAACCGCGAAGAATTTAACGTCGCCATGAGTGAGATAATAAATCTCTATCCCAAGGCGACACATTATTGTTGGGCCTACAGGTTCTACGACAATCCGCCGTCAGAACACTCCTCGGACGCGGGCGAGCCGTCCGGCACAGCGGGCAGGCCAATATTAGGCACGCTTAAAAAATATTCCCTGCTCAATGCTATGGCCGTAGTCGCAAGATATTACGGGGGCATTAAATTAGGGGTAAAAGGGCTGATCTCGGCCTACGGAGGGACAACGCTTCAGGCCGTCGAAAGCGCCAATATCGTCCTCGCGGAACCGATGCGATATATTTCTTTCTCCTGTTCTTACGAACACTACAATTTACTACTTTCGCGAATGGCCAAAAATGCAATTGAATCTACTGAAATAAAAGCGGAATTCACAGACGTCATATCCGGGGAAATAGTTGTGCCGTTATCGAAAATCGACGCCGTCTCGAACGAACTCAAAAATCTCCGCGCCGCAAATTCCGCTTTCGTTTTCTCTGTTAGATAACCTGGTTCGAATGTTTCATGTGAAACATCATGAAATCAAGGGCTGATTTGTCGATAGAGGCCTAAAGGTAACGATAAACCAGACAGTCTCCGCACTCCCAAACAGGGAGGTTCCATTGGCGCGATTTAATCGGCACTTCCCTAATTGAGGATATTTTCCGGTTCGTCCAGAGTGAGCCGATCAGAACGGAGCACTTCAAATACGGCCGAATCGTTTCGCTCGCCGGACAGGACGCTTGCCCTATGACGTCCGGCTGAGACGTTGAAAAATACGCCGTCCCCCTTTTCGTCAACGCCCGCAAACTTTCCATCCATATACCAATAGTAGGGCGGGCGACCTTCTGCCGAGAAAAATATTCTGACGACTTCTCCGCGACGGGATAAAACTTGCGCCCCTTTTGTCGGTCGCGTAATCCTTACGCCATCCCCGATTCTTTCAACTCTGTTTCTAAACTGTTCCCATGCGCTCAATTCATCCGGGAGTTGGACTATGATTTTGCCGTCTACGAATTTATGCAGGCCGCAGATTGAAAATGGAGAAATGTCCTTTATCGCGTAGTCATTTACGATCACTCTGCAATATTTGCCAGCAGGAGCGCCGGACAACGCGCAGACCTTTCTCGTGAAAATTCCTTCAGGCGTCTTTGATATTGCGTTCCCATCCTCGCCCCATAGTTCTTTGAATACGTTCAGCATCACTGGCGCCGCAATATCGAGCCCTACCAGGTGACTCTCACCGCTTCCGTCCGGTATGCCAAACCAGACAACCGCGGTAAGCCTTTTTGAATAACCGGCGCACCATGCGTCACGTAGCCCATGTGACGTCCCGGTTTTAAAAGAAATCAGCTGATTTTTCTCTCTGAAGAGCTGTTGATAAAGAGGTATTAACCTTCGCTCGTCCTGAAGAATATTTGTCGTGATCCATGCCGCTTCTTCCGAAAATATTTTCGTCCTCTCTGGAACGTCCCCGCTTGTCCATTTTAACGCGTTAAAAGAACCGCCGCGAGCCAGCGTGGAGTATGCGGCGGCCAATTCGATCACCGTCGCCTCGCAGCCTCCAAGGATCAACGAATCAGCGTAATGCGAGCTGCTTTTATCGATATATTTGAATTGAAGCCGGCCATACATTTCAAGCGCGTCAGGATAGCCTATCATTCGCAGAACCCTTACCGCCGGGGTGTTGAGCGACAGCGACAGTGCCGACCTTGCGCTCACCGGCCCCCTGTGTTCCCGATCAAAGTTTCGAGGCGCGCTGCCCCTGAAAGACAAGGGGGTATCAGCCAAAAGAGAGGCCGG
Source organism: Synergistaceae bacterium (assembly GCA_031289775.1). GTDB lineage: Bacteria > Synergistota > Synergistia > Synergistales > Synergistaceae > JAITOY01. The sequence goes on from JAITOY010000040.1 coordinate 20,445, forward strand.
AGTGAGAAACCCCCGCTCAAAGGCGCGCGTATAGACAAATGGCTTCAGGGTCGATCCAGGGGAGCGCGGCGCACTGCCGCAATCCACCCACGAGCCATTTACATCTTCGCCGTGCCTCGCGTTTCCAACATATGCCAGAACATCGCCGTCGTTATTGACCACAATCCCGGATGAAGTTATCCGCTCAGGCAAACCGACAAGTCCGGCTTTCAGGGCTGTTTCGAGAACGGACTGATAATGCGAGTTGATCGTCGACTTTATGGTCATTTCGAATTGAGCGTTTTCCAGAATATGTTTTGCGGCCATATTAGCATTTCTCGGGAAACTATATCTCTGGGCGCTGACAGGTTCCTTTTGCGCCGCCTCCATATTTTCCCGGGAAATGGCCCCTCTCTCAAAAAGGTATAACAAGCGATAGTCGCGCTCCTTTTTTGCCCGCTCAGGGTATCTATCGGGGCGCAAGCGGCTGGGGGCTCTGAGAAGGGAGATTAAGAGCGTAGACTCGCCGAGCGACAAATCGCTTGCGCTTTTTTTGAAATAAGCTCTCGACGCGGCCTCCACTCCTCTGATATTTCCGCCGAACGGCGCGAAGTTCAGATAAAGCTCGAGAATCTCGTTTTTTTGTTTTTGCGACTCAATGCGAGCCGCTCCCCAGAACTCAATCAACTTTGTCCTAAACGTTCGAGGACGGGCGTTTGATATCCTTATCAGTTGGGATGTTATAGTCGATGCGCCGGAGACTACCCTCATCGAGCGGAGATTATCGAAGACGGCTCTGAAAAGCGCTATGAAATCCACTCCCCGATGACTGTAAAATCGTTTATCTTCAATCTCAATGGCAACTGCGGAAATCCATCTTCCCATTTTGTCTAAAGAGACGGGAATACACCATTCATCTTTTAAGGAGAGGCGCCCTGCCAGAACCCTCCCATCAGAGTCGAGGACTATTCTGGAGACGTCTGGGGGCGTAAAATCGCCGTACTCACGATCAATATATAGTATAAAAAAGAGGGAGAGCGCCGCTATTACCGCGACGGTAAAAGTGAGCGCTCTTTTGGCCCTGTAAAAAATCATCTTTCCCCTCATATAGCTTTTAATCTATTTAGTTTTTATGAGAACCTTCGATGTCGCCCCGGTGCTCCGAGCGCCTGGGGAGTACATTCCTTCCGCCGAAACTGGAGGAAGTGTGAATTGCCCCGCCGTAACCGCGCGCATTGAAAATTCCCACGCAAAGCCCTTGTAAAACCTGCCGACAAAAATCAACATTCTGTCGTCCCTCAGCTCTACCCGTACCCCGCTGTTCGAACCGCCGTCCTCCTCGCTTCCCTCGATGAGACGAGGATTTTCGAGCTCGAGCCCGCCAGCCATCGGCAGGCTTATCGCTATATTATCCGCAGTCCCGGCGAGAGCCTCTAATGTTATCTTCCCTATCACTTTCTGACCCCTCGTCAGGTTAAGCGGACTTGGGAGGATTTTTTTGTTTGCGTCGAAATATTCCACCCTGACCTTGATTCCTCGATCCTCGGCAGTCGCTTCGTTCGTCGGTATTCCGTCGATCACCCACGTGGCATACCCATTTCCCTCTCCGGTATTTTTTACGACGATGCTGGATGTTTTATCATCTATAGAGCTTGTCGCGATTTTGTCGCCGCTCGTTTCGGAGATTATTCCGGTTTCGCCGGACGCCTCCAATATCGCGACGCCTTCGCCTTTATTGTGCGCGAAAAATGCCGCGAGAGCGGGCAGGGCAAAACCTGCCTCATGGGTGGTGATATACTCCATCCTCCGGAGCGAATCGAGCAGCCTCGCCGCGTTATTGGCGGCGTTTGCCGACGTTGGATCCAGTTCGTTCCAAGCGAGAAGAGAGAGCGCCTGGTTCCTCAAATCGGAGTCAAGGTTCGGTTTTTCGTTGAGAGCCGCTTTATAATCAATTATGGGCGGAATGTCGTCCCCGAGCAAGGGGCGCGCGATGTCTCTTTCGCCAGCCCTCGCGTAAGCGGCGGCGAGAAGGATTCTGCCATATCGCGGCATCGACGATATGTTATCCCTGAGGTATGACATCCACGCGAGCGGAGGTTTGCCCTTGAGGGAGATTACATACGAAGCGTACGCGCGAAGCGCTAAACCTCCGGAATAGGTTTCGTCCGTCCCCGCCGAGTCCGGGACGACCGAAACAAGCTCGCTTATGTATGATATTGCGGAGTCCAGCATCGCGCGCTGAAAAGGGATCCCATTTTTTTCACAGACGACGAGGAAATGCGTCGCATAGACGCTGTTCCAGTCGGCAATCGTTCCGCCGGGCCATGACCTGAAACCGCCGTTATAGAGCTGCATGGACTGTATCCTTATTATGCGCTCGAAGAGCGCATACTCGAGCTGCTCTCGATTCGCAAGCAAAGGATCGAGCGACGATACGAGGTCGGGCTGCGCCAATAGCGTCCACGCGCTCGATACCGTCTGTTCGAGGCAGGAATACGGATATTGTATAAGGAACGAAACCGCGTCCATCAGCCCCACTTCAGGAAGCCCAGAGAGGGAAAGCAAACCCCGTCTTGTCCCCTGAAGCCAGCCGCCTGGAAGCGCTATAGTCCGTGACTCCCCAGGAGCGACGAGCAGACCGTCGCTTTTTGTTATTCTTGGGAACGGGGGACGAATTGGCACCTCAGTTGTAAGCGTCGTCTCGCCTCCGGAATATTTTGCGGCGGAAATGATTTTAGCGACGCCGGAATCCTCGTCGGCCCGCAAAACCATAAGCAGCTCGCGAACGCCCGACGGGGGCAGTTCCAACTTTTCACGAATGTGTCTTTCATCGCTTTCAGGATTATCAACCCCAACGCTCAACAGCGGGCCTTCGATATTCATTTCGACCTCTACGTCTATAGAGAGCTCGGTTCGATTAAAGAGGATTATCGCGGATTCAAAGGTGTCGCCCGGCGCGACGGCTCGCGGCAGCGACTGTTCCATCACCACGTTTTTCGATATCGTGAAAGACCTCTCCGTCGCGCCGAACGCTCCTTTCGACGCGGCAACGGCCATCAAGCGCGCGCGCCCCGAAAACTCAGGCAGGTCGAACGAGAAATTGACCTTGCCGTTTCTGTCCGTCTCGACCGTCTTCGAGAGCGACAATATCTTGAATCTGTCCGCGCGAACCGCCGACAGCAACGCGCTGTTCAAGAGAGCGTTTTCGTCGTAAGCACCGCCACCTGGCGTCAGAAGAGGAGGAACGTCCTTCATGAGCGGGAAGAGATACCCGTATACGTCATATTGATTTATGTTAAGCCCTCTTCTCCGCGTAAAATACTCGAACGGGTTCGGCGTGGCGAATCTCGTCAGGTTTAGCACTCCTTCGTCGACGAGCATCAAAACAACCTCGCCCTCGATACCCCTGCCTTTTGAATCTGTGAGGACGAGAGAAAATTCAGGACTTTCAAGAGGCATGAGTTTTTCTGGCGCGGTAATATCGATGCTGAGCATCCTCGTAGAACAGTCTATATTAAGCGGGGCCGCGCCGAATATTCTGTGGGCGCTCCAGTCGTCCTCCGGGACTACCGCCCTGACGAGGTCAACCGTCACCCACGCGTTCGGCATCATATCTTCCGTTATTTTGAACGTGAACTCGGCGGATTTATCCTTCGTGGCGGCTACGTCCTGATGAAGTATCCCGTTTGTCTCGACCGTCAGAAGCGCTGTCCCTTCGTTCGGGCCGGACACTTTGACTCGCGCTCTGTCGCCGGGGCTGTATCGATCCTTATCTAACGTTATGTTCAGCGTCTCCTCCAGCATCGCCTGTGCGTCTGAATTATTCCATCTGTCGTTGTAGGCGTAGGTATAAACAGCGGCTGAAACGCCGCTCTCCTCATTCTCTATAGCAATGAGATATTGCCCGGCCGATGGAAACGTCGCCTCGACTTCAGCCTTGCCGTTTTCAAAATCGACTTTCAGGCCCTCGTATCCGCTGAGAGGTTCAAATTCAATCCTGCTTTCGTAGTGCCGTACCCCGCTTGTTGTCGTCACGATTTTGTTATGGACGACCCTAAAAATGGAAAGATTGGCGCGGTCTGAGGAAATCGGGTTCCCCTCATGGTCGATGGCGGCAAATCCAAACGGCGTTGGCGTTGATGTATAAACCGCCCCCTCGGGGAGCTTTATGCCAAACAGGTACCTGCTTGGAAAGTAGGGCAGCACGAGGTTTTTGTACACCCACCTGCCGTCGTTCTGCATCACGCCAGCCTGAAACGAGGCGTCCAGGATCGAAGGCGGCGAAAGCCTCGGTATAGCGGTTTTTACATCGGCCTCTCCAGCTTCTGAGAACGTTCCTTCGGCGATGGTCTCCGACTCGGCCGTAAAGGTTTTTCGCGCATCCCTGAACGCGTAGCCGGGCCATTTTGCGTTCGAATACTCCCGGGGAATAAACGTCTCGGTTATCTCGTAGCTCAGACCGTCAGAGGGAGAACCGAATAAATATTCCGACGAAAGGGCAAGCGAGATATCCTCGCCGCCGAAGAGTTCTTTAGTATCGCTTTTGACGTCGACCTTTATCCTCGGCGGAGCGAAGTCCTCGACAAGGAACGTCCCGTAAGCCAGCTGTTCGCGCTCTCCTGGTATATAGATCTCTACCCCCCAGTTTCCCGTCGGCGCCGCGTCTGAAAGTTGTATGACGGTCGACCCCATTCCCATGGGAGAGAGCTGCACAGTCGTAGTCTTCCAATCCCTCCACTGCGGCGTCTTGATTTTAACCTGCACCGGGAACGGGGCCTTCATGGAGAAGTTGAGCTCCCGAAGCAGGACAAATATCGGGACGCTCTCGCCCGGACGAAATACGCCTCTGGGGAAAAAGCACATCGTCTGATAACCGCCATTGACGTAAGGTTCTCCGCCGTATGCGCCACTGTCAATAACGCTCAATTCAAACGGCAGCGCGGCGACATCGTCGCCCTTGGAGAAGATGGCAAGTTTGGGAAAAAGGTTCTCCTTCCATCCTCCATCCAGTTTTTTCTCCCATAATCCATCCCTGTTTGTTCGCCCTTCGCAGAGCAGTTGGTTGCTCTTGGAGTAGACTTTCACGTTGACCCCGTAGAGGGGTTTGCCCGTCGATATCGAATTGGCCCACGCCAATATCCCTCCTTCGGATATCTTTGCTGTTCCGGCGATATCCGTGACGTTGATGGTGCGCTGGCTGTTTGGCCAATAATCGCCCTTTTTAACCAACAGGTCGAACAGACCCTTCCTGCCGTTCAGGATTTTCTTGAGGTCTATGGCGTTTTTGGCCGTCTCGTTTGGTTTCGCGTCAATATGAAACGTTTCGTTAAATATCTCCTCTGAGAGGTCTCGAACGTAATATGACCAGCCGTCGAGCATAACAAAAGGCACGTTGTTGTCGTAAACCCTGCGCAGGCTGACGTTCATGTCATCGACGTTAACCGACGTTATCGGGACGACAATCGAGTCACCGGCGTGGGATAATATATGCCCGCTCGACGATATATCAAGCGTTGGCTCGACGTCTGGAAAAACAAAAGCGCGGAGCCAGTCGGCGCCCAAAGGCGGGCCGCTCAAGGCCGGCAATCCCTTCCTGACACGGACAGTCACACGCTCGCGAGGTTTGAAATCGCCGTATATCCGAAGAGACGAACCATAAACCTCGATCCTGGTCGATATCGGGGGCGTTATTTCGATGAACGGCGCGGCCTTCGTTACGTCCACGTTCGACGTAGTTTCGATCAATATACATGGCTCCTCATAATAATATCTCTGCGCTTCGGAATTACTGATTTTCAGGGCGATGTCCCTGTCCATCTCGCGGGATACGGAGTCGACAAGTCCGAGAGAACCGCGCTCGGACGTCAGTCCCTTTTCGATATGCATTGTAATGCGCGAACCGTCGTCATCCGACAGCCTGATACTCATCACCGGCGAAGTCTCGGAGCTTCGGAACGAAATCTTTACGGGTTTCTCTTGTTGGTCGGTCACCCTGAAAAATTTTGCGAACTCCGCCGGGTTCACGGGCAGGGAAAAATAAATTTCGTAGTCGACAAATCCTCGCTCGGCGTCGTAGTTTACTTGCCTCGCGTCCGTAAAGGTCAGGGGCGCCGTGTGAAACTCAAAGACGCGTCGACCCGATATTGAGCTTCCGTTGATGTCTCTGAGACTTTCGTCTACCTCCACGCTGTACGACGTTGCCTCGCTCATCGGGCCGCCATACGCGAGCGTCGACTGGTCGAGCCAGCCGCCGTGCCCGTGCAGTTCAGGGGATATAGTTATGGGAAGCTTGCCTCCGTCGAGATCACGACCCACGTCAGCGCTGGCCACAACGTCTCTGGAAAATTTGATTCGGATATAATCGCTGGGGGAGGCGAGTCCCTCGGGAGTGAAAGTCTCTACGGAGAAATTATCGGAAAGCGCTCCGGCGGCCTGGCAAGGCCATGCTATGGCTATCATTGCCACTAAAAGCGATAAAAGGACGATGCGGACTGGGATATTCAAGAGACCAGCGCGCTTTGACAAAGCAATCACTCCTATTCAAATCGTATCGACGCGAGTATATAAAATTTTTATTAACATGTCGAGGGCGGAAAATATTATTTCCTTCCTTATTATATATTATGCGTCAGTCAGTCGGGCGAGGGGCCTCGTAGCTGTTTCCCATGAGCTTTTTCCAGTCGACCGCGTCGTCGAGGAGATTTGGGCATGTCACGTCGGGATAAAACCAGTGGCGTCCGAGCCCGATAAGAACCTGCCACCAGTCATGAACGTCAGGCGCGATGATTTGCCCCTCAGGGCCAATCCTCCTGAGCTCTCTGTACAGCAAGGCCGTCATCTGGTTCTCGTCGAGGCAGGCTGTCGTCTTGCCGTAGAACTCTATCAGATAAAAATACGAACAAGCGCCAAGCTGGAATAATACGTCCCGCCACTTTTCCGGAACCCGGCCCGTGCGCGCGAGCACGATATTTTTTTTCGATCCCCCGGATTTGTGGTTCACCAGAAAAAGTATCTTGCTTACGTCTATATGCCGCAGCTCCTCGTATTTTTTTACCAGCTCATCCGCGATCGGGGTTATACGGCTGTTGCATATCTCAAAATCAAACTCGTGGCTTGCTTCCATAATCCTTCAACTCCTTTATGAGATCCTTCAATTATACAACGGTCGGCGCGGGATGAATAAAGATCAGTAAAGATCAGCATCTTTGTACTCATTTTCATGAAATCAGATTTATTTTCGAGGCCAAAAACACATACGCCGACCTGCCCCCCGAGGTCGGTAAGCGGTAAATATGCTTCATTTCAACCACCTATTTAAGTCGTGATAAGCCGTTGCAGCCTGTGTCTGTACTTCAAAGTCCTCTGACGCAAAATTGCTGTAATACCGCCCCTTATGCGCCGTGAACTTGAGGACGCAGTAATCAGGGTCGGTGACGCCGCCCTGATAATACATCGTGTCGCCGTCGCGCCAGATCATCGTTTTGGATTCGGCGTCCGTCAGTACCTTTAACTCCGCAAGCATGACTCCGCGAAAGAAACGCTTGTCATAAATTTACCTCCTATCTGTGAGATCATATTTTGCGTTTATAAGGCTTGACTTTTATCGATCTTCCAGAGCTCTATAGACTCATAATAAAAAAGCGCTGGATGAATATAAAAAAATCATCCAGCGCTTTTTTGATTGTCGAGTTTCCTTTTGTCGGGTTGTTTATTTATTTTCTTTATCTTTTTTTCTGAGGTACGACGGGGTGTCTATAAGCGTATCTATGTCGATCAACGTCTCAGAGAGCGCCGATCCGACCTCGCGCACCTTCGCTTCCGCGCTTCGTTTAGCTTCTGGAGAGTCCATATTGTAGCCGGTCGCGATTACGACCATCTGTATATCCTCACCCAAGTCCTCGTCATACACAAGACCCCAGTTGAACGTGGCGTCCGGGTCGACTAAGTTGCTCAGCCTCTCGGCGGCGTCCTGAACCTCCGTTATGCCAATGTTCATGCTCGCGGTCACGTTCAATATGACGCCTTTCGCCCCGTGTACGGAGCTCTCCATCAGCGGGCACTCCATCGCGCGCTTCAACGCGTCGCTCGCTCTGTGCTCGCCGCTGCCCCGCCCAATACCCATGACCGCGCCGCCAGCGTGCTGCATTATGTTTCTGAGGTCGGCGAAGTCCACGTTTACGACGCCTGGTTTCGTGACGAGATCCGTTACGCCCTGCACAGCCTGACGCAACACGTCGTCCGCCATCGCAAAAGCTTCGGCAAGCGACGTCGTGCGCTCAGAGAGGTGGAGCAGGCGGTCGTTCGGGACTACGATGAGCGCATCAACCGCTTTTTTAAGCTTTTCGATGCCCTTCTCGGCGAAGGCCTTGCGCCTTTTACCCTCGAAGGAAAATGGCCTTGTCACGACAGAAACGGTCAGAATACCCATGTCCTTCGCTATCTCAGCGATTATGGGGAGCGCCCCCGTACCGGTACCGCCGCCCATCCCAGCCGCTAGATAAACCATGTCGCAACCCTTCAGACATGCCCGAATCTCCTCGCGCGACTCAATGGCCGCACTCTCGCCTACCTCAGGGCGAGACCCGGCGCCGAGACCCCTCGTGAGCTTTTCTCCCAATATGAGTTTTTCGACGGAAAGACAGCTATCAAGGCAATGAGAATCCGTGTTGACAGCCAGAAACTCCACTCCTGTGGCGCCCATCCTGATGATGTGGTCAAGGGCGTTGTTGCCGCCTCCGCCAACTCCGACTATTTTTATTCTCTCCCTACGAACCGCGTCAGGGACAGGAGATCCTTTAACGTCGCTCTGCGGCTGCCTGTCGTCGACAGGATTTTCATCGATTAAAAAATCGAGAGCGGAATCCGACACCTCGCTATTCCCCCTTCAGGTCCATAACCATAAGCCCGTAATATATCTCATGCGCTATCATATAGAGAATCCGACGTTAATGTCAAGTAACATGCAGTTATAAATTTCAATCATTCCAGCTTCATCCACTCATAACCATCGGCGCTCGACAGGGGCTGTTCGCCATCGTAGACCACGGCCGTGCTGTTATCGCCGACCGTATAGAACGCCAGACCGCCGCCCTTCATGTTGTACCTGTAATACGGGGGCGAATCCTCGCGCTCCGCGCTCCAGCGCTCGAACCTGTCAGCATACTTGGGCTCGAGAAAGTTGCCCACTCCGAGGCCATCCGATGTCCTGTATTTTTTAGCGCTCGTCACAATTTCTATCACGAGGTCGTTCTGCATGTAGACTAGCGTCTCGAGGGCCTCTACGTTGCCTCCGTAACCCCAGATAGAGTGTTCCCCCTCCGACACGCGCTCAATAGGCGTTCCCCACTCCGCCAAGACGTCCTCGCTCCTTCCACCAAGCGCCAGATTCCCTATAGCCTTGCCTGGCGTTATCACGAGCGCCCGGTCGGTCGGCCAGCCGAGCATCGCCTTCGCCGCGTTCGAGGAGTGAAACGGCCTCTTGTCGTCAGAAGCTACGTATTTTTCCATACTCGCGAAACCCTCCAGAGCCTCCCCGTAGTAGCCGAGGCGCATCAACGCTACGGAGGTTGTGTAAATGAGCTCGGAGTCCGAAGTCGCGGAGCGGATCACGCCCTTGTAGCTCTCCGCCGCCCCTCTGATGCTGCCCATGGACTCGCGAATGGCGCCGAGCATAAAGTCCACGCTGACCGGCGACACGCGGCCCTCGAGTTTTTCAAGAGCATCAAGGGCCTCGGGCCTCATTCCATGACGAAAATAAAGCGAGCCCAGGCGAAAAAGAGCTTCCGCGTCGCGCTGTTCGTTTTTGACGTGCGCCTCATACGCGCTTATCGCGTCCGCGTCGTTCCCCAGCATCTCCTCGGAGTAGCCGATCCGAAACATCGTGCCCCTGCGATCAGGTTTGAGTTTCATCACTTTTTGGTAGGTTTCGAGGGCGCGGGCATACTCGCCTTCCTCAAACAGACGCGAGGCATCGTGAAAAAGGCGCTCCGGCAGGATGTTGTCCCTATAAAATATTGTCCCCCCGATGACAAAAGCCAGAATGACCGCCGCCGCAACTACAAAAAACAGGCCCTTTGGCAAAGAGCGCAACTCGTGGCGAGGAACGTAAGCCTCCTCCGCCGGCGTAAGGCCTGTCCTCTCCGGAGGCGCCAGAAGCGGGTGAGTCGCGCCGTCCCGCCCGACCGTATTTATGGTCTCATTTATATCTTCGTTTTTTTCGTTTGCTTTTTTATTTTTTCCTTCCTCGTCTTTCGCGTCGTCGCTCATGCCGTTTCCTCCTATCGCGAATATCGACAGGAGTATTTTACGGCTCCCCGCGCCGGAGGTCAAAGTTTTTAATCGGTATTTCCTCGAATTCTCCCTCTTCTCTCTAAACGTCAATTATGCTAAAGTTAAAAAAATAAACGGCGACATGGAGGCCTATGTGTGAGACTACTTTTCAAATCTGTCAATCTTAGCGCTTTATCTCCCTATCTTGAGCTTTGGAGAAAAACTCCCCAAAAATCATCTGATTATTCATCCGGAGTGCTACTCTGCTGGGAACGGGCGCTGGGCTATCAGTTCGCTTTCGATGAGGACGCGGAACTCGTATGGATTCGAGGCGAAATCCCGAAGGAACACTATCTGGCGCCGGTCGGCAGGTGGGATCGCCCAGACTGGGGCGATCTGCTGAGGGCCAGGTTTGAGGGCGTCGTCGACTTTCAGATCGTCCCGGAGGCGTTGCTCGAAATATGGCGGGCCCAGCTCGGGGACGCGCTACAGGCAGAGGAAAACCGGGCGAGCTGGGAGTACCTGCACCTCGTGGACGACTTGGCAGATCTGTCCGGCAACAAGTACGTCAAAAAACGCAACCGCATAAATCAGTTCGTTAAACAGAACCCGTTCCAATATCTCCCCATCACCGAAGAACTGCTTCCGAGGATCGTAGAGTTTCAGGAAAAATGGTGCGAGTCCTACAAGGTTTTCGATGAATCCGGGAGCATAGAGATGGAGAGCGACGGGATCATCCGCAACATCCTCGCCAACTGGCCGAGCCTGCCGCAGATGATGGGCGGCGCGCTGGAGGTCATGGGCGACATCGCGGCGTACACAGTCGCAGAGTCGATCGACGACGTCATCATGATTCACTTCGAGAAAGCGAGCCTCGATTTCAGCGCGGCCTATCAGGTGATAAATCACGAGTTCCTCTTGCACGAGGGACGCAAGTACAGGATCGTGAACCGCGAGGAAGACATGGATGATCCTGGCCTGCGCGACGCGAAGCTGTCATACCATCCGACGGATTTTGTGAAAAAATACGCCGTGAGCATCAGATTATAATGTTCGCGCGAAAGGAAATGATATGACAAAATCTAACGACGATTACTGGCCGCAGCTCAGCGACATCCAGAGGGCGAAACAGAGGATAGGGGAGATTGTCTCCCACACGCCCCTCACGATGAACGCTCCGCTGTCTGAGAGGCACGGGGCAAATATCCTGTTGAAGCGCGAGGATCTTCAGGTCGTCCGCTCGTACAAAATACGCGGGGCGTATAACAAAATGTCCAGCCTGTCGCCGGATGAAACCAAGCGCGGCGTTGTGTGCGCCAGCGCCGGAAACCACGCCCAGGGCGTCGCTTTTGCCGCAAAGGGGCTCGGCATCCGCGCAACGATATTCATGCCAAAACCAACCCCGCAACAGAAAATCGACCAGGTCAGGATGCACGGCAGGGACAGCGTCGAGATAATCCTGTCCGGCGACACTTACGACGACTCGTGCAAAGACGCCCTCGTCTTCTGCGAGGAGCGCGACTCCTGTTTCGTGCACCCGTTCGACGACCCCCTCATCATAGAGGGACAGGGAACCGTCGGGCTCGATATCCTGAACGACACTAAGCAGCCTATCGACTATCTGCTGCTTCCCATCGGCGGAGGAGGACTCGCCTCGGGCGTCTCGAGCGTCTTCAAGGCCATCAGCCCCGGCACGAGGATCATAGGGGTCGAGGCGGCAGGCTCGGCGTCGATGAAGCGCTCTTTCGAGGCGGGGCAGGCGACGACCCTGGAGGAGATCGACACTTTCGCGGACGGAATAGCGGTTCGCACACCTGGAAAGATAACGTTCCGGATATGCCGCAAGCTGCTCGACGACATCGTCGTTGTCCCGGAGGGTAAAATATGCTCCACGATCCTCGAACTTTACAACAAAAGCGCTATAGTGGTCGAGCCGGCCGGCGCCGCGTCGATAGCCGCCCTGCCCCTGCTCGGAGACGCCATCAGGGGGAAAAACGTCGTCTGCATCGTCAGCGGCAGCAACAACGACATAACACGCATGGAGGAGATAAAAGAGCGCTCCATGCTGTACGAGGGGTTAAAACACTACTTCATCGTGCGCTTCCCACAGCGCGCAGGCGCGTTACGCGAGTTTCTCGTAAACGTTCTCGGTCCGAACGACGATATAACCCTGTTTCAATACTCGAAAAAGAACTCGCGAGATAAGGGCCCGGCGATAGTGGGGATAGAGATCCGCTCACCAGCCGACTTCGAGCCGCTCGTCTCCAGAATGAAGGAGAACAATATAATTCACGAATACCTGAACGACAAGCCGGATCTGCTGAGGCTAATTTAAATATTTAAAATTTTCTTTAAAGCAAGCCGGCGAGTTCCGTCGCGAAGTAAGTTATCACGAGGTCGCAACCGGCGCGCCTCACGGCGGCGTGGTACTCGAGGAGGCCGCGCGCGCGGTCGAGCGCGCCGGCGGTTATGGCCGTTTGCAGCATCATATACTCCCCGCTGACCACGTAACCGGTCATAGGCAGGTTCGTCTTCGCCCTCAGCCTCGCGGCTATGTCGAGATATGGGCCAGCCGGCTTGACTATCAGTATATCGGCGCCCTCGTCCACATCCATAAGCGCATCCCGAATTATCTCCCTCGGGTTCATCGGCGGAAGCTGGTAACCTCTCCTGTCGCCGAACGCCGGCGCGCAGGACGCCGCATCGCGAAACGGCCCGTAAAATGCGGATGCCTGTTTCGCGGCGTAGCTCATGATCCCTGTGTCGGACAGTCCCTCGAAGTCGAGCGCGGCCCTGATCGCCCCGACCCTTCCGTCCATCATGTCGGACGGCGCGACCATATGCGCGCCGGCGCGAGCCTGGCTCACAGCCGCGCGGGACAGAAGCTCCAGCGTCTGGTCATTGTCGACTCGCCCGTCCTCCGTCAGATGACCGCAGTGCCCGTGAGTCGTGTACTCGCACATACATGTGTCCGCAATCAGAAATATATCGCGATAATTCTCCCTGAGCAGTCTGAGGGCGCGCTGCACCGGCTGTTCAAGATCGAACGCGGCACTTCCTTCATGATCCTTGTACGAGGGCAGACCGAAGAACAAAAAAGATCTCACGCCTCGCGCGATCGCCGGCTCCACAACCTCTGGAAGCCTGTCGACGCTCCAGTGAAACACGCCTGGCATCGACGGAATCGGATTTGCCAGACCTTCGCCTGGACAGACAAAAAGAGGCAAGATCAGGTGTCTTGGCTCGAGCGTTACCTCCGTCAACATATCACGCAGCGTTGCGTTTTCCCGAAGACGCCTCATCCGAACAGCTGGAAAACCCACCATGCTTCTGTACCCCCTATGAATATCCTTATTTCCTACTCCGGCTTCCATACTGCTTTGAATCCGCCATCGATCCTTTGCGGCACACCTGTCAATATGGCGGACTCGTCGTCCATCGTGACCGTCTTGAACTCGACCTTAAACGGGATGTCGCTCCACTTCAAAAGTGGGTTCACCCTGTTCACTATCTGGTTTGTGAGGGCGGCCGGTTGTTTGAGCTTCTCGACATATATAGAGACGTCATCCAGATAGAGCCCCCCCGACTGGAGCCCAAGGACTCCCTCGGCCGCAAGCCTGATGCGCAGGGTGAACAGAAAGTCCGCGCTGAACACCCCGTCCGCGCGGAACCCCTGCGGCTTAAAATCGAACGCGAGCTTTGAAAAACCCTTCGTGTTGTTGTGCTCGAAATAGCTGTTGACGTCCTTTTCCAGAAGCACTATCTCGCCTTTCGAGTAGCCTATCAGGGAGGCGAGCGAGTTCGCGTCCGAGACAAGCTCATCGGAGGAAAGCGTCTCGTCGGCCTTCGTCAAAAGCGCGTCCAGCCTCATGGAGTCTATCCTGATGCCGCTTAAGATGACGCCTCTCATCTCGGCGTAGGCTCGGCTGTGGCTCACCGTCACTTCGAGCGACTCCGGCGAGAAGCGTCCGCCGAGAAGCGAGGCTATACGGTTCGCCATGTTCTCGTCGGCGACCTCGGCCTGAGCCGCCCCGGAAAGCGCCGCCGCGCAGAAAACGACCAAGGCGAACAGCAGCAGGAGCTTGCGCGATTGTCTCATGTGAAACGCGGTGTAATCAACGATCATAATTTTTCGCACTCCTTACTCGGGAATGTGGGGCTCACTCTGCCCCTCAATAATTATAACCAATAAGAGAGGCAATTTATTATGCGTAAATCAATTACCCGCATTATAGTATAATATCCCTCGCAAATCGAATTCACAGAGGGAGAGATTTAATATATGAACAAGACATCTTCACTCATCCGGAACTTTGCTATAACTTCGCTTTTCGCCGCGATAATTTTCATGATGGCGTTCACGCCCATAGGCTTCATACCGCTCGGCCCAATGAACGCGACGATCATTCATGTGCCGGTGATAATAGGCGCGCTGCTCCTGGGGCCGAAAACCGGCGCTCTTTTGGGCTCGCTGTTCGGGCTCACGAGCCTCATGCGCGCCAATCTGTATCCGAATGTGCTCTCGTTCGCCTTCAGCCCGCTCATACCGCTTCCGGGGACGGACGAGGGGAGCGTCTGGGCTCTTGCCATCTGCTTTGTGCCGCGAATCCTCGTCGGCATCGTGCCCTGTTATGTGGATAAATTTCTGCGGCGCTTCTCGGACAAAGCGCCGTGGCGTTTTACCTCCGCGTTTATCGCCGGCGTTGCCGGGTCTATGACAAACACACTGCTCGTCATGTACATGATATTCGCCATCTTCAGGGACTCCTACGCGACAGCGCTTAACGAAAGCGCGACGGCAGCCGGCGGATTGATACTCACCGTGATCGCCGTCCACGGCATCCCTGAGGCGATTATAGCCGGCATATTCACGTCGGCCGTATGCAGAGCCGTTCACGCTTTCCTTGAAAAAAAATAAACGCGTCAGTCTTTCTTTAAAAATTTTCCGAAAAGCAGGGTCAGTTCGAAGAGCAAGTAGAGCGGAACGCCGAGGGCGATCTGTGATATAACGTCCGGCGGTGTACAAATCGCCGCCGCAAAAAATATCAAAAGGATTACATGAGGCCTCAGCCTGGCTACTTTTTTCGGGGTCGTCACTCCGAGGATGAACGAAAGGAAAAGCAATAGCGGGGACTGGAGCAGCAGTCCCGCAGCGATCATCATGCCGGACAGAAGCGTCAGATACTCCCTGAGTCCCCAGAGCGGCTGTATCGCGTCGCCAGAGCCAAACGAAAGAAAAAAACCGAGGACGACCGGGGCAAGCAGCCTGTACGCGAGCCCCGCGCCGACTAAAAAAAGCGCAGGGACGACTGAAAGCGTCGCTGCCGCGTATTTGCGCTCGTTTCCCCTGAGAGCCGGCCAAATAAACGCGCCGGATTGAAGCAGGAAAAATGGCGCCGAGACGACAAGCCCGGTCCAGACAGCGAGGCGCAGATATGTCATAAATTTTTCGGATGGCGAAAACGTGTAGAGCGTCACCCCAAGGCCCGAGACCGGGCTCATCAGAAAATTGGCTATTCTGTCGGAAAAAAAGAACGCGGCAAGCGTCGCGGCGGAGAAGACGACAAGAGCGGCAATGATCCTCCGTCTCAGTTCGTCGAGGTGCTCCTCCCATTCATTTGTTTTTTCATCGGACGCCTTCGTCGCCATGTTCCTTGGAACCGGGTTTATCCCCGTCGTCTCCTGGCGAGGCGTTTGCGTTGAGCGCCGATTTGAACTCGCGTATCGCGTCGCCGGCCGCACGACCGACCTCCGGCAGACGTTTCGCCCCGAAGAGCACGAGCGCCAGCACTATTAAAAGCCCAATTTCGCCCATGCCAAGATTCATGTATATTCCTCCTTATTCTAACATCGTGTCGCGCATTCCAATTTTGAGTCAAATAAAAGCATCTTTGACTCAAAATTGGAATTAAAAGGGAAAATCGTTTGTGTCCGGCAACTCGGGGAGATCCTCATTCCCTTCGGTCGGACGTATGCCGGGCGTCAAGCTCTGGCGCTGCGCGGCGTCTACGGAGAACGCCGCCGGCTCGGCCGGACATACCACGAGGCACGCGCCGCAGCCGATGCAATACGGCTCGGCGAAGTCCGGCACAGTGAGCCCCGACGACGCGCCTTCGTACGAAACCATCTTGAGGGATCTCGTCGGGCAGACCTCGGCGCAAGCTCCGCAGGCCTGACCCTTCGTCACTACGACGCAACGACTAAGCGTGAGATTCGAGAGCGCGACGCGCGTTCTGCGCTTCTCCTCTACGCTTAAGTGATGTATAGCGTGAGTCGGGCAGACCTTGCCGCACTCCACGCAGCTATATTGACAGAAATCGCCCGAATAATCCAGCGCCGGATTTGCCGAATTCAGGGTCTTTATTATTTTGACCGGGCAGGCCGCGACACAGGCCATACAACCGACGCAGCGCGAGGCATAGCTGGAGACGTCAAGAGCGCCAGGCGGAAGTATGGAAATAACGTCTCCTTCGATTGCCGCGTTTTCCTCAGTCATGGCTGCCTCCCCACCAGCTGGAGGCATGGTATCTCTGAAAAATTTAAAATTAGCGCTCGTCAAGTAAAACGCTCCGGCGACAAAAGAAGCGACTTTCACCCCGGCGCCCCGCAAAAAAAGCCTCCGAGAGCCTGCCGACGCGGCAGAAACTCCGGCGTACCCCCATGAGATGAAGCCGCCCTGGCAAGCGGCAGCGCAGGAGAAACATAGGACGCATCGTTCTTTCTCTATCCTTTTTCCGCCGGCGTCAGCGCAGCCCATCGGGCATTTCCTCTCGCACAACCCGCAGGAGACACATCCATCTCTTATTCTCATGCCAAACGGAGCGACGGATGAGAGGACGCCAAGCGTCATTCCTACTGGACACCAGTCGCAAAACCTCCTGCCAGCGACGGCGGAAACGAGCAATATAGCCGCACAAGGCGCTGCTATGGCGACAGTGAAAGCGGAGGTTCTCTCGTTCCACAGCAACGAGTAGATTGCCCCCATTCCGCGCCCGAAATTCGAGATAGGATCCGCGAACATCATAAGCGCCGGCACGGCGAAAACGAGGCCGACGCCGGTTAAAAGAGGGACGGCATATCTCGCGGCCGAGGGCCTGACGTAATAAGAGCGACGAGGCTGAAAACGAAGCGCTATCCTCCAGAAGAGCTCCTGAAGGGTTCCCATGGGACAGAGGATGGAGCAATAAACCCTGCCGACGACAATGGCAATGACGATATACGCAAGCACGCCGGCGCTTAAAATACCGTCGTCATACAAACTGGCGGCGAATTGAGCGCCGGCGAACCGAGACAGCAGCCATTTCCAACCGGGCGGGGCAAGGTAAGCCGCGGCAAAAAGCGCAAGAAGGACGAAGGCGACGCAAACGCGAATAAGAGCGAGAATCCTCCAGACCGACCGATCCTTTAAAGAGATCTTTGCCATATTACAACGTTATACGCTCGATGTTCAGCTTCGCAAGATTCATGTTTCCCAACCCTGCCTCGGCGGCGAGGCGGATATGCTCGACTTCGCCCTGCTTGCGGCCGAGCATCATGGAGGCCGCCGTATCCGCCGCCACGACGTCGGCCGATATTATCTGCGACCCCATATCGACGATGTCGGACGGCGAACCGCCGCGCGGGCCGTTTCTCGTTATTACCCTGTAGGCGTCCACTACGTTCAAGTCGGGTTTCCTCGCGAGCATGAAGTCCGCAATACACTGCTGGAGGCCCTTCGAGTGGTATGCCCTCCTGTCCCAGACACAGCCCATGAGGTTTTTCGCGGAGATGCTGACGCCTGCGCCACCGTGGTGTTTCAGCACGGGAACGCTTATAAGGACGTCGCTCTCGAGCAGCGATTCGTGTATCATCATATCCTTAAGTGTGACGGCCCCGTTCACCGTCGTATTCTGGTAGTAGCCCTGCTTGTCGGACGGAACGTATATCGCGCCCTCCCCAGACGCCGCCGTTTCTATCCCGCTGTTTTTGAGGCTGTTCTCCCAAAACTCGATGGAGTGATCCATGACAAGGATGCGCTTTGCCCCGGCGTCCTTACAGTGTTTCACTATCCTCGCGACCAAGGCGGGCGATGTGTTGGCCGCGCTCTCCGGCGCGACGTCCCACGATATGTTGGGTTTTATTACGACAGTCTGACCCTTTTTCACGAAACGGCCTATCCCGCCGAGCGACTTTATCCCCCTGTCAAACATATCCTCCGGCTTGCCACCTTTAATCGCCACGAGGTCAGGGTATTCGTCGGCCCTGGCCACAAGCGCTCCTCGCAGACCTTTCGGCAGAAAGAGCAACCCGGCCCCCAGACTAATTGCCGTTGTTTTTTTGAGAAATTCTCGCCTGTCCATATATTTCACCCCTCTGCTGTGGTAATGTAGTAGATAATACTGCAAGACAGCTGTTTAATCACTGTGAATTACGTCAATGTAAATTTACTGACAAAAAATAAATAGTTTCCGCATTTCAATTTGTAAGTTATCCACTAAACTTATCCACATAGGTGCATAAGTTGTCGTTTTTTTCCACATCGAATCCGCCGGTATTTTTACGCGGCTAAATTTTTTCACATGCGAGGCAAATATATAAAATCAGTCACAGTAAGCTTCAGTCATTATCCACATAAGGATCTTGCTATTTTGTGTATAAGTGGATAAGTATGGTGGATAAATGCGTCTCTAGACTCATTTTTTTAGTCTCTACATTTCAGAGTCTATTCGCGACAATCGTGATAAAATAATTCGCGGTCTCTAAAAAATGGGTGACGCGCAGGGAAACGGGACGAGGTGTATTCAGAATTGGAAAAAGATATCAAGGCAATATGGCAAGACGTCCTGCGTTCGTCAGGCGACTTTCTGCCCCCTGGCACTATGTATCATTGGTTGACCAGCTTGGAGCCCATATCTCTGGAGGACGACGTTTTGACCATAGACGTCGCGAACCCGTTCGTAAAAGAGAGCATCGAAAAAAAAATTTTAGAGCCCCTCGTGGCTTTCCTCAACGACAGGGGATATGCCAAGACGATCTCTTTGCACCTCGACGAGAGCCAGCAGGAGCAGGAGCGCGCCAAAGCTGTCATGCAGGCGCACGCGCCCGAAAACACAAATGGGCTCAACAGAAACTACGTCTTCGATACGTTTGTCGTGGGCAAATCAAACCGCCTTGCCCACGCGGCGAGCCTCGCTGTGAGCGAGTCGCCTGGCATCGCGTATAACCCCCTTTTTATATGGGGAGGCGTGGGCCTGGGAAAGACTCACCTCATGCACGCCATAGCTCACCACGTCGAAAAAAACCTCCAAAACGCGCGAACTCTTTATGTAAGCTCAGAAAAATTCACAAACGACATGGTGGCCGCAATAAGGACGAACAACACCGAGGGGTTCAGAGCCCAGTACAGAAATCTGGATGTGCTTCTCATAGACGATATACAGTTCATAAGCGAAAAGGTCGGCACACAAGAGGAGTTTTTTCACACGTTCAACACCCTTCACGAGGCTAAAAAACAGGTAGTCATAAGCTCGGATCGACCGCCTAAAGAGATAACCGGCGTCGAAGAAAGGCTCGTCTCCCGCTTTGAATGGGGCCTTGTAACGGACATCCAACAGCCGGATCTCGAGACAAGAGTCGCTATTTTACAAAAAAAAGCGGAGCTGAAAGGATGCCAGATTCCAGAGGAGGTAATTCTTTTCCTCGCGCAGAACATCCCTAGCAACATAAGGGAGTTGGAGGGCGCGCTGAACAGGGTCGTCGCTTATTCGAACGTGAACTCCGAGCCGATGAGCGCCGACAACCTCGGCGTGTGGCTGAAGGACATTCTGAGACACAACAGCAACGGACAGATAAGCATAGATTATATTCAGCAGCTCACGGCCGAGAGCTTCAACATAACGATAGAGGACATGATTTCGACAAAAAGAACGGCCGATCTCGCCCTCGCCCGCCAGATCGCCATGTACATAGCCCGTGAGAAAATGAGCGACAGTTTGCAGCAGATAGGCTACGCCTTCAATAAAAAGGATCACACTACCGTTATTCACGCATGCAAGAAGATAGAAGAGCTCATGAGAACAAACATAAAAGTCAAAACTATTGTGGATAACATAAGGAATAGACTGTAGATATGTCGCTTTTTCATGTGGATTTCGCGTTAATTATCGCGGATGAAGCCTCCTTTCCACATTTTTTATGTGGAAATTGTGAATAACATCTTCCTTTGTGAGGCCGTTTTTTCCACATGATAAAACCGCTCGAAAAAGGCTTTCGAGTCAGTTTTCCACGAATCCACACCGCCTACTTAAACGACTACTTATTTATATATATAATAATATAGATATATAACAGGCTTGTGGACGGGACTAAAATTGCTAATAAACCTCAGGAGGCCGCCAAATGAAAATAAAAATCAACAAAGAGTCATTTATAAAGAGCTGGAGCCTTACGGAGAGAAGCGCAGGAACGCCGAGCTCAATGAACATTTTTTCATCCGTTCGCATGAAAGCTGACGAGAACGGAGTCGAGATGCAGTCGACAGACATAAAGACGTCGGTGATATGCAAGGCCAGCGGAGTCGATGTGATTGAACCAGGCGAGGCTGTCATACCGACTAAAGGCGTTTCGGATCTCTTCAAAAAAGCTGGTTCGTCCGAGTTCACCATACAGGTGGACGAAGGCAAAGCCCTCATGATCTCCGGAAGGAGCAGGTATCGCTTCACAACATACGCGACGAGCGAGTTTCCAAAGCTCCCATCGTCGTCCGGCGGAAGCTTCTTTTGCTCCATCAACGCCTCCGTCCTTTCGTCCTCAATAGATCGGGGTACGCTTTGCTCGTCGCCTAACGATCAGGAGTTTCCCCATTACTTGTCCGCCGTTTATTTCGAGATAGATAGCGGATGTCTGAACATCGTATCGACCGACAAAAGGAGACTCGCCCTGAGCAGAACGGAAATGAACGAATCAGGCGAGGGCAGACCACTGCTCCTCCCTTTCAAGGGAATAAAAGAACTCCAGAAGATACTCGGCATGATCGAGCATGATACGGAGGTCAGGATAATTTACGATGACGCGCAGGCATACTTCACGGCCCCAGGGGTTGAATTCGCTGTCAGGAAGGTCGAGTCGAACTTTCCGGCGTACGCCAGGATACTCCCGACGAGCAGCACTACAACGACGATAGTGGACAGGCTCGAGCTCACCTCAGCGATAGAGCGCGTCGACGTTGTTGTTCGCGACTATAATAAGGTCGCTATATTGGACGTGTCGAAGGACGGTGACTGTGTCATCTCCGGGAGAGCGCCGGAGTTCGGCGAAGCTGTCGAGACTATTGCTTGTTCGACGGTCGGCGAACCAATAAAAGCCGGTTTTAATACGAAGTTTTTTATGGACGCGGTCAAGGTTCTCGACGGACCGTCGGCAAGCTTGTCCTTTAACGGCCCTGGCAGTCACATGTTAGTGCGAGCCAGTGACTCGGACTCGTTTCTCTGCATGGTCGCGCCTCTCGAGCTGAGCAGGGAGGAGATCGATACGGAAGACGTCGCGGAAAACGCGCACAGGGGAGATGTACTTTAGCGATACATATTTTTATAACTTCAGGAACCTCCATCAAGGCCGGATGGCTTGGTCAGCCGGCTTCAACCTGATAACCGGTCTCAACGGCGCAGGTAAGACGAATTTTATAGAGGGCCTCAATCTAGTGTCCGGTTGGGGCCCTCTCGAGCGCGGGACTAGAATGTCATCGCTTGTGAACTGGGGCGAATCCGAAAGGGCTTCCCTTTGGGCGAGGGTCTCCGGCGAGCGCATCTCGGATATTTTTGCCTCGATATCCGCGAGGTGCTCGCTAAAGTGCGACGACAAGGCAATAGGGGCTTCCGCTATGAGGTCTAAGATGCCAGTTTTGACTTTTTTGTCCGATGGAATGTCCCTGGTCAGGGGCGGAGCGTCGTCGAGGCGCGCGCTGCTCGATATGGCCGGAGCTATAATAAGCCCCTCATACGCCGTCAGACTGTACGACTATAGGAAGGCGCTGAGGCAGAAGGCAGTGCTGCTGAGGAGGAGAATGGACGCGAGGTTTGCCGAAAGGGCTATGATACCCACAGGGAGCTGGTTATGGATAGCCAGGGAGGAAATAGCTAAGCTTTTAGGAGTCGCCCTTCGTGATTTTTCGGAGTTGCTCGCCTCTCCGATGGAGCTTCGATTTGAGCGAGGAGGCGGGGGCTGGTCTCCGAGCGCGCTCGAGGACTTCAAAATGTCGCTCTCGATGAAGCGGGAGAGAGAGCTGGCCTCCGGGGTTCCGCTCGTCGGGCCTCAGAGGGACGACGTGAAGCTCATCTGCTCTGGAATGGACGCGGCCCTGTTTTTGTCGAGGGGTCAGAGCAGGAGGGCGGCGGCGGCCCTTATTCTCGCGACGGCGCTTGTCGTTGAGCAAAGGGTTGGCAGAAAACCAGTTCTTATTTTCGATGAAGTGACGTCTGAGCTGGACGAAGGCGGGCGCCACGCCCTTTTTGAGGCCCTGCTCGACACTGGATGTCAGGTCTTTGCCGCGACGGCGGACGATATCGATTACGAGGGAATTTCCGTTTACAGGCTCAAGGATGGGCGATTCGCGCTTCCTTGAGCGGCGAAATAACCGGACGGCTGAACCGCCATGTTGTCATAATAATAATAAAAAGCAAGCTTGTGTGAGGTGATGTTGGACATGGACATAGCTTGGGCATTTACGGGCGCGGGACATTTTTTAAAAGAATCCGCAGAGCTGCTGGGCCAGTTTGGGTCTCGTTTTGGGATAGACGTCTACCTTTCGCGCGCGGCTGCTGAGGTGCTGAAGATGTACGACTTCACGGCGCACATTCGCGAATGCGCGCGAAGCGTATCGGTCGAGTCTGGTTACAGCTTTCCTGCCACGTCGAAGTTTTCGGTCGGCAGGTACTCCGCGCTTCTCATGGCGCCGGCGACAGGGAACACTGTCGCTAAGTGCGTATCGGGCATAGCGGATTCGCTTGTTTCATGTATGTTCGCCCAAGCCGGAAAATGCCGAGTTCCTATTTATGTTCTGCCCACGGACATCTCGGCTGAGATGGAGTCAGTCGCTCCAAACGGCAACAGGGTGATGATATATCCAAGGCCTGTAGATCTCGAGCTGACCCGGAGGATCGCGGCGATGGAAGGGGTCGTCGTGTTTTCATCGCCTGAAGCTCTTCGATCCTGGTTCGAAAAAATGTCGGGAAAACTATAAGAATTATCGGAGGGGCGCGCAATGAGTCCATGTGAAAAGAAAAACGCCTCGCTTTTGAAGGGTAAAATTTTCGTCAGGTACGGCGCCGACGGTAGAGAGGGGGCGCTCGAGATATTTGGCGCCGGGGTCGGAGACGAGGTAGGGCCCGGCATGTCCGTAGGGCTGAAGCCGAATCTCGTGCTGGCTCGCGCGTCTTCGCTGGGAGCGACTACGTCGCCTCTTGTCGTCTCCGGAGTTATAGAGTTCCTCAAAGATCACGGTGTGACTGACATAACGATAATGGAGGGCTCGTGGGTCGGAGACGAGACAAAAAGGGCCTGGCGGGCCTGCGGATACGACGAAATAGCCCGCCGGTACGGCGTGAAACTCCTCGACCTCAAGGAGGATGCCACGCGCAAGGTCACTGTTGGAGAGTTTACGTTCGAGGTCTGCGAGTCGCCCTTCAACCTGGACTACCTGATAAACATACCGGTTCTCAAAGGTCACTGCCAGACGCTGATAACCTGCGCGCTGAAAAACCTGAAGGGGTGTCTGCCTGACAGAGAGAAACGCCGCTTCCATCAGAAGGGCCTGCATCACCCAATAGCGTGCCTGAATGTCGCGCTGAAACCTGACTTGATTCTTGTCGACGCCTTGTGCGGCGATATATCGTCCGAGGAGGGCGGCAACCCTGTCGTGATGAACAGGCTCATTCTCGGGCGCGACCCTGTGAAGGTCGATTCTTACGGAGCGTCGCTGCTTGGCATAAAAAAGGAAATGGTCGGGCACATAGTGTTGTCAGAGATGTTAGGCGTGGGCTCGACGCTTTTGTCGGCTCGCGACATCGTCGAGATCGGGCATGACGATACGAAGGCAAACATAAAAAACCTGCCTGGCACAGCCCTGCGCCTGACTGACTACATCGAAGAGCGCGAAGCGTGCTCAGCTTGTTACGCGTCGCTTATACACGCCCTCTTTCGCATGAACAAGGATCTCCTGTCCTCGCTCCGAGGAGATAACAGGATAAAAATCGGGCAAGGCTGGCGCGAATGTTTGGGTAAAGGCATCGGCGTCGGCAACTGCGCGTCCGGTTTTGAATTCTGCGCGAGAGGCTGCCCGCCAAAAGCGGAGAGCATCGCGTGCGTTCTGGAGATCAGCGCATCGGACGCGTCCGGGCTTTAAATGGAATATTCGCAGTGGGCGTATGAATCCGCTTTTTCCGGGTAAGCTGAGTAATATCGCGCCCCCTCTGCTCCTATTTACGCTGCTTCTCGTCTCAGACAGGGCGACAAAACTATGGGCCCTCGCGAGCTTCTCCGAGACGCTAGGCGGCGGCCCGATTCTTTCCCTAGGCCTCCGCTTTAATCGAGGTATTTCGTTCTCCTTTTTCACTGGATATCCCTCCGTAGGAGCGGCGATGGCCATTACGGCAATAACGCTGCTGGCGCTTTTCTGCGCCAAGGCAAAGGCGACACGCCGGACGCCCGGCGTGATATTCCTCTGGGCCGGGGCTATATGCAACCTCCTGGATCGCCTGTTGTACGGATATGTCGTAGATTGGTTTCGCGTCCTCTTGTACATGAACCTCGCCGACCTGTGGCTTATTGCGGGAGCGCTTTTAGTTCTGCGAAGCCTTGGAGCTGAAAGCAGATGACTGCAAGCGCATGATGGTATAAAATAGCGCGAACGGCGAGGGGATGAGACTATGGAAAATGATTTGGGAAACGACATACAAAAAAGTGCCCCGGCGACGAAGATATCCCTCTCCAGAGTCGGAGTGACCGGGCTGAAACGGATTCTGCGCCTGAAGGGCGAGTCAGGGCGGGAGACTCTGTTTTTCGCCGAGATGAACCTGTACGCGCATCTCGACGCGACTCAATCCGGCGTCCATATGTCGCGCTTTATAGAGAACATAGAAAACGCCGCCTCGGAGATAGCGATGTCGTCCTCCCCGGACTTCGAGACGCTGACCGACAGGATGGCTATCTCAATAGCGAAGACGCAGGGCGCAACGCGAGCCGGGGCCGATGTCAGAGCCCAGTGCCCCATGACGAGACGCACCCCGGCATCGAACATGAAGGTCGAGAACCTTTACACGTTCATAGGCTATTCAGCGAGCGATGGCGCCTCCACGAGGAGGGCTACAGGCGTCGAGGTAAACGGCCTGACCGTCTGCCCATGCGCTAGGGAGATGGTTTCGGAGCACGCGAGAAGCGCGCTCAAAGACGCCGGCTACAGCGACGAACAGGTGACGGAGATACTGTCGATTCTGCCAATAGCCTCCCACAACCAGAGGGGCCTCGGCACGCTCCTCGTGGGCTCTGAGACGCCAATAAGGATGGAGAGGCTTGTGAGCATAGTAGAGGACTCGATGAGCTCCGGAATTTACGAACTGCTGAAGCGCCCTGACGAGCTTCGCGTCGTCTGGGACGGCCACATGAAACCGCGTTTCGTCGAGGACGTAGTGAGAGAGATGCTCAGAGGAGTGATAGAGCGCCTGCCGGAGCTCGAGGACGACGCGTTCGTCATTGCGCGCCAGGAGAACTTCGAGAGTATCCATGTTCACAACGCTTACGCGGAGCGCAGCGGTCTTCTGGGCGACATAAAAAACGAGCTTCGCGGAATCGGACGTCCCTGCGCGCCAGCGACGCTCGAATCGTGGCTCGACGCGAGCCTCCAGAGGTATGTGTGAAATTACGTCATAGTCGACATCGACGACTTCGAAAAATTGACTGCGACAATGAAGCTAAGGTAGTATAATCCTCCACATGGATGGAAATAACGACTACGAAATCATTGTCATAGGCGGCGGTCACTCAGGGTGCGAGGCCGCGCTCGCGGCGGCCCGTATGGGTTGTTGCACGCTTCTGTTGAACCATAATATCGACAACACGGCTCTCATGCCGTGTAACCCCGCGATCGGCGGGCCAGCGAAGGGGAACCTCGTTCGAGAGCTTGACGCGCTCGGCGGCGAGCAGGCTCGCGCTACGGACTTCGCGACTATCCACCTGCGCTGGCTCAACACGTCGAAGGGTTTCGCCGTTCGGACTCTGCGGGCGCAGTGCGACCTGAAGGATTACGCGGCGCACTACATGCGCGTTATGGAGGAGGTTCCGAACCTGTTCGTGTACCAGGCGATGGTCGTGGACATCGTGACCGATTCCGGCGCGGTTGTCGGGGTCGTCACGCGTCTCGGCGAAAAATTTTCCGCCCGGAGGGTCATCGTCGCGTCCGGCACTTACATGAGCGGTCTCGTTCACATCGGCCTCGCTAACTTTTCCTCCGGCCCGCTCGGCCAGGTTCCGGCGACGAATATTTCTGCCTCACTCAGACGAGCCGGGCTCACGCTCGGGCGTTTTCGCACGGACACGACGCCGAGAATCTGCCGGCACAGCGTGGACTGGGATTCTCTTACCCTCCAGCCCAGCGACCCGACGCCGGAGGCGTTCTCGCACTGGAGCGAAAAGAAGATCCATTCCGGCTACTACTGCGGGCTGACGAGAACCTCGGCCAAAACGCACGACATACTGAAGGCGTCATTAGGACGCTCGCCGCTTGCGACCCACGTCATGGAGACGGTCGGGCCGCGCTACTGTCCGTCTATAGACGACAAGATATTAAAATTCCCGGACAAGGACTCGCACCCGATTTTCCTAGAGCCGGTCGGTCGCAGCAGCAGGGAGATATACATGCAGAACTTCTCTACGACGAGCGCGCCGGACGTGCAGCGCGAGATGATACGCACTCTGCCTGGCTGCGAGCGTGCCCTGATGATCCGCCCAGGTTACGGGATAGAGTACGACTACGTCGACCCGACTCAGCTCGAACCGTGGCTCGAGACGAGAGCTGTGAAGGGGCTTTTTTGCTCCGGCCAGATCTGCGGGACGTCGGGCTACGAGGAGGCAGCCGTACAGGGTCTGATGGCCGGGATAAACGCTGCGCTATCCCTGAAGGGTTTGGAGCCCCTCGTCCTCGGGCGCGACCAGGCCTATATAGGAGTGCTGATCGACGACCTGACGACGCGCGGCACGGATGAACCGTACAGGATGCTGCCGAGTCGCTGTGAGCACAGGCTTACCATGAGGCACGACAACGCCGACCTCAGACTTTGCGGGATCGGCAGGAGACTCGGGCTGATCGGCGACGAAAAATGGTCGGCAGTGGAGGCCGCGAGGCGCGCGATCGACTCTGAACGCGAGCGCCTTTCGGCCGTAAAAATACCGGTCTGTGAGGGGACGAACTCGCTTCTGCGCGAACGTGGCTCGTCGCCGCTGTTTGAGCCCATGATCGCCGCCGAGCTACTTCAGAGGCCGGAGATATCGTGGAGTTTTTTAGCGAAGCTGGCCGGCTCGGCCCTATCCCCGGATCTGGGGGCGAGGCTTGAGATAGATGTGAAGTACTCCGGATACGTGGAGAGGGAGAATCGCAGAGTCAGGCGGCTCTCATCCATGGAGCGCCTCAAGATACCGATGGAGCTGGAGTATGGATCTGTATGCGGTCTCTCCGCCGAGGCGACGGAGAAGCTGGCGAGAGTTCGTCCCAGGACATTGGGCCAGGCGTCGAGGGTGCCTGGGGTTAATAACGTTGACCTCCAGCTCGTGCAGGTCGCTATTGAGAGAGCCCGCAGGCTGGATGAGGCTGGCGCCGGTTTCGTGGACGCGTGAGTCCCGCTAAGAGGCAGGGCGGCGAGCGCCCGATTTATAGCGCGTTTTTTGGCGGCGCGCCAATAATGAAGGTCTGCTACGCTCTCGCCGCGCTCGAGAAAGAATGGCCGAGGATCGTCGGCCCGGCGCTCGCGTCGAGAAGTTTGCCGAAGTCGTGGGAGAACGGCGTCCTAGTTGTTCTGGTGGACGGGCATGCAGCGTTGCAGGACATAAATTTCAGGAAAAATGCCATCATGAGTGAGATAAGGACAAAGGCGAAGCTGAAACTGGAGGACATGAAGATCGAGCAGGGGTACAGGCAGAAACGGGTTGGTTTTCGCCCCTCGGCGCCGAGGCCGAGGATTGCTCGCGCGCCGCGCGTGGATCCACAAGCAGAGGAAAGTTTGAAAAACGAGATACTGACTGCGCACAGTGACCTCGACCCTGAGCTCGCCGGCCTGATAGCGAGATGCCGCCTCGCGAGCGAGTGCCGTTTTTCCGATAAAAAAGCGTTATAATATCAAGAGTTCTGGGGAAGCGCTGATTAAATCGCTAAATCAGCCTTCTTGAACATGTCGCTAAAAAACAAATCCGGGAGGAATCAGCCATGAAAAGCGCCGTCGCTATCAGTTTCGATCTGGATGACTCGGGTGAAACGGC
Organism: Synergistaceae bacterium; assembly: GCA_031289775.1. GTDB lineage: Bacteria > Synergistota > Synergistia > Synergistales > Synergistaceae > JAITOY01. The sequence continues at coordinate 49,191 of JAITOY010000040.1, forward strand.
AAGCCAGCTCGCTGGCTCGATCCGTGAACAGCTCGAACTCGGGAAAAACTCCGTTGGCATCCTACTGTGCGACGCCGACACGGACGGCGCCGCAGTCACGCGCGAGCTGAAAAAGCTGCTCGGCATAGACGTTCTCGGCATGACGACCCTCGCCGTCCTGGATTCCGGCGGGCGTCACGAGGCTGCGGCCATGCTGACGGTTCTCACCGCCGACGACTGCGGTTTTTTCACGGCCGCATCTGCGCCGCTCGTGGGCGGCGATCACGCGCGGAAGATAGCGGAAACATACAGGAGTACGGTTCCGGACTCGGGTTACGGCTCAAAACCCGGCGTAATATTCGTCTTCTGCCCGTCCGGAATGCTCTTCTCGGGCGACGTCTACCCGGACGTGCTCTCTCAGATTGTCGAGAACGTCCCGATTATGGGCGGCGTCGCCTCCGATGACTACGACTACGAGAGGGCGCGAGTATTCCTGTCCGGGAGCGAGTACAGGGATGCCATGGTCACACTCAGTGTATGGGGGAGTGTGAAGCCTGTGTTCGCCCTACGGCACGTCACATCCCGCTTCGCGGAGCGCATTCGCCGGGTCGTTCAGGCGGAGGGCAACGTCGTCTACAAGGTCGGCGACGAGAGTTTCGTAAAATATCTCGAGGGCTTTGGCCTGAAAACTGACGTGGACGATCCACTGCTTGCCTTCAACTCATACCCGATGATGCTGACGCGGGGGGACGACGAGACGCCCCTCATGAGGCATATCGCGAGCCTGAACCTGTCGGACGGCTCAGGCTCGTTTTTGGGCGACGTGCCAACGGGAACCATGGCCAACATCTGCCTCGTAAACAAGGAGGATATCGTATCGGCGTGCCGCGACTCGATGAACGCGCTTCTCGATGAGGCGAAAAGCGAAGATTACGATTACTCGACAATATTCTGCATCTCGTGCTGCGGGCGCGCGATGATCCTCGGCGCCGACGCGGACGCCGAGGGCGACATCCTGTCGGAGATAAAGCCCGACAATGTATCGCTCGCCGGCGCGTATTGCCTTGGGGAGATTTGCCCGGCGCGTTTTAGGGACGGCCTCGTTTCCAACAGATTCCACAACTGCTCGATAACGTTCTGTATGTTATAGCGCGGGATTGGCCGAAAGCGGATTTAGGCATGGCGCCGGACGAAAAAGTAACGCCTGAAAACCTGGAAAAGGAGTACAGCAAGCTCGCGAGGCAGCTCAAAAAACTCGAGCGCGATTATCGCGCGCTTTCCGTCATGCACGAGCAGACGGAGCGCCTTCGCAACACGAACGAGGCCGCTCGTGAACTGTCGAACTTTTACAACCAACTCCTTCTCAAAAACACGCCCGGCATCACGTTTATGCTCGACCTCAACATGAAGTTCGTGCTCGGGAGCGAAAAAACTGTGGCCCTGCTTGGCTACGCCGATATGCGAGAGATGGTGGGGCTGCCGTTTGGCGAGGTCTTCGCGGAGGCAATGCCAAGTCGCTGGATCGACGGCGTCGGCGTACAGTGCAGGGGCGTCATGGATGTCAGGTGCGCCCTCGCTTACGAGGAGAGCGTGACGTTGAACAGCGGCGACGAGATATTTTTTCAGGTGACGATTACGCCGGCCGAAGAGCGCGGTGGAGTCTGCCGAGGCGTCGTTGTCGTTATGAACGACGTCACGGAGCTTTCACGCGCGCGAGAAGAGGCCGAGAGGGCCAGTATGGCGAAGTCGGAGTTTTTGTCGAACATGAGCCACGAGATACGCACCCCCATAAACGCGATAATAGGCATGACGGCCATAGCGAAGTCCTCGCCCGAGTTAGATAGGAAGGACTACTGTCTCAAGAAAATAGAGGACGCGTCAACACATCTGCTAGGGGTCATAAACGACATACTCGACATGTCGAAGATAGAGGCGAATAAGCTCGAACTCTCGTTCATGGACTTCAGCTTCGAAAAGATGGTTCAGAAGGTCGTGAACGTCATAAACTTCCGAGTGAACGAAAAACATCAGGTCTTCAGCGTCAAAGTGGACGAAAATATCCCGGCCGTCCTGATCGGAGACGACCAGCGCCTGGCGCAGGTCATCACGAATCTTCTCTCAAACGCGGTGAAGTTCACTCCCGATGGCGGCGCCGTATCGCTCGGCGCGCATTTGGAGGTCGAGAAGGACGGTTTTTGCGCCGTCAGGGTCGATGTGACGGACACCGGGATAGGGATCAGCGAGGAGCAGAAGTCGCGCCTGTTTAACTCGTTCGCCCAGGCCGACAGCGGCACGTCGCGCAAGTTTGGCGGGACAGGCCTCGGGCTCGCAATATCCAAGCGCATCATTGAGATGATGGGCGGCAAAATATGGGTGGACTCAGAGCCCGGCAATGGCTCGACATTTGCGTTCAGCGTTTTGATGGAGCGCGGCGTCGAGCGCGACTCCTCGCAGGACGCCGGCGACGTTTCGCCTGTTGAGACGGAAGGAGCGAACGTCTTCGAAGGGCGGCATATACTGCTTGCCGAGGACGTTGATGTAAACCGCGAGATAGTCCTCGCCCTTCTGGAACCTACTACGATTGCGATAGACTGCGCCGAAAACGGTCTAGAGGCGCTGCGGATGTTCTCCGCGTCCCCGGAAAAGTACGACGTCATATTCATGGATGTGCAAATGCCGGAGATGGACGGGTTCGAGGCAACTAGGCGCATCCGTGCGTCGGGCCTTCCACGGTCGGAGGACGTGCCCATCGTCGCCATGACGGCGAACGTCTTTCGCGAGGACATCGAAAACTGTCTCGCCTCCGGAATGAACGACCATGTTGGTAAACCGCTGAACATCGAAGAGATGTTGGGCAAACTGAAAAAATACCTCCCAGTAACATGACCCTCATACCCTGGCCGAGAGAGGCCTTGAGTTTTGATTGAACTGAGGCGATGCGAGGCGCTACGGATCGCGAGACTTTTCCTCGGGCTTTTTATCACGTCGCTGGGGATAGTGATGACCGTGCACGCGAACATCGGGGCGCCACCGTGGGACGTCTTCCACCTCGGCGCGGCGCGGCACATGGGCTGGACCCTCGGGGCCGCCAATATCGTGACCGCTGTGGTCATAGTCCTCGCGTCGGCGATGATGAAGGAGTTCATAGGGCTGGGCACGCTCTGCAACATGATCGCCATTGGAGCGTTTATCGACCTGATCAGATTCTTGCGCTGGGTTCGGTTCGCGGTCTCCTTCGAGGGCGGGGCGATGATGATGATTGCGGGGCTTTTTGTCGTGGCAGTCGGCGGTGTTGCCTACATGGGCGCCGGGTATGGGTTCGGGCCGAGGGACTCCCTGATGGTTGCCATGGCAAAACGCACCGGACGCACTGCCGGTTTTTGCCGCTGTTGCATGGAGGCGGCCGCTCTTTTCGCGGGCTGGCTGCTGGGTGAAAGGGTTGGAATCGGCGCTTTGATAGCGGCCTTTGGCCAGGGGATCGCCATTCAGATTGTCTTCAGTCTGCTGCGCTTTGACGTCAAAAAGATCCATAATGAATCGTTTGTCGAGACATGCAGGCGATTGTTCAGCAGATTTGCGTCCAAAGACAAAGGCGCGGCAGATCGCCGATAAATCAGGATTCATCCGGCGCAAACACCGGAACGAGGGAGGGAGAGTTATGGATCACAGGTCTTTCAGGGATGGGGAAGAGAGTTTATCGCTGCTTGGCCTCGGCATCATGCGTATGCCTTACGCGCGGGAGGGACATCGCTTCATAGACGAGAAGAAGGGGCTCGAAATGGTGGACTACGCCATCGAAAACGGGATAAATTACTTCGACACGGCCTACAATTATCATGGCTGCACGTCGGAGGCATTCATCGGAGGCGCGCTCGCGAGGCGCTCCAGGGACAAATTCCACCTCGCAACAAAGATGCCGATATGGATGCTGAACTCGCGTCGAGAGATGGAGGCCATCTTCGAGGAGCAGCTTCAGAAGTGCCGGGTCGAATATTTTGACTTCTATCTAATTCATAACTTCAGCTCGAAAAACATAGAAAAAGAGGAAAGTCTGCGACTGTACGAGTTCCTCCGCCTAAAAAAGGAGGAGGGGCGTATACGTCGTCTAGGCTTTTCGATGCACGACACGACGGAGGTTTTCCGGAGCGTGGCCGACAAATACGACTGGGACTTCGTTCAGCTCCAGATCAACTACATGGACTGGGAGGGCCAGGACGCGAAGGGCAAGTACGAGTACGCGACATCGAAGGGGTTGCCTGTCGTCGTGATGGAACCCGTGCGGGGCGGCGCTCTGGCGACGCTCTGCGAGAGGAGCATAGAGATATTCAAAAACGTCGCGCCTTGGGCGAGCGCCGCTTCCTGGGCGATACGCTTCGCGGCGTCGCTGCCGAATGTGCTGGTGGTTCTGAGCGGCATGTCGAACCTCGATCAGATCAGGGATAACATAGAGACGCTCTCGCCCCTGATCCCACTTGGCGAGCCCGATTACGCCGTGATAAAGAGCGCTTTCGCCGCGTACCGTCTCAGCGCCCCTATACCCTGCACCGCCTGCCGCTACTGCATGGATTGTCCCTCCGGCGTGGACATCCCGAACCTTTTCGGCCTTTACAACAACCATCACAAAAGGGGGAAAAACGTCTTTCTGGGCATAGATTACCGAGTTCTTGGAGAAAACCGCCAGGCCGAGCGCTGCACTCACTGCGGCCGATGCGCGAAGCTCTGCCCTCAAGGTCTCGACATCCCCGCCCTCATAGACAAAATAAGCGTCTTCGTGAGTGAAAACGCCCTCGACGACGTAAAACTCCTCCGCCCGGAGGAGGGGGTGAAGATTATAGAGAGGACGCCATAGAGCGGAGCTCTCCGAATCAGACTATGTAATATTCGCGGAAATTTACGGAACGTTGGATAAAAACAGCCGGCCGCCGCTACGGAGAGGCCGGCTGTTCAATGCCGAAGCCCTATTCAGGCGAGAGACAGCTTCGCGTGAGTCGATACGTAGTCCGTCAGCGCGTCGGAAACCTCGATAGTCTCGAGTTCCAGGGTGTTTTTGATTCTTACGATTTTTAAGTGCTCTTTGTCTATGTCCCTCGCCATCTGTATCGCTATTCTCACGGCCTCGTCCTCCGAGTCCGCGATGATGGGTATCTTCGCGTCGTCAGGGCATTTCACGGCGATGGAGTTTGCGTATATCTGCTCCAGATCGAGTTTTTCGAACACTTTGCGGGTGATAACGTCGAACATGCCCATGCCTATGGCGTTGCCGTGCGACTCCTCCGTTACGTCGAACAGAACCATGCGCTTTATATTCGGGACTTCGAGCACGAATTCCTTTAGAATAGAGCTTCTTCCGAGTATGTTTGGGTCGTATCCCGCGCCGGATATGTTTTTGCCGATCTCCTCGACGATCAGGACGTCGATCTCCGGTATCATCAGCGTAGGCATGTTCTCCTTAGCGATCCGCACAAGATCCTTCTCGCGCTCTATCAGCGTCTCGGATGGGATGGCCTCGATCATGGCCGTCTCGTCGCAGGCGTTTTCGACGATTCCTATCCCGAAGCCGACCTTGTTTCTCCCAAGTATAATAGCGGTCGCCTCTAATATCGTCTCGCCGAAGAAGTCGAAACTCACCTCGTGAATGGCCGTACATCCTATGTGGTTTCCGAGGCCGATCACGAGCATCTTGCAGAGTCCGCTCTGAATGTCGGCGACGAAATCAGTGTGCAGTTTGACGCGGTTTATCGGGACGATCATGTCAGCGGAGAGCGCCGAGTCGTCGAAAAATACGTCAATTCCGCGCGAGGTTCTTCCGAGGTGGGTCACGTCAACGGACGTGACTATATCGACGCCCATTTTCTCCTCGGTGATGCCGTAGGAGCGCAGAACCTCCCTCTGCCCGTCGGGGCTGCCGCCGCCGTGGCTGCCCATTGCGGTCACGATGAATGGAGAAACGCCGGCCTGTTTGAGTTGGTCGACGACGGTTCTTACGATGAGGGCGATGTTCTTTATGCCCCGGCTGCCGACCGCGACCGCGACCCTTGCGGCGGAGTTGATTTTGCCTCGAATTTCCGCTTTGTCCATCTCCTCGGCAATACGCCCTTCGATATCGCCCAGCCTCGGCCGAGGAAACGTCTGTTTTACCTTATGCATACGCGGAAGCTGAAAGCGCATGTCCTCCTCGAGTAATATAGGCATGTCGACACCTCCCATGTCTGCCAAGACGCGCGCCTCGACGCGCGCGAATCGTCTAGCCGCTAATCCAGTATTGTGATGGTCGCGTTATTGGCGTCAACGCGGACGTGGTCGCCGTTTTTTATCGTCGAGTAGAACTCCGGTTCCACCTTGTCCACCATAGGTATCTCCATGATGATGGCGCCGGCCACCAGCACGGTTTCCGGGTTTTGGATTATCATGGCGGCCGGCTCGTTTTTTTTCTGCATCAGTTGATACAGACCGTCGCTCTGCACCACAGAGCTACCCTTTCCGCCGGGGAAGACGAGTATTTTTCTGGAGATGATCCGCCCCTCGAGATCGTGCGCTTTTTCGATGACCTCTCCGGTCTCTGGGCGCACCAGGTAAAACATGATCTCGTCCTTTGAGACGATTACCTCGCCCTCTCCAACTCCCTCCGAAATTTTATGGCAGGAGAAAACCTTCTTGCTCATCACTCGACAGCTCCTTTCAACGCGGCGTCAAGACATACGTCGAGGTCGCGTATGACGAAATCGAGGCCCCTTTTCCTCGGGTAATACGCGCACTTGGGGGATTCGGTCACGCCGACCTTGCCTTTATAGAGGTGCCAGCAGGGCTGGTCGGAGCAGGTATCCTCCACGATATCTCCGCCGGCCGCCCTCACGACGTCGAGCAGGCCCATTTTTTCGGCGTTGGATTTCGTGAGAGCCGAGGTCATGATCCAGAGCGGTACTTTGACCTTCTTCCCCTCCAGCTTGCCGGCGATATGCTGAATTTCCCTGATGCTGGTGTGCGGGCATCCGAACAGCGCGAAGTCGATCTTTCGGTTGCCTGGGTCTGATATCTCGGTCTCGAGCACCTGCGCGAAATCGTCGTCGGTTATGACGACCGTGCGCTTTGGCTTCTTGCCGCCGAACGCGGCTTCGAGCGTAGGCGCCTCGAGCGTAACGCCGACGATGTGGTACATGGCGTAGGCGCCCGACGTGTTCAGCTCTGCGCCGAGATTTCGGTGCGCTTCCGGGGAGACGTAATTGCCGAGGCCGACGAACACAGGGATGCCTTGGCCTATTTTTTTCCCCATGTAGCCGAGTAGGTGGTATGAAAAGTCGTTTTTCATATTTGCCTGAACCTCGACTAGAATGTCGCCCTTTCGGTTTTCGTCGAGCAGAAGCCCATATTCGGGGACGACGCCTGTAATCGCAGCGCAGAGGGCCGATTGCGCGGACTCGCGGTTCGAGCGGGCGCCCCACACGGAGTTGACGTACGGGGTCGCGCTGGACTCCGAGAAGGCTATGATCTCGTTCGGGAATGGGATGTTCGTGTCCATGTAAGGCGTGCAGTTGTATGTGAGGCGACAGCCGAGCGCCTTGTATGCCTCGTGAGTACGGCGCATGTGCTCCGCCTCCTCGGCTGTCACCATGCCGCGTTCTTTGAAGTAAGAGAGACAGAAGCCGGGGTTGACCGACGGGGGAATTTTTGTGCGCGCCCCGAGGGCGGTCATTTTCTCCGCGAACCAGAGATCTGCCTCCTGATTGCTGAGCGCCACGTGGGCGTTCGTGATCGGAAGCATCCGAGGCGCGTCGAAGCACTCGCCGATGCCGACCTGCACCTTGAGCGCCAGAGCGGCGCCTTCTCCATATTTACCGTTCAGCATATCATTCAGGTCTTGTGTAAGTTCCACTGTGTTTCTCCTTTCGTCTTATTCTAATTCTAAGTCAAATAAAAGCATCTTTGACTCAAAATTGGAATTATAGAGCGCCGGCGTCACGTCATCCCAGAATTCTGACGTCTGCGGCCAAAACGCCCTTTTCGTACAGGAACACGGGGTTCAGGTCGGCCTCCGCTATGTCCGGGTAGAGCAGCGGCAGCCGCGAAAACGCAGCTATAGTCTCTGAGAGCGAGTCGATGTCGATCGCGGCATCGCCGCGCACGCCGCGCAGAAGTGGGAACATCTTGATCTCCCCGATCATCTCCAGCGCCTCTTTTTTGCTCACCGGCGCCACGCGGAATGTTATGTCGCGCAACACCTCCGTGTAGACGCCGCCCATCCCGAAGGCAACGAGAGGTCCGAAGCTCGGATCCCTCGAAAGGCCGATGATCGCTTCTTTACCCATTTTGAGCATTGGGTATATGACGACCCCCTTGAAGCCCTCGCCGCCATTTATTTTTTTCATACGCTCGAAGGCCGCGCGAACCTCGTCCTCATTTTTGAGATCGAGCGCCACTCCGCCACAGTCGGATTTGTGAATGATCCGGGGCGAGACGACTTTCACTACGACAGGGTACCCAATATCTCCGGCCGCTTGTGCCGCGCTCTTTTCGTCCTCCGCAAAGGCGAACTTGGGAACAGGTATCCCGTTTTCGCCAAGCAGCTTCATGGCCTCCGGCTCCAGCAGGGAGTTTTTTTTGCCGCCAAAGACGTCCCCTATGGGCGTCGCGGATTCGAGGCAATTCTCTGAGCGGTTTGCACGCCGGCTCTCATAGGCGGCCATGACGGCGAGGACGGATGCTGCGCGCTCGCCAGACTCGTAGCATGGTATACCCTCTTCTCGCAGGTAAGTCAGACTGTCCGCTATATCGGCGCCCACCTGCATCACTGCGGCCACTGGTTTGCCGCTTTTTTTCGCGGCATCGGCGAGGCCGCGCGCCACCGGCATCGCCTTCAGGTACGGCGTCCCTACGTACAGCGCTATCGCGGCGTCGCACTCCGCAAGCGACGTCTCCGTAGCTTTTTCGTACTGCTCGCCAGTGCCCTCGACGGTCAGGTCTATCGGGTTGCGCGTTCCGGCGTATGAGGGCAGGAACGCCCCGAGTGAGGCCTTGACGGCTTCGGATGTCTCCTGTATGAGCAGGCCAATCGTCTCGGCCCTGTCGACTGTCATAACGCCGGGCCCGCCTGAATTCGTGATCACAGACAGCCTTTTGCCCTTTACGGGCGGCAGCGTCGCGAAGCCTTTACAGGCGTCGAAGAGGTCGTGGAGGGTGTCGACGCGTATTGCGCCGCACTGGCGCAAAGCCGCGTCGCAAACAGCGTCCGCCCCTGCCATAGACCCGGTGTGGGAGAGTGCCGCGCGCTGTCCCGTGTCAGTTCGGCCGGATTTCACTATCACGACCGGCTTCACTCCGACGACCTCCTCGACTGCTCTCATGAACTCTCGCCCGTTAGGCACGGTCTCGAGGTAGAGCGCGACCACCAGTGTCTCGGGGTCTTCTTTCAAATATCTCAGCAGTTCGAGCACTGTGAGGTCTCCGCCGTTGCCGTAGCTCGCGAATTTCGCGATGCCCATGCCGTCGTCGGCGGAAAGTGCCATGAACGATCCCCCCATGGCCCCGCTCTGGGATATGAGCGAAATGCCGCCAGTCGGGGGAGCTGTCTCCAGAGTCGCGACGAGCTTCGCGTGCGTACAGATCATGCCGGCGCAGTTCGGGCCTATGAAGCGGATGCCGTACCGCCTTGCGGTTTGGGTCAGCTCATGTTCACCCTTAATGTTGCCCGTCTCCGAAAATCCCGAGCTGATGATAACGGCCGCTTTCACGCCTGTTTTTCCGCAGTCCTCGAGAATGCCGTTGACCGTCTTGGCCGGCGCCGCGATCACCGCAAGGCCGGCGGGGCCGTCCTGGGCGGGGAGATCGTTCAGCGAGGTGTAGCCCTTCGCGGAGCGCACGGATTCGCCCTTGGGGTTGATCGCGTACACTCGCTCCATACCGCCGTCCAGCAGACGGTTTATCAGCACGTTCGCGAGCTTCCTCTCACCGGCGGAGCCGAACACGGCCACTGATTCCGGATAAAACATCGGCTTTAAATCCATTTAATCAGCGCTTCCTTAACTCTTCACCGCTGCGGAATAGCCGGCGCGGAACGTCGCTAAATTGCTCTCCGCGACCTTTTGCCACCTGTTCGCGATGATCTTTTCAATGTCCTCCTTAGAAAAGAACTCGTTCAGGCGCGAGTGGGCACACACAGAGCCCAGAGTGTACAAGTTGCCCCTCATGCCGGCCGGCATACCGGACGGGTCGAGGTAATGCACGGCGCCGCCCGCCTTGCGAATTTCGTCGAGCACCTGCTCCTCGTCGGGGTACGGGGCTTTACCGAGCATGACGGCCGTCGGCTGCCACCTGAGGCCGAGTATGACGTAATCAGCCCCGGATTTTCCATAGCGCACGGCCTTGAGCGTTTCGGACAGCTCCATGGAGACTACGAGATCGGCGCCGCCCGGTGATATGCTGTGCGCCGAGGCAGCTTGGTCGCGCCCGAGCCGCAGTTGGGCCTTTACGAAGCCGCCGCGCTGAGCCATGCCTTTCGTCGGGTAGAAGTTGATCCCGACTCCCTTTTCGGCGGCCGCCAGGGTGATGATGTCCGATATGGTCAATATCCCCTGTCCGCCTACGCCGACCGTGTATATGTCGAAATAACTGCTCATGACGTAGCCTCCTATCCTGCCGCGCGAAGGGCCTTTGTCGGACAGACGCCGGTGCAAAGGCCACAGTTGTTGCATTGTAAACCGTCTATCGCGATGATTTTCCCGTTTAGCGAGATCGCCGGACAGCCGGTCACGTCGATGCACCTCTTGCAGCCGACGCAGGTCTCCGGCAGGAACGTGATCGGGGGATATTTCACCTTGTGCCTAGCCGCCTGTATCGCGCACTCGCGGCGCGAGAGAATGACCTTCGGGCCGGTTATTTTCAGCGCCTGCTCCGTAGCCTCTGCCATGGCTTTCGCGTTGTAGGCGTCCACCGTCCAGAAATGAGCTACTCCAAGGCCTCGCACGACGGCCTCTATGTCGAGCCGTTTCCAGCCGCCCTTCTGGAAGTCCTGCCCTGTGCCGGGGTTGACCTGCATCCCTGTCATGGCTGTCCATCCGTTGTCGAGGATGACGACCAGCAGATTCATGTTATGCTGGAGCGCGTTCACCAGGCCGGGAATGCCAGCGTGGAAAAATGTGGAGTCGCCTATGGTGGCTATGACCGGCGATGGGATGTTGCTGTATGCCACCCCGTGGGCGAACGGGATGCTTGCGCCCATGGACAGCTCCGTCCAGAGGATGTCGAACGGGGGGCAACTTCCCAGAATCGTGCAGCCTATGTCGCCGGTGATGAATACGTTCTCCTTTTTATAGCCGCTGGCATTCAACCCCTGCTCGAGCCCCATATAGGTACCGCGGTGCGGGCAGCCGGCGCAGAAGCCGATTGGACGGGCCGCGCAGAGGCGCTCCGGCGGCTCCGGGAGGGATAATTTAACGATGGGGAGGCCAAGTACCTTGCGGATCGCGTTTTCGACCAGAAGCACATCGAACTGGCCAACGCGGCTGAACGTGCCGTCCTCCTTGCCGAAGAATTCGACGTCGAACTTGTTCTTGTACGCCTCGATGTAGCAATATTTTTCGGTAAAGCCCTCTAATTCCTCCACGACCAGCACTTTGGAGCAGTTGCCGAGCAGCCTGGCGATCTTTTCCTTCGCGTAGGGAACCGTCGCGGCGAGACGGAGCGTCGATACGCTGGACTCGCCCGCGACAGCGACGCCAGCCTCCTGAAGCCTTTCGAGCGCCTCGCAGACGTAGCCGTTTGTGATGCCGACCGAGACGATGCCGACCCCGCCTTTTTTCCCAAGCTTCAGCTTGTTCAGTCCCTTTTCCTCTATGAACCGCTCCGATGCCTCCAGCCGTCCTATCAAGTCCCTGTGCTGCTGCATACAGATTGCCGCTCCGGCCTTCGTGTACTTGGAGGGGTCGTATGGCGGCATCGGGGCGCTCTCCTTCGGGAGAACCCTGTCGCCTATCTCGACCGTGCCATGCGACTGAGAGTTGTTCGTGACGAGCCTCAAAAACACAGGGCCCGCTATCTTCTCCGCCAGCTCGAAGGCTGTGATGGTCATGTCGTATACCTCTTGCAGAGAACAGGGTTCGAGCATAGGCATATCCGACATCACCGCAAATCCGCGGGTGTCCTGTTCGCACATCCCGGCACTCACGCCCGGGTCGTCGGCAACGTAGACCACGAGCCCGCCGGGACAGCCCGAGTACGCCACGCCTATCAGCGAGTCGTAACAGACGTTGAGCCCGGACATCTTCATCGTACATAGCGCCCTGTGACCAGCCAAAGCCGCGCCGGCCGCCACTTCGAAGGCTACCTTCTCGTTTGTGCTCCACTCCACATGGGTTTCGGGAATATTCATCTCCAGAAGGCTCGCGATAACCTCCGAGGATGGAGTCCCTGGATACCCGCTCACTACCTTGACGCCGGCGCGAAGCGCCCCGTACGCCAGAGCTTCGTTTCCGTTGATTATTTTTT
>JAITOY010000052.1 GCA_031289775.1 Synergistaceae bacterium
TAGTCATTCAAGGCGTCAGGTACAGACGTTGCTCCGTGAATTGCGTCAAAACGGACGAATTCTTGTTGTCGGCAAGACGAACGCGGCGCGATGGTTCCTATCTCCTTGATCAGATTAATGATGGGTACATTGCTCCTAGCAATTGCACCAAAACGAATGGATTGTCGTTATCGGCAAAACGCGCACAACGCGATGGTTCCTATCTCCACGGCCACATTAATTATGAGTAATTGCCCCTACATTGCACCCATATTACCCCTACATTGCATCAAACGCAATACACGACAAACCAACAAGTCGTGACTGTAACTAAGGATAATAAAAGTAACCGTGCCCAAATTTGTACACATGAAAAATTTCCGCACTCGCGGAACGTCATTCCGTCAAATTCCATTGATTTTATTCTATACTCGTCTTCGGCACTATTTTTTTAAACACTTATCTGACTTTCCCTCTGCCAGTCAATAACTATACGGCTCATAAAAATGCCTCCCGCCAAAATGATATATAGTATATATAGCATATATCAAAGCGGAGTATACTTCCTATTCGGCGTCTCAGACCAGATCGGCGTAAATGTCGTTTATGTCGGCCGCGAAAACCGTACGCGAAGAGAATAAAGATAATATAGACGTGAACGGCATTTTATTGAGAGACATCCTCTTCAAAACCCCTTCAGGCGCTTCTTCTTTTGTGCTTGGCGCTCCGACGAACGGTAATATAGAGTGGCGTACAGATGATGGCAAGGTATTAAAGGATATAGAAAACAGAGAAATTATCTCTGAAAATCCCCATCCAACTGAAAAACCAGAGAATGAGTTCGGTAATGCACTATGAGAGTCTGTGGTTTGAGGGCTGGCGGCACATATTGACAAGCAAACCTGCGGAATCTATAATTATCTTTTCAAATTCCTATTATTTTTCTATGTAAAGATTATCACTCTAAAATGAGCGAAAAGGTATTCGCATGTATGAATATGAGATCGAACTGAATAATATCCGCGTTTCTTACAACACCTCCGGGAACGGTCGGGCCGAGGTGCTGAACAATTTGAGCCTCGAGGTTCGAAAAAGCGAGTTCATCTCTCTGCTTGGGCCATCGGGATGTGGCAAGACAACTTTGCTGCGCGTTATCGCCAACCTGATAGAACCGGCCTCTGGAAGCGTACAGGTGGCGGGGCTCACCGCCGAGGAGGCGCGCAAGCGGCATAAATACGGCATGGTTTTTCAGACCCCAGTGCTTTACGAGTGGCGCACAGTGCGCCAGAACGTGGCGTTGCCGCTCGAAATGCAAAAAATCCCCAAGGCGGAGCGCGACGCCATCGTTAAAAGAGAGCTCGACGCCGTGGATTTGGGCGGGCATGAGGATAAATTCCCGCACGAACTGAGCGGCGGCATGCAACAGCGGGTCGGCATAGCGCGGGCGCTGGCGATCGACCCGGACATTCTGCTGATGGACGAGCCGTTTTCATCGCTCGACGAGTTCACAAGGCTGCGGCTTCACGAGGATCTGCTCAATATATGGCGAAAGACGAACAAGACGGTGGTTTTCGTTACCCACAACATCAGCGAGGCCGTATACCTCTCCGACAGGGTCTGCGTCCTGTCCGCGAATCCGGCGAGAATATCGGCGATTATCGAAGTCGGGCTGCCGAGGCCCAGGACGGAACTCACGCTGGGAACCATGGAATATTTCGAGACCATCACGAAAGTGAGGAACATCCTGAAGGGAAACCTCGATGAAAACATTTGACGCCCTGTCCGTAAACGGCTCGAACGGAAGGGTCAAGAACGCGTTGCTCTGGCTCGCGTGTTTCATTTTATTATGGGAGGCCTCGGCCGCTTTTCTGGACGTCGTTATGAACGACCCCTTCGCGGCGAAAAAACTGCCATACTTCCACTCGGTAATCGCCTCGTTTCCGGAGTACGGCGTGAACTTGCTCAGACAGGCGGCGATAACGCTTTCGCGCGCGGCGTTCGGTTTTTTGTTCGGCGCGACGTTCGGCATAACGCTCGCTCTTTTCATGTCTATGTCGGGCCTCCTCGAGAGGATGCTGCTGCCCTATTTGCTCGCCTCGCAGATGATTCCGATCCTCGGCCTCGCCCCGATCGTGTTCAGCCTCGTGAAGGATATCGACGTCTCGAGGGTCGTCATCTCGGCTTACATTACGTTTTTCCCGGTGTCCGTGAGTTTCTTGAGCGGGCTTCACTCCGTCGGCGAGGAGGAGCGCGCCTTGATGAGAAGCCTCTCGGCGTCGGGATGGGACAGCTATCGCCTGCTTTTTATCCCTTTCGCCTTGCCATATCTCTTCAACGGCCTCAAGATCGCCGCGCCGATGGCCGTCACGGCCGCTGTTTTTGTCGACACACTGAGCACGAGGGACGGCATCGGCTCTGTAATTATCCTCACGCTCTACGGCGGCGGCACGGTTGGGCAGTTCTGGCCCGCCGTGCTTATCGCGTCGATCCTTGGCATCGGGAGCTTCGTTCTAGTCTCGGCCCTGGAGTACAAGCTCATCCCGTGGCGCAGAACCGGGGAGGATGCCTCGTGATGGCCTGGGCGAGATTAAACGCGCGAGCGAACGGCGGATGCGCATCGAAAATAGCGGTTTTGCCGCCCCTCCTGCTCGGAGCGTTCGTGATATTTCTGACGCAGGCGGGGATCACTCATCATATTTTCGGCATCAAGCCGCTTCAGCTTCCGCTTCCGCTGGATGTCGCGAGCGCGTTTTTGTCGAACTTCGACAAAATTCTGAGACACGCATCGGTCACACTGACGCCGGCCGTCGGGGGGATGCTGTTCGGCTCACTCGTCGGTTATTGCGTCGCCATCCTCGTCACGAGGTATCCGAAGGGCGGCTATGGCAGCCTTTTTGTTATGACGGCTATCAACTCTGCCCCTATAACGGCCCTCGCCCCGATAATGAACCGCTGGTTTGCCGGTGCGTTTTTCGCAAAACTCGCGGTGATCACCGTGATAAGCATGGGCGCGATGGCCGTCAACGCTTTCAGGGGGCTAAACGACCTGCCTCCATTTTCGCTCGACCTGATGAAATCCTGCGCGGCGCCGGATATGGAAATATTCCTCAAACTCCGCTTTCCCGCGAGTCTGCCGGCAGTCTTCACCGCGCTTAAGATAAACGTGGCGGTCGCAATGATGGGAACCATCGTCAGCGAGTACTTCGCGAGCGAGACGGCCGGCATAGGGTACATGATCAAATATTCGCTGAAGATCGGCAACCAGAAGGCGGTAGGGTGGGCTTACATTTTGGCCGCCGCTGTTTTGAGTCTCATGATTTACGCGATCATAGCCGCAGCGCAGAGGCGCGTAGTCGCATGGCACGTTTCGCAGCGTCTCGACTACCGCATTACGGTTTAAATCGCTTTCCTTAAATTCACTGAAAAGCTCGTATGTTTCAAGAACCGCAAAAAAATATTTTTAGGGGGAAGAGAACGTGAAGAAAGTGGAAAAAGTGAAAATGGCAAAGAATTGCGCGTTTGTTGTGTTACTGGCCGCATTTGTTGCAGGAGCTCTTTTGGTTGGGCCTGCCGGCTCTGTCAAAGCCTTCGCGGCGGGTGATCTGAAAAAATTGACCGTTCAGTCGCTCTGGTTCCCGCAGGGGCAATTCGCGGGCCTTTACGTCGCGCAGGCGAAAGGTTTCTACAAGGACGAGGGGCTCGACGTAGAGATACTTCCCGGCGGCACGGACGTAACGTCGGAGGAGCAGGTCGAAAACGACGTGGCGCAGATCGGCATCGCGTTTTACAGCAGCGTGCTCACGTACCAGGAGGGCGGATATGACCTGGTCAACGTCTTCCAGACGTTCCGGAAAAGCCCACAGTGGCTTATCGCGAAGACAAAAACAGGCATAAAAACCGGCGCGGATCTGAAGGGTAAAAAAGTCGGGAGCTGGTTTGGCGGCCGTCAGTTCGAGTTATACGCACTCGCGCATAAATATCGCATGGATATCGAGCAAGACATAAAATGGGTGCAGCAGGACTACACGATGGATCAGTTTTACACGGATCAGATCGACGTCGCGTCCGCGATGAGCTATAATGAGTACCTTCTCGTCCTCGGCAACGGATATTCCGAAAAAGACTTCAACGTACTGGACATGAACGACGAGGGCGTCGCCATGCTGGAGGATTGCCTGTTCGTCAAAAAAAGCTGGGCAAAAGCCAACGGCGAGCTGCTGTCGAAATTCCTCCGGGCCACGATAAAAGGCTGGCAGTTCGCCATCGAAAACCCCGATGAGGCTGGCCGCATCGTATTTGAAGCCGGCAAAAGCGCGACGCTCGAGCACCAGGTCGCCATGACGAAGGCCGTGTCAAAATTCGTCCTGCCGGACGGCGCCGACAAAAACACCATCGGAGACCTGGAGCGGGATAAACTTCAGCAGACTATAGACCTCGGATTTCAGTCCGGCCTGACAAAAAAGAAGATCGAAATCGCGGACAGCGTCGACGACTCATACTGGAAGGAAGCCGTTAAAGGACTCAAATAGGCCGAACCAAGAAAGATGGAGGGAGACCGATGAAAAAAATACTCGTCAGCGAATGTCTCTATGGCGGAAGAATCGTGCGCTATGACGGCGGCGAAGTGCCCGAAAACGACGCGAGGTTCCTGAAGTGGAAGGCGGAGGGGCGACTCGTCCCTATCTGTCCCGAGGTGTTCGGCGGCCTGCCGATTCCCCGACCCGACTCGCAGCGCGTGGGCGACAAAGTCCTGACCGGAACCGGAAAGGACGTTACGAAGGAGTACACGTCCGGCGCGACAGAGACTCTCCGGCTGGCCCAGGAGCACGACGTGGTTTTCGCCATCATGAAGCAGGACAGCCCGTCCTGCGGGAGCAAATTCATATACGACGGCACGTTCACGGACACAAAAAAAGAGGGACAGGGTCTCGCCGTGGAATACCTGCGAAACGCTGATTTCAAGGTCTTCTCGGAGGACGACCTGGACGAGGCTGAAAGACTTCTGGCGAAATAAAAAAGACGCGTATAAGCCCCTGGTTAGCCCGACGGACAGGGCCAGGCGCCGATTGAGAGCCGGCTCTGTCTGTTTCTAATTAATAACACGCGGCATCGTGATATGAAAGACCTTTATGATGTTATAATTTGCCACAGCAGGATCAAAGAATATTTTCACCGAAATATCGACCACGCAAAACAAAAACAAAGGGGGAGATGTTCATGCTAATCGTTTTGGCGCCATTTCGGGCAAAACGCGGAGAGAGGGACAGGGTCATAGGCATGGCGAAGGAGTGCGTCGACTCGACCAGAAAGGAAGAGGGCTGTATCATGTACGACCTCATGGCCTCCACAGACGACTTTCAAGGGCTCTCGTTCGTCGAGAAGTGGACGAGCAAGGAGGCTCTGCGCAAACACCTCGCGACGCCGCACGTCAAGAAGTTTTTCTCAGAGAGAACTCCGTTCATCGAGGGCGAAACAGATGTGACGCTCTTCGAGGCGAGTCAGGAAAGCCTGTAGGTTGAGGGAGTTACGGACATGCTTTGGAGTAAAACTCTCGAGACTGGCATAACGAAGATAGACGAGCAGCACAAAGAACTGTTCAAACGGATTGACGCGCTGCTCGACGCCGGCAATAAAGACAGGCTAAAAGAGACAATCGAATTTCTGGACAGCTACATAGTGGAGCACTTCACCTGCGAACAGAAAATGCATATTGACTCCAAATATCCAAAAGCGACGGCGCACAAGGCGTACCACGACAACTACGTGACAACGTTCCGAAAGATGAAGGGGCAATTCATGAAGGAGGGGCACACACTCACGACCTCCCAGGCCGTGAACAAAAACGTGATCGACTGGCTAAAGGAGCATATCATGGTTCACGACAAGGAATTCGCGGCATACTGCAAAAATAACGGCAAATAGCTAAAACCCGGTTATATCGCTGGGGCGACCAGGATCGCCCCAGCGAAAAACTACTGCCGACGGCGGGCGTCTTGTTCATGGGCCTGTGTAGTTCGGGCAGTCTACAACTAATCGAGCCGATCGCGCCGCAGGTTTATAAACTCGCGGCTCGGTCATGTCAATCCCTAAATTAGCTAGCGAGAGTTCTTGCGCATCACGATCATTGCACGACGTATTCCTTGTCCGGCTCGTCTGAGGAGTTGGCGACCATCTCTCCCGCCCCGGTCTTCGACAGGGAGAGGTAGCCTTTGGTGGCCAGCGTCCTTCCGCTCTCCGTCACCCACATGGCCTCGGCGCCATGACGCGCGATCAGCTCATGCGCTTTATGGATGGGGAGGATGAAGGCCGCAGTCGATAATATATCAGCTGTTGTGGAGTCGATGTGAAGGACAGTGACGGACTTCACTCCCTCCGCCGGGAACAGGGTCGCCGGGTTTATGATGTGGTGATATCGTCTGCCGTCGGCGGTGAAATATCGCTGATCGCTGCCGCTCGTGACGGCAGCCCCGCCGTCGAGGCTGAGGACGTCGATAAACTTCGACAGGTCGCCTTCCTCGGATGGCGAGTGGACGCCTATGTTCCACGCATTGCGCCCGTCGAGCGGTCTGCCGATGACGACGACGTTTCCGCCGGCGTTGATAATACCTGATCGCAGCCCCGACTCCATCGCGAGTTCAGCCGCCCTCTGGGACGCGTAGCCCTTAGCCATCGCGCCGACGTCGAGCGACATGTCGCCGTAAGGCAGAAAAACCGAGGAACGGCCCCGATCGATCGAAATATCCTCCGGAGAGATATGGACGGCGGCAGCGCGAAGTTCGCCGACGGAGGGAAGCGCGACCACGTCGTTTCCCTCCGCAAGAGCTTTCTCGCGACAATCATGCCATATCGACAAAACTGGCCCGAGCGCGACGTTGACGGCTCCGTCGGTAAAATCGTACGCATCGATGGCGAGCCCGAGAAATTCTATGACGGACTGGTCGATTTCAACCGGGGCGAGACCTGCCATGTCGTTGATCGTCTTCATGTTGGGAATCCCTTCATAATCGCCGTAAATGTCGAACAATTTGTGCAGGCGGTTCATCTCGTCGTGGACTATTTTCGAGTATCGCTCAAACTCAGCCTCGTCGCGCGCGAACGCCGTGAAAGTGACGAGTGTGTCGAACGAGTCGAACGAGTCGCTTGAAAATTTTCGGTATTCCTCCGAGCTTTCGCCAGCGCTTCGAGCGGGCACGCCGCGGTTCCTCGCGGGAACTACGAACGCGAGGAACGCAGCGATCATGATGAACACCGCTGACAGGGCAAAAAGCGCTACCGGCGACGGAGCGCCGAGACGTCTTTTCATGTTCGGGATACCTTCTGAATTTGAGCGCCTCCGGTTCTGGCGCCCTTGAAAACAGGCATCACGACGCGGAGCAGCGCGGCTGTCAGGCTGCCGGACAACACGCCCAAACCCGTCAAAAGCGGGAGATATACCGGCAGAAGGTTAGTCGACACGAGCCAT
This sequence comes from Synergistaceae bacterium, assembly GCA_031289775.1. Lineage (GTDB taxonomy): Bacteria > Synergistota > Synergistia > Synergistales > Synergistaceae > JAITOY01. The sequence continues at coordinate 7,442 of JAITOY010000052.1, forward strand.
GAGGCGATGAGAATCTGAGCCGCGTTATGGGCGATAGCGCCAGAGACGCTGAGGATAAAAAATGACGCGCTCCGCCACACCGCCGCCAGAAGCGCGATCACGAGCAGGGAGAGAACTCCGCCGCCGAGGCTGAGAATGCCGGCGACCGGGCCTCTCATGAGAAGCGCGAACAGCGACTTCAGCGCCGCGAGCAGGAACGCGTCTCGTTTACCAGTAAAAAATAGCGCGTACATCGTCACTACATTTGACAGCCCAAACCGCATGTTCATAGGCAGCGGAGGAAGCGTTTGCTCTATCAGCGAGAGGGCCAGTATCATCGACAGCATCATGGCAAGAGTCGCGATATCCCGGACAGTTAAATTTTTCATAACTTCACCTCCAGAGGTTCTGGCCGCGCGAACTTCAATATACGACGCTGTCCAGTGTGTCCGCGCCGCCGGGCGACACGCGGATGACAACGCGATTTGGGAGACAGGCGGCCGCCTGCCCTGGTTTTGTGAGAAAACCCGTGTGAATACATACCTTATCTGGACAGTCCGAGGCGACAAAACCGGCCGCCCCGCCCCGGGTGACGATCCTCACAGCGGGCAGGCCGGGCGGAATATACTCCCTGTCCAACTCGAGCGGGAGCATCTCCGATATCGACCCGTTCACGGAAATCTCGGCGAAATTTTTACCTCCGCCGGACGCGCCAGACGCTTCGAAGCGGTAAAAGGCGGAAAGCGCCAAGAGGATACACGACAAAAAGAAAATATCGCGTCTGGAGAAAAATGACCTTCGAATCAAAACAGCTATCCTCCATATTATGTTTTTCACTGATTCCAAACATGTTATCTCATACTAACTTATTTTTTTACACAAACCAATTTTCTTATTAAGAAATATGACTAAGAAAAAGTCTTGTGGCGCGCACAATGACATTATAATCGAATTTTTTGTTTTTGTCATCTAATTTTATTGCTTTTTTAATCAGCGTTCCACTTATTTCCCTTTTGCGTGATTATGGTCGATAATACGGAATGATTAGTACCGAAGGGGGGAGATTTTTTGTCGAAAATCAGCCTGATAGCGACCGATCTCGACGGGACACTGCTCGACAGCGCCGGAAAGATATCGGAGCGCAATTCAAAAACCATCAAAGAGGCGATATCGAGCGGCATAGGGTTTACCCTGTGCACAGGGCGTATGTTCCGATCCGCCCTGCCCTTCGCTGTCCAACTCGGGGTGAAGCTACCGATTATCTGTTATAACGGGGCTATGCTCAAGCGACCGGACGGGGAGACATTATGGCACAAGCCTCTAGATCTCGGCCTCGCCAAAGAACTGCTCTCAATTTTCAGGGAGCGCGGCGTTTACGTTCAGGCGTATGCCGGCGATGTGTTATACGTGAGAAACAGCGACGTCAACGCTTATAAAGAGTATACGAAAATGTTCGGCGTGACGGGAGAGGTCATCGGCGACGAGCTGTTCAACCCCCAATCCGCGCCGACGAAGCTGCTCGGCATCACGGCGAGGGACGAGGAGGCGGAGGAACTCGTGCCGTACATCAGCGAGAGGTTCGGCGACAGGATTTACGTGACGCGCTCGAACTCGAACTTCGTCGAGATGATGGACAGCAGCGTGAACAAAGCCAAAGGATTGGCGAAACTCGCCGAGATCATGAATGTCCCCATGAGCGAGGTTATGGCCTTGGGCGACGGCGAGAACGACGTCGATATGACGTCCGTCGCCGGCGTGGGCGTCGCCATGAGCAACGGCGCAGAGAAAATAAAGAAGGCCGCGTCGTACGTGGCCCCCACAAACGACGAAAACGGCGTCTCGTGGGCCATAGAGAGGTTCGCGCTCAAAACGCAGCCGGCCTCGAGCGAAATGGAGTGACGCGGAGGGCGCCGCAGAGCCAAGAGACCAGAGCGGCCAAATAGTCTATATGACTCTCCTTCACTAGCGCTTCGCGCCTTTGGCGCCGCCACCGGCGTAGTTCGAGAGTATGTTCGTGTCGAAAGAGTACGTTATGTTCGCCTGTTCGCGCTCTCGCTTCAAGGCGAGTTCTACGAGCCTGTCGAGCAGTTCGTCGTATTGGATGCCCATTGGCGCAAACAGGTAAAACGAGAGCGAGCCGGGAATAGTGTTTATCTCGTTTACCCACAGTTCGCCGCTCACCGAGTCCATCAAAAAATCGACCCGCGACACGCCGTTGCAGCCGAGTGCCTGAAAAGTCCTCTGCGCGTAGTCGCGAACGACCTCCCTCGTCTCTGGGGAGATATCGGCTGGAAGCTTTCGCCTCGCGGAGCCCATGCCTTTCGAGCCAGATTTCCCCCCAGAGATATATTTGTCCTCGTAGCTCAATATCTCATCCGTGTTAACCGGCTCCTCGCACTCGGAGGCGATGGCGGACTCGCGGTCGCCGAGCACGGCGCAGTTTATCTCCTTCAGGTTCGGCACGGCGCGCTCGACCAGCGCCATTTCAGCATACAAAAACGCGAACTCCAGCGCCTCGCGAAGCTCTGCGGCGCCCGACGCGCGCTTTATCCCTATGCTCGACCCGAGGTTCGTCGGTTTTACGATCACGGGGTATGGCACGATCCCCTCTACGCAGCGTATCTCTCCATCGGGATCATTCAGGAAGGACTTCACAAACACTTTGGCGCAGTCGAGAACCGGTATGCCTTCCATGCGCAAAATGGCCTTCTGGACGTACTTGTCCATGCCGACGGCCGAGGCGGTCACGTCCGATCCGACGAATGGGACGGAGAGCGTGCGGAAAAAGCCCTGGAGTGCGCCGTCCTCGACGTTTGTGCCGTGGACTATGGGAAACGCCACGTCGATCGAGCAAAAAATATGGCTACAAAAGCGTTTTATCGGGTATTTAATCAGCAACAGCCGTCCGTCGTCTCGGACGCATATCACGCGCTGGCTCTTTTTGAGGAGCGCCGGGATGTCCCTGTACTCGTCTATATCGCGGATCCGCCCCCCGACGTACAGGTCTCCGTCCCTCGTTGCGTATATTGGCACGATGTCGTACTTCGAACAGTCGAACGAGTTGATCGCCTGTATCGCTGAAATTATCGAGACCTCGTGCTCAACGCTCCTGCCGCCGAAAAAAACTCCGACTTTAATGCGCATCAGACATCCTCCGTTCAATAATGTTCAACCAATTCAATAGTTATCCGGCAGATCATTTTCAATGAGGATAATTTTCTTGCGAAGTACGCCAAAACCGCCAGAGACGCGCAGGACGCCTATCCTCTCGAACGCCTGATCTATGCCGCCGGTGACGCATATTTTCTCGTCCGGGAACGCCATGTCCTTCAACCCGGCGAGGATGCCGCGAGTTCCCTTCTTTCCCACAAGTATGACGAAGTCGCACACGTGCGCCGCCTGCGCGCCAAAGACGCGGTTAAACTCGTCCTGCGAGGCGCCCAGCTCGATCATGCCCGGCGTGACGAGGATTTTGAAGCCCTCGAACATCGCGAGGACATCCAGCGCCGCTCGCGCGCCGCTCGCGTTCGAATTATACGCGTCGTCAATAATTATTATATCGCCTCTATCGATGAGCTGCAATCTATGGGGAACCGCCTCGAGCCTCCGGACATCCATCGCCATCTCGCCCGCGCCGACGCCGAGGAAGTCGGCGACGGCTACCGCCGCCATTATGTTCGTCACATTGTGGGCGCCGACGAGCTTCGTCTCGAATTTCCGCTCCCCGCCCTTGAGCGCTGCCGTGAACGACGACCCGGCGTTCGAGACCTCGAGCTCGCGCGCGAAATAACGGCAGGAATCGTCGGAGTTCGAATATGATACGATCTTTATCCCGCTGTTCGCTCGCTGCCATTTCTCCAGATGTTCTTCAATATTCAGATCTCCCCCGTTCAAAAAAAGCGTCCCGTCGTCCGGCAGCGCGTCCGCCAGCTCGAACTTCGCCGACGCCGCGTTTTCGATCGACCCGAACGATTCGAGGTGCTGCGGGCCTATCGAGGTTATGACGCCGTATCGGGGCCTCACGAGGCCGCATATCTCCTTTATATCCCCGACGTTCCTTGCGCCCATCTCGCAGATAAAAACCTCATGCAGTGGCCTCAGGTTCTCGCGGATCGCGCGCACTACGCCTAGCGTCGTGTTGTAGTTCCCTGGCGTCATGAGGACGTTGTATTTCGATGAGAGCAGCCGATGCAGGAAATACTTGACGCTAGTTTTGCCGTAGCTCCCCGTCACGCCTATCACGATCAGGTTCGGCATGTCGCGCAAAATTCGCCTCGCGTCGTCGATGTAGCGCCGGTTAATATAGCTCTCGACCGGCGAGTTGATCGCGTTTGAGATCAGCATCACAAACGGCGTCGAGAGCAGCCAGAGCGCCAGGGCGAGGGTCTGCTGCCGCGGGGTGATAAAAAACGAAAGAAAAAATACCGAGAGGGTCAAGACTGCGTTTGTGAAAAACATCCGCTTCACACGGCCTGTGTAGACGAGAGGCTTTTTCGCTTTCTGCGGCCAGTTTATAAAAATCTGCATAACAAAAAGAGAACCGGCGTACTGCCCCGGCAGGCCCACTTTGTAAAGAATGACAAATAGCGGGGCCATAACGGCGCAAAAATGAAGCCGGACGTAAACCCCTAAATTGCGACGCATCCATCTGAGGTGTTCGGTCGTCTTGTAGGAGTTGAGCTGGAACATGTGATGCTCGCAGGTTGACGTGACGGCGTAGCAGACGAAAAACGCAACCGCCATCGCGGGACGCGCGAGCAGCCCCCTCATGACCGTCTCGAAACAGACGACGTACGTCAGAAGACCGAGCAGGACGCGGCGAACCGGCGTCATCCCGGCCTTTTTATGTTCAGAAACGAGTCGAGCACCCTGGCGAACGCGAAGCTCTGGTCGAGGAACGAATAATGCCCGGCGTTTTTGAGCACGACGAGCCCAGCGTCCGGGATGAGCTTCTCCATGAGCCGACCGTCGACAAGCGGCGTGTCGGCGTCGTTTTCGCCCCAGACGAGCAGCGTCGGACAGGATATGGACGACAGGCAGGGCGTCAGATCCTCGTTCACTGCCTTGACGAGGCACTCCCGCATCATTGGCGACGCGGAGCGGTAATCGGCCGAGCTGTGCTTCATCCGCCACCGTTCTAGCGCGCCTGGGAATTTTCTCTGGATAAAATCGATCGATATCAGGCGCTTTACGAACCTGTAGAACACGGAGCGAGCCTGCTGACAGAACGTCCGCTTCGGGCGTATCCCAGCGCTGTCGACGAGTATTATTTTAGGGATATTTATCAGACCGCTGGCGGCGAGCTTGATTATCACCCTGCCCCCAAAGGAGTGCCCGATTAAAATCGGACAAGAGACACCTACATCGGCAAGAAAACTCGCAACAAACCCAGCATAGTCGTCGACGGACCAGCCACGCGGCGGTTCGTCGCTGGCGCCAAAACCAGGGAGGTCGAGCGCTACTACGCGATAGTTCTCCACCATGCTTTCGAGAAATTTTTCAAATATCGAATAGCTGGCGCCCCAGCCGTGCAAAAAAACAACCGCATCCCCCGCGCCCCTGTCGCAGTAATTTATATTCATCCCGCCGAATCCGGCCATGAACGACAATCCCCTCACTATAAAACTTTTTAACATTTTAGCATGAATTCAAGAAGACGCTGAATAATAGCCCAAAAATCAGCCTTTCGCTAATTTCAAGGCTCAATCTAATGATTTTTTAGTAAAACATTAACAAGCCATTCAAAAAAGGGAGCCCTTTTTTTTAATCGACAGTTAAGCTATAATCAAAAACAAGTTTTTAAACATTGTGCAAAGATCCTCAGTTTATCCGCGCGTTTTGATAATCCGTGAGGTCTGGCGGGTAATCTCGTTGGCCATTCGTGTCGGAGAGGAGATGAGTTAGTGGCTGAAAACATCTACAAACCGGTTATATTGACGGTCGACGACGATCCCATAATATTGAATTCCATCATGTCCACGCTGAAGCCCGAGTATAACGTTCGCCCTTTTACATCGGGCGAGACGGCGCTGAAGTTTCTGAGCGCAAACACCGCTGAACTGATCCTGCTCGACTGCAACATGCCGCGGATGTCCGGATTCGACGTTCTGCGGGTTCTGCAGGCAAACCCCTCTCTCCGCGACATTCCAGTGATCATCCTGACCGGATCGGTGAACGGGGAGGACGAGATAAGCGCGCTGGAAATGGGAGCGATGGACTACCTGCTGAAACCATTCAAACCCAGCTCACTCATCACGAGGGTGCGCCTTCAGCTTGAGCTCCAAAAATACCGTCGTCACCTCGAGGTTCTCGTAGCGGAGAAGACGCAGGAGCTTCAGCGGATAAACAGCAAGCTGGTCACGCGCGACAGAATAACGCTCGATCTTTTGGCGGCCGCGAGCGACATGCGGGATCACGACACTGGAGAGCACATCCAGCGCACAACCGGTTACTCGCGAATCATAGTATACGACCTCCTCGCGAACCCTACGGCCGGATATATCATGACCGAGGAAGAGGGGCAGGACATCATAGACGCCACGAAGCTGCACGACATAGGAAAGATCGCCATGCCGGACGACGTCCTGCTGAAAGCTGGCCGTCTGACTGAAGCCGAGTTCATGATCATTAAAACTCACCCGATACACGGCGCCGAGATGCTCGAGAAAGCCGTGCGCGAGTTGGAGGACGATTCGCTTCTCAGGACGGCCCTCGATATAGTGCGCGGACACCATGAGAGATGGGACGGCGCGGGATATCCCCGCGGCGTAAAGGGCGACGAGATTTCTCTTGGCGCCCGTATATCCGCGATATCCGACGTGTTCGACGCCCTCACGTCCATGAGGCCGTACAAACCGGCCTATCCCCCAAGACAAGCTTTCGATATGCTATACGTGGAATCCGGCGCGCACTTCGACCCATATCTTATACATGTCGTCAAGCGGCACGAATTCGAGTTCGAGGCGATAGCGAACCGCACAAAAAAAATGGCGGCAATTGCATGATAAAAATGCTCACATCCTTTACCGAGGAGATCGACGACGCAAAGGCAGCCATCTCCGATGTCCTGGCTTCGCTAGACATAGACAACGGCCTGTCAGCGAATTCGGTTGGCATACTCCACTGCGCCAGCGACTTCGCCGCGAGCTCCGTCGTGAGCGAGCTGTGCGCCGAACTGCCGTTCGACGTGCTCGGATGCACTACAATGGGCATTCAGACGTTCGGCCTGACAAGCGAGCTCGCGCTCTCCATTACCGTTTTGACGAGCGACGATGTCGGGTTTGCCGCAGGGGTCTCCGCTCCGGTGGAGGACGATATCGACGGCCCGGTGTCTGAGCTGTACAGGCGGATTGTCGCAAACCGGCCAACCTGCCCGACCCTCCAAAAGCGTCCGTCGCTGCTTATACCCTATATCCCGTTCATGTTCAGCGCAGGCGGAGACGAGTTTCTCGCGAAGATCGACGAACTATCCGGCGGAATTCCTGCGTTTGGCGGCCTCGCGATATCGAACGAGATAGATTACTCCGAGACCTACACCATTTTCAACGGCGAATTTTTCCCGACCTCGCTATCCCTTCTCGCCATATTCGGGGATGTGTGCCCGGTTTTTTTGGCCGCGCCGGTCGACAACGACAACATCCTCAAGCAAAAGGCCGTGATAACCGGAATGAAGCGTAATGTCCTCCAGACCGTAAACAACATACCAGCCGCGGAGTACCTCGAATCGCTGGGACTCGCCGAAAACGGGGACGTCTCGGGGCTCGTGTCCATGCCGTTCATTATCACCCTCGAGGACGGTTCCAAGCTGACGCGCGCCTGCATAGACTCTAACGAAAAGGGCGAAGTTTTACTCTGTGGAAGCGCTCCGCTCAATTCAACGCTCTCCTTAGCCACAATAGGTTCGGAGGACGTCGTCAGGTCGACGGGGGCAACGGTGAGCGAGGCGCTCGGACGAGCGGGCGGCAGAGGAATGCTCATCTACTCCTCCGCAGCACGGAACTGGGCCCTCGGCACGAACTTCACCGCAGAGCAGGATAAGGTCGACGAGTGCATTGGCGGTTCGGTTCCGTACAACTTCTCGTATTGCGGCGGCGAGATTTTCCCGACAATTTCCGAAGACGGCAGGGTTTCAAACCAACTACAGAACGACACAATGATCCTGTGTATATTGTGAGGGAGCCATAAAATGGACAACACGGATGCCTCTCGCGAAATTGCCCGTCTGCGCGCTGAAAACGAGACGTTAATCGCCGAGAAGACCTCCCTCGATAACCAGACAAAAAAGCTGAACCGCCAAATATCATCGCTCCAGAAGATGCTGGGGCGCACAGACGCCGTAGCGAGGACGCGCGACAGGCTCGCTTACGCCCTCAAGCAGGAACAATCCAGGCAGGAGAGGTACATGAACATGATGCTGGAGAACAGCTCCAACATCATCCTGCTTTTAGATAAAAACGGACGTTTCGCGTACTGCACGAACACGTTCCTCAGGATTGCCGGCATCTCCAACTTCGGCCTTATAGACGGCAGACATTATTCCGAGGTGTTCGAGCGCTTCAACAACCCGAGCTTTCTCCAACATGTCGAGCGAAGCATCACAAAGGCCGTCGAGGAGCGTGATACCATCCAGACTCAGGAAGCGCTGGACATGGGCGGCGGAGAATCCCGAGTTTATTTCACAAATACGACCGCTATGCTGAACGAAGCCTGCGAAGTTGAGGGCATCATGCTCCTCTACCACGACGTTACGGAGACCCTCCGGGCGAAGGATGCGGCCGAGACCGCAAACCGGGCGAAAAGCAATTTTCTAGCCAGCATGAGCCATGAGATAAGAACGCCTCTCAACGCCGTAAACGGCCTCGCCGAGCTCGAGCTTCGCAAGAACCATCCCGCGGACACACTCTCAAACCTCGAAAAGATATACGGCTCGGGGGTGACACTGTTAAACATAATTAACGACATCCTGGACATATCGAAGATCGAGTCTGGGAGGTTCGACCTGCTGCCGATGGACTACGAGGTCGCGAGCATAATCAGCGACACTGTCAGCATGAATATTGTGCGAATCGGCTCGAAACCGATCACGTTCAAGCTGGACGCCGACGAGAACCTTCCCAGCAAGCTGTTCGGCGATGAACTCCGGATCAAGCAGATCCTGAACAACCTGCTTTCGAACGCGATAAAATACACTCCAGAGGGAGCGGTGGAGTTCAAAATATCCAGCGAGGCGGACGGGGACGAAATTTGGCTCGATTGCAGCGTCAGTGACTCCGGCATAGGCATCGCTGAGGAGAACATCGCCAAACTCTTCGGCGAATATCAGCAGGTTGACATGCTCAGCCACCGCACCATCGAAGGAACTGGGCTCGGCCTCTCCATCTGCAAGCGGCTTGTTGAGATAATGGGAGGCGAGATCACCGTCAAAAGCGAGTACGGTCATGGGAGCACATTCTCCGTGAGGATCCGCCAAAAAATCACCGACGCGCGCCCCATCGGAAAAGAGAACGCCGCAAATCTGAAGGCTTTCCGCTTCCTAGAGGGACAGGGCCGAAGGGTGAAGAACATAAACTACGTCCGTATGCCATATGGCAGAGTGCTCGTGGTGGACGACGTCCAGACGAACCTCGACGTCGCGAAGGGCATGATGGCGGCATACGGCGGCCTCACGATACACTGCGTGCTGAGCGGCAGGCAGGCGGTCGAGCTTGTCCGGGACGCGGAAGTGATATACGACGCTATTTTCATGGATCAAATGATGCCAGAGATGGACGGCATCGAAACGGTGCGGATAATCCGTTCGAACATCGACAGCGACTACGCGAGAACCGTGCCGATAATAGCCCTGACGGCAAACGCCATAGTGGGCAACGACAAAATATTCCTGGAGAACGGCTTTCAGGCTTTTTTAACGAAACCGATCGACGTCGTCAAGCTCGACGCGGCAATGCGCAGGTTTGTGCGCGACAAACAGAGCGAGGAGACGCTGAGAGACGCGGAGGATGCCGCGTCCGCAGAAGGGCAAAAACAGGATCGAGGGACAATAATGGCCGGTATTCTGGAAAAAACCCGGATAAACGGCGTCGATTTGAGCGCGGGAATGCGGCGCTTCAACAACAGCTCCGCCGTATACCTGAGGGTCATAAAATCGTTCCTTCAGAACATTCCAAAACATCTCGAAGAGCTGAGAAACGTCACAGAGGCGACCCTCCCGGAATATGCCATCCTAGCGCACGGCGTCAAGGGAAGCTGCTACGGGATCAGCGCGGACGAGGCCGGCAGGATGGCCGAGTCGCTTGAAATAGCCGCAAAATCCGGCGATTTCGCGCATGTAATGGCCGGCAACGAGACGTTCATCCGTCGGGTCGAGGAACTGATGCCTCAGTTTCAAGCCCTTCTCGAGAGCGAGGAGGGCACACAGGAGTCAGACGCGCGGAATAAGCAGCCGGCGCCCGACAGGAAGCTTCTGGAGAAGTTGCGAGATGCGAGCGCCGATTATGACATAGACACCATGCAGTCGATCATGGACGAGCTCGACGGCTGCGAATATGAAGCTGGCGGGGATCTTGTGGCGTGCCTGAAGGATCAGATCCTGAACTTCAGGTACGATGAGATAGGCGAGCGGCTAAGTGAGATTCTCGGCCCGTAAAATTTGGGAATTGTGAAACCCGCAGACCGACTCGCGGTCGCGCTCGTCGAGGTAGAGACCGTCGAAGCACGCCGTGCATAGCGAGTTGCCTGGGAGACCTATCGCGTCTATCATCCCCTCCTTGCCGAGATAATAAAGCGAGTCCGCGCCGACGGACGACGCAATCTCCTCTAGCGAGTGCTGCGCCGCGACTAGCTCGCCCCTTGACGGGGTGTCGATGCCGTAGTAGCAGGGATACCTCACAGGGGGCGACGATATGCGAAGGTGGAGGGCTCTGGCGTCGCACTCCCGTATCATGGCTACCACGAGACCGGCGGTCGTGCCTCGCACCAGAGAGTCGTCCACTAAGATAGCGCTTTTCCCTGAGAAAATTGCCTCGCTCGGACTCAGTTTTATCCTGACGCCCAGCTCGCGGACGCGTTGCGTAGGCTGAATGAACGTGCGGCCGACGTACCTGTTGCGAACGACGGCCGCCTCAAACGGCAGGCCGGATCCCTCCGCGTAGCCGATGGCGGCTGTCGTCCCGCTGTCGGGCAGGTACGCTACAAAATCGGCGTCCGAGGCGTTCATTTCTGAGAAACAGCCCTCTCCTCCGATTCCCATCGCGAGCCTGCGCCCCATCTCCTGGCGCGCCCTGTAGACGGAACGTCCCTCTATAACGCTGTCCGGGCGCGCGAAGTAGACGAACTCGAACGAGCAGAGCCAGCCACGCCCGGACTCGGTGGTCAAGTGGAACGACGTGAGCCCTTTTTCGTTTATCAGCAGCACCTCGCCGGGCTCTATGTCCCTTACAAGCGTCGCGCCAATGAGGCTGAACGCGCATGACTCAGAGGCGACGTAATAGTTGTCGCCGCGTTTCCCAAGCGCAAGGGGTCGGAAGCCCCACGGATCTCGCGCGGCGACCAGCCCCTCCTCCAGGAGCACGACGAGGCTGAATGCCCCGCGCGTCTGGTCGAGTGCGTACAGCAACGCCTCCAGAGGGCTCTTCTCCGTCTGGTGCGCGACAAGGTGCAATATCGCCTCGGTGTCGGAGGTCGACTGAAAAATCGCGCCCCTCGCTTCGAGTGACGTCCGCAGGTCGTCGAGGTTCGTGAGATTACCGTTATGCGCTATAGCTACCGGCCCTTGCGCGTAGTTCGCGCATATCGGCTGCGCGTTCTGGAGCATGGAACCTCCGGCTGTCGAATAACGGACGTGGCCGATGGCGGCCGTGACCGTGGTTTTCGAGAGGACTTTCTGGTCTAGCGCCTCGTAAACGAGCCCCATACCTTTCACGGCGTTCACCCTGCCGAAGCTGTCGATCCACGCCACCCCGGCCGACTCCTGCCCCCTGTGCTGAAGTGCAAGTAGGCCGAGATAGACCTCCTCCGCCACATAATCGTTCTTGCTGTACGCTCCGAAAACGCCGCACATATTTATTTACGCTCCCCCCGTTTCGGGTCAAAGTCAAGCAGGCCGCCAAAATAAAAAGCCGCCCTGAGCTCGTCCAGGCCAATATCTATTGCGCCGTCGATCCGCAGAGACTCCCCGCCGACTCGACCTATCGACATGAGTGGATATCCGTCCCAGATGAACGAAAATTTTTCGGCGTTCGCCGGCTGGACGAAGTAGAGAGCCCTTGGACCGCCCTCGCTGAACAGCGCGGCCGTCATGTCAAGAGAGCCCAGATTGGCGCTCATACCGAGACCGGAGTATATTGCCTCCTTCGCGAGCGCAACCGCCACCCCGCCGCCCGCTATGACCCGTGCGCTTCCCACGACTGCCTTTCGCGAAGCGGTTCTCGCCCTTACAGCGAAGTCGCGCTCCATAGACGGGTTGTATTCCCACGTCACTCCTCTCGGCGCCGACTGACCCGCGCCCGGTTCGCAGCAGAGAACCTGCCAGCGCGACGCCCCGAGCGAGCCATTTGTGGGGCCGACGAGATATATCACGTCCCCCTCCTTCGCGCAGCCGCATCGCACAAAGTAGGCGAAGTGGGGCACAAGGCCGGCCGTCACGACAAGCGGCGTCGGATATATCCCGCCGCGCGGCGTCTCGTTGTACAGGCTTACGTTGCCGGAGACGACGGGGCACTCCATGTCGGCGCAGACTGCGGCAAGACCCCTGACGCACTCGGACAGCTCATAATAGTTCTCTGGGTTATCCGGCGACGGAAAGTTGAGGCAGTTCGTCATGCCGAGTATCTCGGCGCCGGAGACCGCCTGAATCCGAAGGGACTGCGCCATCGTCTCCGCCGCGCCTGTGAATGGGGCAGTACGGCACTTCCACGGGTCTCCCTCCATGGACAGAGTGACGAGGCCGTCCGACTCTGGGACGGTCATCGCGGATACCTGAGCGCCAGGCCCCTCGGTAGTGCGGAGCTGCACCTGACAGTCGTACTGTTCCCATATCTCGCCACGCTCGCGCCCATGAGGCGCGCCAATCAGCTTCAGAAGGTCGCGCGCCGGGTCGGGGCTTTTCATGCGGACGGACGTCTCACGCCGCTTCGCGAGGTCGGCGGGCTCTGACGACGGCCAGTCTAAAAGAGGCGCGTCGCCCAATATGGAGTGGGGCAGATCGGCTATCAGTTCGCCGTCCTTAAAGACCTTGTAGCGGTCGCCTTCGACGATGTTCCCTATGACGATACACTCCAGCGCGAAACGCTCCGCGACCGCCTTGACCGGCTCAAACTTCTCCGGGTTCACTATGAGGAGCATCCTCTCCTGCGACTCGGACAAAAATATCTCCCATGGGGCCATCTCCTCGCGGAGTGGAATCCTTTCACAGAATATCTCTATGCCGACGCCGCTTTTGTGCGCTATTTCGCTCGAGGACGACAAAATGCCAGCCGCTCCCATATCCTGCATGGACGCGATCAGCCCTCTGCCATGAAGTTCGAGGCAGCACTCTATCAGAAGCTTCTCCTCGAACGGGTCGCCTATCTGTATCTGGGGCCGGCTCTCGCGGCTGTTCTCGTCGAGCTCCTTCGACGCGAAAGACGCGCCGGCTATGCCGTCGCGCCCCGTCTTTGACCCGAGCAAGACGACGAGGCAGCCCGCTCTCGCCGTCTTAGAGCTCACTATGGAATCGAGCCTGACGTAACCGCAGTTGAAGGCGTTCACTAAGGGGTTGCCCTCGAAGCAGGGGTCGTAAAACGTCCTGCCGCCTATGGTGGCGACCCCAACAGCGTTGCCGTAACCGGCGATGCCTTCCACTATTCCGCTCGCGAGCGCAACCTGCCCGCGGGAGTCCGGCGGACCGAAAAACAGCCCGTCCATGGAGGCCACAGGGCGCGCGCCCATTGCGAGAATGTCGCGGATTATACCGCCTACGCCTGTCGCAGCGCCCTGATACGGGGCGACGGCCGATGGGTGGTTGTGGCTTTCCACCTTGAAGGCGAGTCCCCAGCCAGATCCGCAGTCGACGACGCCAGCGTTCTCCCCGGGCCCTTGAGCCACGTGTTTGCCCTGTTGCGGGAAAGCGGCGAGCAGGCCCCGTGTTGACTTGTAGCTGCAATGTTCGGACCACATAACCCCTATGAGGGAGGTCTCGAGCTCGTTCGGCGTCCTGCCAAGCAGCTCTTTTATCTTCGCGTATTCGGCGTCCGAGAGACCGGCATCCCTGTAGTCCATAGGTCTCACCTTCCCTCCCAGACGTTGAAGTGCTCGCCAAGCGAGTGCCAGACGTTCCTGCCGTCCATGCCCCAGATGAGGCCGCGCACTGTGGCGCGCTCAGGGTGAGGCATGAGGCCGAGCACATTTCCGCGCTCGTTTATTATGCCCGCTATCCCGTGCAACGAGCCGTTGGGCGAATAATCCTCGCCCGCCTCTCCGCTCTCGGGGTCGGCGTATCGAAATATCACCCTGCGGTTTTTCTCGAGCTCTTCAAGGTCGTCGGGCGGAAGGAAATAAAGGCCCTCGTGGTGCGCTATGGGAAACTGCACGATCTCGCCCTCGGGGAATGAGCAGGTAAAAGGAGTGTCGTTGCGCTCGACCCTGAGGTAAGAGGGGCGGCAGACGAAACGAAGCGTGGCGTTTGGGAGCAACGCCCCTGGCAAGATACCCGACTCCGTCAAAATCTGGAATCCGTTGCAGATGCCGAGCACGAGGCCGCCAGAGTCGGCGTGAGAGCGCACCACCCCCATTATTCTCGACTTAGCGGCCAGCGCGCCGCTTCGAAGGTAATCTCCGTAAGAGAAACCGCCCGGTAATATCACGAGATCTGGCTTTTCGGGAAAGTCCAGTTCGTCATGCCAAACCATGTCGACTGGCCCGGTCTCCATGTAAAGCAACGCTTTTTCCACATCCCGGTCGCAGTTGCTCCCTGGAAAAACGACTATAGCGCTTCTCACTGACAAGTCTCGAGAGTGAACGTGTAGGACTCGACGAGGTCATTTACGAGAAGATCCTCAGTCATGGCCCGTACCTTCGCGCCGGCGTCGGAGTTGTCCTCCGCCTCCAGAGCGAGTCTGATAAACTTGCCCACCCTCGCCTCCTTTACCGCGTCGTATCCCTGCGAGGAGAGGGTCTTCTCAACTGCCTTGCCTTGAATATCGAGCACGCCGTCCTTTGGAAGAATCGTGACGTCCGCCCTGTACATCTTCATGACATATCAGCCTCCCGGCAAACTTTACTTATATTATCCGGCAGTAAAATTTAATTGTCAAATGATTTAAGCTAATCAGGCGGGTTGCTTAATACGATTGTAAATACAAAAAGCGTCGCCCATGCCTGGCGCGCCCAAAAAAGCGGACGCCAGCCGGCGTCCGCTCGAAACATCTGTGATCGTCAATTTGAATAAGGCGCCGTCTACGGGTTTGGCCCCTGGCGAATTTCCAGCTCGGGATTCGCGCACCAGGTCACATAGGACGAGTCGTAGTTCCTCGCGTTCTTGAAGCCGGCGAGGCGAAACACCATCGTCATGAACGCCGAACGAACCCCGGCGTAGTCGTAGATAATTATCTCCTGATCCTTGTCGTTGAAGCCTGAGGACGAGAAAAACGCGGCGAGGTCAGCCTCTGGGAGGATCTTGAAGTCGGATGTAAAGACGCTGTCCCACGAGATGTTTATCGCGCCGGGGATGTGACCGGGGCGCGCTTCTCCGAACAGGCGTATCTCGCCCGAGTACTCCTGCGAGGGACGGGCGTCCACTATGCGGATCGCAGGGTCGCTCAGGCGCTCGGCGAGCCACTCGGTCGTGACGTTATACGACGGGTCTATGCTCACGTTCGGGTACGTCACTGGCTTGTTCGTGGTTGTCTTGTCGGACGTCTTGCCGCCTGACGCGCGCCAGACTGTGAAGCCGCCGTCTAGCATCCTCGCGTTTTTTAGACCGGTCGCGCGAAGCGCCCAGATGACCCAGGCAGCGTTGCCCCAGTCGCCCCCGTCGCCGTAGACTATGACTTCTTTTTTGCCGTCTATGCCAAGGGCGCCAATTTTTTTGGCAAGCGTCGCCCCGTCCGGAATATCTCCCCACTTCGGGTCGCCGCCCTTGCCGGCCATGTTGGCGAAGTATGTCCACTCTGCGTTCACGGCGCCCGGGAGATGCCCTTGCTGGCCCTTGTAGAGGGACTGCGCGCGCGCGTCAATGATTACCACCTTGTCCAGGTTCGCCTGCAACCACTCTGACGTCACGAGGAACGACTGGTACGTCTCGGTTCCGTCGTCGGCCGCAAACGCAAACACGGCAAAAAACGCCGCCGCGCAGAGCGCCAATATTGTCCCAAACAGAATCTTCTTCGCCATGATCTTCATCATCATACTCCTCAAAAAATATTTTTGATGCCGCGCCGCCAAAGGACACAAACATCCAATTTAAAGTACCAGATAGATAATATTTTTAGACTCAGTAAAATTACTGAATCTATTGTTTTGCACAAATCACTCGGGCAAACAGTCGTTTAGTTTTCAGATCCCCGGGCTGTTGTATAATGGACAAGTAGAATGGCGCTGGCGCGCTTATCCCGAGGACATATTATGGAGGCGGCAAAATGTACGAACTAATTCAGGCTGGGGAGAGAACCTACTACATAGACAGCCCGTCGAAGATAGGCGTTTACAGAATGGACGGCAACGACGTCTGCCTGATCGACAGCGGGATAGACAAGGACGCCGGCTACAAAGTCCTGAAGATACTCGGCGAAAATGGCTGGAACCTCAAAATGATAATCAACACACACTCACATGCCGATCACGTCGGGGGCAACAGCTTCCTGCAGTCACGCACGAGCTGCCCGGCCTACGCGGCCGGCGAGGACGCGTCTATCATCAGGCACTCGATTCTCAATACGTCGCTCATCTACGGGGGGCGCCCCTGCAAGGCGATGAAAAACAAACTGCTGTACGCGTCGCCGAGCGAAGTGAGCGAGCTCGACGAGTCCGTCCTGCCAAAGGGGCTCGAAATGACGCGCCTCGACGGACATTCGTTCGCCATGACCGGCCTGAAGACCCCGGACGGCGTCTGGTTTATCGCGGACTCGCTCGTGAGCGCCGGCATCCTCGAAAAATATCACATACCGTTCCTGCGAGACATCACAAAACACATGGAGACTCTCACAAAGGTCGGGGAACTCGAGGGCGAGCTGTTCGTGTCCTCCCACATACGGCCGATGAAGGACGTGCGGCATCTTGTGGAGATTAATCGCGACAGGATACTCGACATAATAGCCAAAATAGAGGACTTTTGCAGTGCTCCTCTGCCATTCGACGACATACTAAAAAAACTCTTCGACTCTTACGGCATGACGATGGATCTGAACCAGTTCATCTTAGCCGGCTGCACCGTGCGGTCGTTTCTGGCGTACATGAATGACGACGGGAAACTGAACGCCGTCTTTCAGGACAACAGGATGCTGTGGAAGACGACGTAAAGAATCGGCGTGAACGCGCTTTTGACGCCCACTCATTGGGCCGACTTAGCGTTTCCTCAAATAATTCAGCGCGTATTGGGCCGCTACTCCGGCGCCGGCTGGCAGGGCGCTTTCGTCGATCGTGTAGCGCGAGCTGTGCTGGGGATAAATCGCGCCGACATTCTGGTTTCTCACTCCCAGAAAACCAAACGTTCCCGGGACTATTTTCTGATACTCGGCGAAGTCCTCGCCCGTGGGCGTCCTCACCATCGAAACGAGCGCGCCCCTGCCGAGAACGTCCCTAACGGCGTCCGCAGCCGTCTCGGAGCACGCCGCGTCATTTATCACGACCGACGCCCCCTTGTTGTATCGTACGGAGGCTTCGGCCCGAAAAGCCGCTGCGGTGTTTTCGACGATACGACTGATTATATCCGGCAGACGGTCGCGTATCTCGTTGTCGAACGTGCGGGAGGTGCCCGATAAATACGCCTCGCCGGCGATCACGTTGTTGCGGGTTCCCGCCTTGAACTCGCCTATTGTGACGACAACAGGCTCAAGCGGCGAAAGCTCCCTGCTCGCGATCGTCTGAAGGCTGTTTACGATTGCCGCGCCAACGACGATGGCGTCGATGCCCTGCTCAGGCATAGCTCCGTGGCTGCCCATGCCCTTTATATCTATGTGGAAAAAATCGGCCGAGGCCATTCTGGGGCCCGCCTCCACCGATATCGTCCCGGATGGCAGGCCACTCCACACGTGTAGGCCAAAAACCGTGTCCACACCGTCGAGAGCGCCTTCCTTTATCATCAGCTTCGCGCCCCCGCCGCCCTCCTCCGCAGGCTGGAAAAGCAGTCTGACGCTGCCGTTTAGCTCGCTTTTCGCGTCGAGCAAGATGCGCGCCGCACCAAGCAACATGGCTATATGCGCGTCGTGTCCGCAAGCGTGCATGAAACCCTCATGTTCGGAAGCAAATTCCGCGCCACTCTCCTCCCTGACCGAAAGCCCGTCGATATCCGCCCTCAGCGCGACTGTCCGACCCGGCGCCGTGCCGTTTATAACCACAATCAACCCAGCGCCCGCGATACCTCTGGCGGCGAGCCCCATCTCGCCAAGTTTCTCCTTTATTTTGGCCGATGTTTCGAACTCCTTGCCGCTCTCCTCTGGTATCCTGTGAAACTCACGCCTTGTCTTGACTATGTAGTCGCCGTACTTCGCGATCAAACCCTTTATGCCCATGATTACCTACCTTTTTTGAAGCTCCTCATGCCACATTGCAGGAACTACGACAGCGCGCGGCCGCATTTTTTGAGCAGCTTCCCCCACTCCGCTTCTATGTCGTTCTGCGCCTGCTCCACCAAGTCCATTCTCTCACGGCCTTTTTTGAAGAGGTGCGAGTACCGGCCCTGTGCCCTCAGGAAATCCTCCGCCCCAACGCGCGCATGCGGGTCGTAAGAGAGCGAGTATTCGCCGTCAGCGACCTCGTAAATTGGCCAAAACCGGCTGTCCGTCGCGAGGCGGCATATTTTCGCCTGATCGGCAGCCTCGATCTTCCAGAAGAGCTGGCACGGAACGAGGATGTTCACGAATGCGGGGCCCGGGGTCTCGACGGCGCGCTTGACCTTCGCTATCAAGTCGGCTGGGTTGTGCAGCGTCGTCTGGGCAACGTAGGGAATGTCGTGCGCGACGGCTATCTCAGTCAGGTTCTTCGCGCGCTGGAGCTTGCCCGGGATCGCGCTCCCGGCCGGCGACGTCGTGGCGGACGCGCCCCGTGGCGTCGCGCCGCTCCTCTGCGCACCAGTGTTCATGTAGCCCTGATTGTTATAGCAGATATACGTGAAGTCGTGCCCGCGCTCGAGCGCGCCGGAGAGCGACTGAAGACCTATGTCGTATGTGCCGCCGTCGCCGCCGAACGCGACGAATTTTATGTCCGCTCGAGCCAGGCCTCTGCGGGAGAGAACCTTGTGCGCGGCCTCAACCCCGGAGATCGCTGCGCCGGCGTTCTCGAAAGCAACGTGCATAAATGGGACGCGCCATGCGCTGTACGGGTAGACGGTCGTAGAGACCTCGAGGCAGCCTGTCGCGCCCACGACAACGACCGGCGAGTCTATGCCCATAAAAGCCTGGCGCAGCGCTGTCGGAGCGCCGCAACCGGGACACATTCTGTGCCCCTCCGTCATGGGATTTTTCTTCGAGACAAGTTCTTTTATATTCACGCCAGCCATCTCACTCGTCCTCCAAAAGACCTATATAATTGACTTTGCCCTCGTTTTCTCCGCTCGCGAGGTCGCTGAACACCCTCCTCGCGTCGTCGGGGAAAAAATCCCTGCCGCCGAGCCCAAAGATATACTCCGATATGGGCGGGTGATCGCGCAGCGAGTAGAGCGCCGACTTCGCCTCGGCGGCGAGCGGGGCTGTGCCGCCAATACTAGCGCTCCTGTCGAGGATCGCAACGCCTTTTTTGCCGGCGAGGGCGCTTTTGAGCTCCTCTGAGGGGAAGGGACGGAACATCCTCACTCTGAGACATCCGGCCTTCACGCCGCCGCGCCTCAGTTCGTCCGTAACGTCCTTTACGACCCCGGCCGCGGACGACATTATCACTATGACGTAGTCCGCGTCGTCCGTCCTGTAACAGTCGACGGCCGGATATTCGCGCCCGGTCAGACCGGAGAGTTCGGACATGACGCCGCCATACACGCGCGGCACGTTGTTCATACCCTCTATCTGTGTGCGTTTTATCTCGAAATAGTGCTCAGACATCGTAAACGATCCGTAAGAGACCGGGTTGTCGACGTCGAGCAGCGGGTAGCGCGATTTGCGCTCTCCAACGAATTCCTTCACGACGTCGTCGGGCAGGAACTCGACTGGCTCGTAGCAGTGGCTCGTTATGAAACCGTCCTGACAGACAAAGACCGGGGTCAGGACGTCGTCGTGCTCGGCGAGGCGGACGGCCAAAAGCACAGTGTCGTAGACCTCCTGCGCGTCCTCGCAGTATATCTGCACCCATCCGGAGTCGCGCTCAGGCATGCTGTCCGAGTGGTCGCAGTGGATGTTGACAGGCGCGCCAAGACATCTGTTGACGAGCCCGAAAACTATCGGTGCGCGAAACGACGCCGCTATCGGGAAAATCTCGTGCATGAGCGCGACGCCGTTCGCGGACGATGCCGTCATCACCCTACCGCCGGCGACGGACGCGCCAACGCAAGCCGTTATCGCGGAGTGCTCGCTCTCAACCGCTACATACTCGGTGTCGACCACGCCGTCCGCGACATATTCGGCGAACTTCATCGGTATCTCCGTCGACGGCGTTATCGGGTACGCGGCAACGACGTCGGGGTTGATCTGCCTCATGGCCTCCGCGAACGCGAGGTTCCCGGAGGTCATTTTTGTCCGTTTTGCCTGACTGCCGTCCACCGTCTTACGATCCAATGAACTCACCAACGTTTCCCGGGTCGCTGCCGCGCCTCGCGCCGTCGGGCGTCTCGCCGGTGAAGTCAGATTCCGGTCGCATCGATATCGCGTCGACCGGGCACAGTGCGGCGCATATCCCGCAGCCCTTGCAGAAAAATTCGTTTATCCCGCAGACGCGGCCTGATTCGTCCGTCAATATCGACGAATCAGGGCACTGTACCCAACACTTCAGGCAGGATACGCACTTCGCCGAGTCCATCACTGGGCGTATGCTGCGCCAGAGGCCAGTCTCAACCGCTTGAGCGGACGCGCCGAACGTCACTGTGCCAATAGGGATGTCCCTCCAGCTCATCGCCCTGACCGGCGCGTTTTGCGTACATTCATGGCTCATACTATCACTGCCTCCTCGCGGCCTCTGAGCATCGCTCGCCTGTTCGCCTCGAGAACTTTGGGCGACAGCTTCGCCATTTTTTTGGAGAAGTGGTTCGCGAACGACTCGACAGGAACATCGTCAAAGACGTGGGAGAGCGCGCCCAAAAGCGGCGCGTTCGGTTTGTTCTGCCCGAGCTCCTCCAGCGTTATTCTCGTAGCGTCGACCGCGAGGAGGCGGGCGGAGTCCGCCAGCTTCATGCGCTTGCGGAGAATTTTCGCGTCCTCCGGCGTGTTGACGAGGTATATAGCGTCGTCCGCGCAGCCCTCGCTCGGGTTCGCGCTCTCGACCAACGTAGGGTCGACGACGACGACTATATCCGGGTTCTGGACGCCGCACCTCCTGCGGATCGGACTGTTCGAGACCCTGTTGTAAGCCCTTATCGGCGCGCCCTGCCGCTCGGCGCCGTACTCCGGGAACGCTTGAACGTGCTTGCCCTCCTCGAAAAGAACCTCCGCCAGTATCGCGGACGCGCTTTTTGCCCCCTGTCCGCCTCGCCCGTGCCAACGCACTTCTATCGTGCCGTTCATCGTGTCCACCATGTCAAATCTCCTCCTCGCAAATGTTCGAAAAAAGACTGAGCAAGAAACCCAAAAAAATTGGAGCCCTTCTTCTTTTAAAGGAAGGGCTCCAATCCGCTCGCTTGTCTGAAACGGCGCTAAACGCCGATCCCGCGAGGGGGAGCCGCGTTGCTAATAATAATTATTATGCTGTTTGGAGTTGAGCTGTATTTCTTACGCATTATTGACGTTCCTCCCTCTCCCAAAGATATAGGAATCTTATCACCCCGCGTCGCCAGTGTCAAGGAAAGTTTATTTTTCTGTTTATTTTTACCCAGGGCAGACGCATCAAAAATTTTATAATCTCCCTACTGTTAACTAAAGACGTATCTTGATAAAGAAGTAATTACTACTTCAATTCTACGAGTGCGGCCGATCCGCTTGCAGGTAGGTTTTGTGGTACTCGTGGCTATGAGGGAAGGGGGTAGGATATAAGCATACGTACTTGCGGGCGGCTTTTTTGCCTCCCGCCGTTTTTTCACTTTACCGTGTAAAGTTTACTCGGGTCTTCAAGACCGCCGCACCAGGCAAATTTGAAATAACCATAGGTTACTGTTGCATAATCAAGCCTTCTTTTGTCTTACAGAATACTGATAGTATCTCATATTTTCACTCTTGGCGCTACTTGATAGTCATATTTATAATTATTATGAGGCAAATATCAATAGGACAATTTAGATGTTGCACCATGAGATGAATCCTTGACAATGGGCGTATGTCGGACTATACTGCATTGTATATAATACCATACCTATCTAAATAATATGAATTAAAAGAATCGAGGGAAGCTCGTGTCGGACTTAAAAAAGAAAAAAAATGGAAATATCGCAACTCATGAAAGCGTGCATGAGATAAAAAAAGACGGTAGTTTCGTTCGTCAGGGAAACAAATTTACC
>JAITOY010000046.1 GCA_031289775.1 Synergistaceae bacterium
GTAATGCCCGGGGACAACAGCACATTTGAGGTGAATCTGATAGCCCCGATAGCGATGGAGCCTGGCCTTCGTTTTGCGGTTCGCGAGGGCGGCCGTACTGTGGGCGCTGGAGTTGTGACGGAGATCCTTTAGTGACACTAAAGCAAACTGATCCCTGGGGGGAACGAATTTGGCAAAGAATATTCGAATAAAATTAAAGGCGTTTGATCACAGGGTGCTGGACGCCTCCGCCATTCAGATAGCCGACACAGCCGGCAGGACTGGGGCGAAGGTCTTCGGGCCCATCCCTCTGCCTACGGAGAACAGGAAGTTTACCGTGCTGAAGTCCCCTCACAAGGACAAGGACGCGAGAGAGCAGTTCGAAATCAGGACTCATAAACGCCTGATCGACATAATCGACCCGACACA
Source organism: Synergistaceae bacterium (assembly GCA_031289775.1). Lineage (GTDB taxonomy): Bacteria > Synergistota > Synergistia > Synergistales > Synergistaceae > JAITOY01. Next base: position 409 of record JAITOY010000046.1, read on the forward strand.
GAAGACTATGGAGGCGCTCATGCAGCTCAACCTTCCTTCCGGGGTCGATATACAGATCAAGCTCTAGTCCCCGCTTGGTCTGAAAGGAGTGAAGGTAATGAGCATTGGCGTTCTGGGGAAAAAAGTGGGAATGACTCAGGTCTTCGACGCTGAGGGTCGGGCGGTACCGGTGACTGTCATAGAAGCCGGCCCGTGCCCGGTGGTCGGGATCCGTACCCCGGAAAAGAACACTTACTCCGCCGTTCAACTCGGTTTCGCCGAGAAGAAGGCGAGCCGTCTCAATAAATCGGAAAAGGGGTATTTCGAAAAGCAGGGCGTTACCCCGAAGCGCTGGCTGAGAGAGTTTCGCGTTGACGACGTATCTGCGTATTCCGTGGGACAGGAGATAACTGTAGAGCTTTTTAGCGACGGAGAACTGGTGGACGTCTGCGGGGTCAGCAAGGGCAAAGGTTACGCCGGAGGCATGAAAAGGCATCATTTCGCCGGCGGCCCGGCGAGCCACGGCGCGTCGAAGGTGCATAGAAAGCCTGGTTCCAGCGGCGCAAACAGCTATCCAGGCCATATTTTCAAGGGCAAGAAGATGGCGGGGCGCATGGGCGGCGAGCAGGTCACGACAAAGGGGCTCTCGGTATTTGCGGTGGACGCCGAGAACAACCTGATCCTGATACGAGGCTCCGTGCCCGGCGCAAACGATCAGCTCGTCCTGATCTACAAGACTGCTTAGGATATTGGGAGGCGAAAAAAATGCCGATCGTCAAACAGGTTAACTTCAACGGCGATGTGATAGGTGATTTCGAGCTGTCCCAGGATGTCTTCGAAGCGCCCGTCCACGTACCGGCGATGCATCAGGTTGTCGTCGCGCAGCTCGCCAACCGGCGGGTTGGTACGCACAACACAAAGGATCGCGGCGACGTTCGCGGAGGTGGCCGAAAACCGTGGCGGCAGAAGCATACAGGCAGAGCGCGCGTGGGAAGCACGAGGTCGCCGCTTTGGGTTGGCGGCGGCGTGGCTCATGGGCCGCATCCGAGGGATTATCACCAGAAGGTGAACAAAAAAGTTCGCAGGATCGCGCTGAGGAGCGCGCTCTCTCTGAAGGTTCAGGAGAGTAACATGCTGGTCGTCGATAAGTTTCCGATCGATTCTCCGAGGACAAAAACTGTCGTCGCGTTCCTCGAAAGGCTCGAGGTTGGGCGCAAACCGCTTTTCCTCATTCACGAGAGCGACGCGGCAGTGACTAAGTCTGTAAGTAACATACCAGGCGCCCATGTCCTTCACGTCGACAGCGTAAACGTGTACGACCTCCTCAACCACGTTAAGCTAATCGCGACGCCCGAGGCGGTGCGAAAACTCGAGGAGGTGTTCGGCCTATGATCGCTCTTTCGCATGACATCATAGTGCGTCCTATAATCACTGAAAAGAGCAGCAGACTGATGTCTAATAACAAATACACGTTCGAAGTCCTCCCAAAGGCTAACAAGATCGAGATTCGCAAAGCCGTGGAGGAGGTCTTCAAGGTGAAGGTGTCGAGCGTCAACACTATAAAAATTCCCTCTAAACCGAAGAGAATGGGTCGGTTTTTAGGACGCTCGCGCTCGTGGAAAAAGGCCATTGTCACGCTGATCCCCGGAGAGCGTATCGAGTTCTTCGACGGCGCGGGCGTATAGGGAGGGATAGTCATGGGAATTAAAAAATATCGTCCTACCACGCCAGGCCGTCGCTTCATGACGAGCCCGGATTACGCGGAGATCACGAAAAGCAAGCCTGAGCGCAGTCTTATCGAGTCGTTAAACAGCCATGGCGGACGCAACAACACCGGGCGCATAACGATGCGCCATCGTGGCGGCGGCGCCCGGAAGCTGTACAGAATAATCGATTTTAAACGCGACAAGACCGGAGTTTCCGGCAAGGTCGCCTCGATCGAGTACGACCCGAACCGCTCGGCCCGCATAGCACTCATAAACTACGTGGACGGAGAGAAGCGCTATATTCTTGCCCCAGTCGGCATTAAGGTCGGCGACATGATTGTGGCCGGCCCGACAGCCGACATAAAACCGGGAAACTCGCTCAAACTTCGCGACATACCGGACGGGACGATTATTCACAATATAGAGCTCGAGCCTGGACGCGGCGGCGTCATGGCTAGGTCGGCCGGCACTTCCGCCCAGCTCATGGCGAAAGAGGGCAAGTACGCTTTCATCCGTACGCCTTCGAGCGAGCTCAGGCTCGTGCTTCTGGAATGCGCCGCGACGATCGGGCAGGTGGGCAACGAGGATCACGAGAACGTCGTTTACGGGAAAGCCGGCCGCACTCGCTGGAAGGGCCGCAGGCCGCATGTGCGAGGCATGGTCATGAACCCTGTGGATCACCCGATGGGCGGCGGAGAGGGACGCAGCAAGTCTCACAAACACCCAGTTTCGCCGTGGGGCACGCCGGCCAAGGGTTACAGAACCCGCAAGCGGAAGCCGTCGGATAAGTTCATAGTCCGTAGGCGCAGCAAGTAGTTTAGGAGGTAATGTAGCATGGCACGTTCGCTAAAAAAAGGGCCGTTCGTTGATGCGAAGCTCCTGAAGCGCATAGAGGACATGAATGATTCCGGCAAGAAAAGGGTCGTCAAGTCTTGGGCCAGACGCTCGAGCATCACGCCGGAGATGATCGGACATACTATCGCGGTTCACAACGGCAAAATACATATTCCGGTCTATATAAGCGACAACATGATCGGCCACAAACTCGGCGAGTTCTCGCCAACCCGCAGATTTGGCGGGCACGCCGGGCAAGAGCGCTCGTCCAAGGTCAAGAGATAGGGGGATGGCTATGGAAGCTCTGGCGACAGCAAGACAGCTTCGTATCTCTATTGACAAGGCGCGGCAGGTTCTTGAGCTCATCAGGGGCAAAAAGGTATCGGACGCGCTCGTCATACTGAAATTCACGCCAAACAAAGGCGCGCGGTACGTCGAAAAACTTCTGAAAAGCGCGCTTGCGAACGCTGATCACAACCTCGGCCTCGACATAGACAAGTTGTATGTCGTCAAGGCGTTCGCCGATCAGGGGGCGTATATGAGGCGTTTTCGCCCTGTCTCGCATGGGAGGGCACATGCTTTCAGGCATCACACGAGCCACATCACCGTCACGGTGGCAGAAAAATAAGGAGGGCTGAACAGTGGGTCAAAAAGTTCACCCGGTAGGTTATCGTCTTGGGGTCATTTATGACTGGGAATCTCGCTGGTACGCACATGGGCGAAACTATGCCAAAAACCTGCATTCGGACCTCGAGCTCCGCAAATGGCTCAAAAAACGCTGGGCAAACGCGGGACTCAGCAGGATAGAGATAGAGCGCATCGGCAACGTCATGAGGTTCACAGTTTTCACAGCAAGGCCGGGAGTTGTTATCGGAAAAGGCGGAACGGAAATACAGGCTATACGCGATGAGCTGCAGGCCATGACTGGCAGCCGCATCATGATAAATATTCAGGAGATAAAAAATCCAGACGCCGAGTCACAGGTTGTCGCGGAGGGCGTCGCTTCGGCGCTCGAGCGCAGGATCAGCTTCCGCCGCGCCATGAAGCAGGCTATATTCAGGGCGATGAAGTCTGGGGCGAAGGGGATTAAGATCCAGACCGCAGGAAGGCTTGGCGGCGCTGAGATTGCGCGTACGGAGTGGTATCTGGAAGGGCAGCTTCCGCTCTCGACGCTCCGGGCAGATATCGACTACGGGTTCGCTGAGGCGCACACTATTTATGGCGTTATAGGTGTGAAGGTCTGGATATATAAGGGCGAAATCATGACCAGGCCCCTTGTTCTCGAGACTGAACCCGCTGCGGCGAAGGAGAGGAGGTAGGCGCGAGATGCTTTCCCCAAAGAGAGTCAAATACCGCAAGCCGCACCTCACCCCATTGAGAGGAATCTCTAAGGGCGCCACAAAAGTGGACTTCGGGGAATATGGTCTTCAGGCCCTGGAAAACGGATGGATCACGGCAAGGCAAATCGAGGCGGTTCGAGTCGCCATTTCTCGCAAGATGAAAAAAGGCGGCAAAATATGGATAAGGATATTCCCGGATCGTCCCGTCACCGAAAAGCCCCTTGAAACTCGTATGGGCAAGGGTAAGGGCAACGTAGAGTACTGGACGGCCGCCGTAAAGAGGGGACGCGTGATGTTTGAGGTAGAGGGAGTCCCTCGCGACGTTGCCGAGGCCGCTTTCCGTACCGCGTCGTTTAAACTCCCCATCAAGGTCAAGCTCCTGGCGAGAGAGGGAGTGGGTGGTTGACATGGAACCGAAGGAACTTCGTGAATTAACTATAGACGAGTTGCGTGAAAAGCATCGTCAGTTTAAGGAGGAGTTGTTCAACCTAAGGTTTCAGAACGCAATAGGACAGTTGGGCAACACAAGTCGCATAAAGGAAGTCCGTCGGACGATCGCGCGAATTCTCACAGTTATCAGGGAGAAGGAAGTCTCGACCGAACGCACGGGAGTAAGGGGGTAATTCGCTAATGGAGGGACGTACTCCTCATCGTAAGGTCAGAACAGGCATAGTTACGAGCGACAAGATGAACAAAACTGTCGTTGTCAGGGTCGAAAGGATGTCGAAGCATCCGCTGTACGGCAAGCCGGTGCTGCGGATGAAGAAGTACATGGCTCATGACGAGGCTAACGAATGTCGCCCCGGCGACAGAATTCTCATAGAGGAGACTCGTCCTCTGAGCCGCCATAAACGGTGGCGAGTAGCGGAGATAATTGAGCGTGCGCCTGTGCTTGGCGTCGCTGAAGAGGAGGAAGCTTAAATGATCCAGCTTCGCACAGTCCTCAATGTGGCGGATAACTCCGGAGCAAAAAAGATACTCTGCATACAGGTGAGGGGCGGTTCGTTCCGCAAGGTGGGTTCCGTAGGCGACGTAATAGTGGCGTCCGTCAAGGAGGCCATACCGAACAGCAACGTCAGCAAAGGCGACGTTATACGGGCTGTTATTGTTCGCACAAGGAAAGAAGTTCGGCGGAGAGATGGCTCGTATGTCAGATTCGACGACAACGCGGCCGTTCTGATCGATAACAACGGGGATCCAAAGGGCACGCGCATCTTCGGCCCCGTAGCCCGGGAGTTAAGGGAGAAGCGATACATGAGAATCGTCTCCCTTGCGCCCGAGGTCGTTTAGGGAGGTTTGAGCGATGTCTAAGATGCGCTTGCGCAAGGAAGACCGCGTTTATATCATCTCCGGCAAGGACAAGGGCAAGGAGGGCAAGATATTGCGCAGGAACCTTGCGAAGGAAATGATAGTTGTTGAAAACGTCAATATGGTCACGAAAAACGCCAAACCTACGCAGAAGAATCCAAGGGGAGGCCAGATAAAAATGGAGGCGCCGCTTCATGCCTCGAACGCCATGCTCGTATGCCCGTCTTGCGGAAAGCCGACAAGGGTGGCAAGGGCATTCCTTGACAGCGGCACGAAGGTTCGCGTTTGTAAAAAATGCGGCGAAGTCGTCGACAAGGTATAGGAGGTAAAGACGAAGATGACCCCACGTCTCCTCGAGAAGTATAAAAAAGAGGTCGCGCCGCGTTTGAAGGCTCAGTTCAACTATAAGAGTCTTATGGAGTTGCCCAGCCTCGTCAAGATCGTCGTCAACATCGGCGTGAGCGAAGCGAAGCTGGACATGAAGTACATGGAGGCAGCGTTGAACGAGCTCGCCACCATAACGGGCCAGAGGCCTGTTATGAAAAGGGCTCGCAATTCGGTCGCGGGTTTTAAAGTTCGGGAGGGTATGCCGGTTGCCTGTTGCGTCACACTGAGAAGCGTTAAAATGTGGGAGTTCGCCGACAGGCTCATAAGCATAGCGCTTCCCCGCATCAAGGATTTTCAGGGCGTAGCCCGGAGAGGTTTCGACGGCAGAGGCAATTACAATCTCGGGCTCAGGGAGCAGCTCCTCTTCCCGGAGATCGACTACGACAAGGTAATCAGGATGCGCGGCATGAACGTCACGTTCGTGACGAGCTCGAGTACTGACGAGGAGGCCTACGCTCTTCTTACAGAACTTGGCATGCCTTTCAACAGATAGATGAATTAAGGAAGGAGACATACGATGGCGCGCAAGAGTTTGCGAAACAAGGCTAAAATGGAGCCGAAATTCAAAGTCAGAAAGTACAATCGTTGTCCCCTCTGCGGTCGGCCGCGGGGATACATCAGGATGTTCAATATGTGCCGCTGCTGCTTCAGGAGCCTGGCACGCGAGGGAAAGATTCCCGGCGTAGTCAAGTCGAGCTGGTAGAGGGCGAAGGGAGGATCATCAGGGATGCATGTTACAGATCCTGTAGCCGATATGCTTACTCGTATTCGTAATGCTAACGTAGTGTATCATGAAATGGTTGACATGCCCATGAGCAAGCTGCGCCTCGAGATTGCCCGCATTCTCAAGGACGAGGGCTACATTCGAAACTATAAAACTGTTACAGACCCCAAGTTGCCCATACCGACGCTTCGAGTTTACATGAGTTACGGCGCCGGAAGAGAGAGGGTAATTCAGGGACTGAGGCGGATAAGCAAGCCTGGGCGCCGCATTTACGTCCATAAAGAGGACGTACCGAAGGTTATGGGCGGTCTTGGCATAGCGCTTATCTCGACTTCCAGCGGCCTCATGACGGACGCGGAGGCGCGCAGAAGCGGCCTCGGCGGCGAAGTCATGTGCTACGTCTGGTAGGGAGGGGTAGCGATGTCTCGTATAGGGCGTAAACCAGTTCCACTCCCTAAAGGTGTCGACGTTAAAATCGAGGCCAGGGAGGTCACGGTGAAAGGCTCGAAGGGCACTCTTTCCTTTGGGTTTATGCCAGACATATCTGTGTCGTTCGACGGAGGACAACTTTCGGTCATTCGCAAGAACGACCAGAAGAACGTCAAAGCAGCCCATGGCATGACGAGGGCCATTTTGAGCAACATGGTCGTAGGGGTAAACCATGGCTTTGAGAAAGTGCTCGAGATAATAGGCGTTGGTTACCGCGCGCAGATGCAGGGGAAAAATCTTGTGCTGGCGCTTGGCTTCTCGCACCCGGTCGAGGTCGTACCGCCGGACGGGATCGAGCTGGCGGTCGAAGGTCCAACGAAAGTGATAGTCCGTGGTATAGATAAGCAGCTTGTTGGGCAGACCGCCGCGAACATCAGGGGTTACAGGCCTCCGGAGCCCTACAAGGGCAAAGGCATCCGCTACGTTGGCGAGTACGTAATACGCAAGGCCGGCAAGGCCGGCGGCAAGTAAGGGCGAGGTGAGGGAATATGATTAAAATTCGCAGCCGCAATGAAATGCGAGAACACCGCCATCGCCGCCTGCGCAAGCGGGTCGCCGGAACGCCGGAGCGTCCGAGGCTCTGTGTTTTTCGGAGTCTGAAGCATATTTACGCTCAGGTTATAGACGACGAGGCGGGACACACTCTTCTGGCGGCCTCATCTCTTGAGAAGCCGCTTGTAGCGGCACTCAAGGGCGGGGGAGACCAGGAGGCGGCTAAGAGCGTCGGCAAACTTATAGCCGAGAGGGCGCTCGCGAAAGGCATTACCACTGTAGTGTTCGACCGCGGAGGGCATATTTTTCAGGGGCGGGTAAAAGCGTTCGCCGACGCCGCTCGCGAGGCTGGCCTGAAGTTCTAGGGAGGGAAGACGTTGGCAACCCAAAATCAATCTAATAAAAATTACAGCAGCAGGGGTATGGAGCTCAGTGAGCGCGTCGTATCCATAAACAGGGTGAGCAAGGTAGTAAAGGGAGGCAAACGATTCCGTTTCAGCGTCCTTGTGGTCGTAGGCGACGGTTTGGACCAGG